>JBAYXX010000114.1:0-11416 GCA_041673345.1 Kiritimatiellia bacterium
CAGATTCACATCCGTTAATCCACCAAATCCAGATATGTGTATCCAAGACTATCATCTCGGAAGATTCCATGACTCTTCAGGAGTTGAGTTTAGAATATTGCCAAGTATTTTGACAGAACCTTTTAGGTCGCTAGATGGCTGGCGCTTCACGGGTGCGTCACACACCGAATCACCGACAACAAAAAAAATGGTTTCCAGCCGCTTATTAGGAGGCAGCAGCGGAACCTTTTTTAAACGCCCTAGTGCATCTGTTTCAATTATCATTTTTTCAACAAACATGATTTATCCCTTTGCAATTAATAGCTCAAATATATCAAATGGTGGCTTTTAAAGCAATCACTTGAAAAGCATGACTATCTCTTAAATGCAAACCAATTATATCTCATCAGCGATCAGCAGTCAACATCGGGGCTGACACATCGGGGCTTACATCGGGGCTGACAGGGTCAGACTTAGTTTAGTAATTAACGGTGGGCTGGCAGGATCATCCATCATAGCCGGAGGTCAAGGCACAAATAACCCTTATGTGAATTTTACTCAAATCCTTTTGAACTCCATCCCATTTTTCCGCATGATTTTATAGTTTGCAAATGGTAATTGACGTTTTAACGTTATAAATGCTGAAGATTTGGCTGCTTTTGGTGACCGAGCAAATGAGCCTTGATCTGTACGTACAATAAATGTACAATTAAGCCATGAAATACGAGTGGGATTAAAATGAAACTGGATAAAGAAGAAAAAGGAATTGTCGAAGCCTATGAGAATGGCTTGATGGATCTTATTGAGCCGTCAGCGGAAAAACAAGCTGAGTATAAGCGCACAGCAGAGAATACATTTAGAAAAGACCGAAGAATTACAATTCGTTTGTATGATCATGATTTAAAAAGAATACAAAAAAAAGCAATGGAAAAAGGAATTCCGTATCAAACTTTAATTTCCAGCATGATTCATCAGTATGTTGAAGGAGACCTTATAGAAACACAATTGCGTTAAAAAAAAGCGCATATTGAGCAGCGTTTTTTTGTCTATTTGGTTGTCTGCCTGTGTGTAGCATGCAGACAGGCGGCAGCTAGCTGCTTTAACTTATATTCACTTGTATCATCCGCCAATACCATTTCAAAAGTACTGTTCAGGCTGGTTGCTTTTACACCCAGAGATAGATTTGCTCGAGTTAACAGATCTATGGAAACAGACTTATCAGCCTGCTCCATTTTGGCAATGCGGCTTTGGCTGGTACCAAGAATTTTTGCTGCCTGATCCTGAGTTAATTTTCTGGATCTACGCTTTTCCAGAAGTTTTCGACTAAGCGAACGCTTTATCTCGACAAAAGCCATTTCCTCATCACATAGATTAAGAAATTCCTGAGTATCACCAACGACAAAACCGGCATCCTTTAATCGTTTAATGTTATCTGCTCCATAATGTTTCTCCTATTTCATTAAATCGCAGTCATCGGCCTGGATTGAGGTAGAGATAATTGGTGTCCATCCTGTAAATCCCGAAGCAAACACCCAGCCTCAATACGTGCTTCTTTACTGAAAGGCGGTGTCTTGACCTCGCTTTTCAGCCATATGATTACCTACATGGCGACTCCTCTTAAAACAACATGATTATGTCACATTTGGTATAATGAAACAAGCCTGTTTAAAATAAAACTGATTGTCAGTCATGCTTGATGATTTTAAATTGTACGAAGTATCCGAGGGCATTGGGGGTCATCTATTATAGTCGGAGGTCAAGACACAAATAACCCGTATGTGAATTTTATTCAAATCCTTATCATAAGATCACTCTTAAAAATATGTTGCCGGTGTGGATAAACTCTGTTTTGCAGAGGGTAGAGGGCAGAGGGAAAACAATAATTTGTAGTTGCTTACGAAGTTCATCACTTCGGAGGATCATCCATCCGGATCTACCGCTGATCGCTCAAGAGCGGGCGGCCTTCTCTCAAAGAGGCCGGGGACAAATCTGTGCCTAGCTGCGTCCATTATATTTGAGTGCTAAGACGCAAAGAAAAAGAATATCCAGTTTTTTTGAGAATTTAGTGCGTTTCGTAGTTTGCAACGTTGCCACAAAGTGTTGCCGTAAATCTCATCAAATGATACCATATTTTCGAATAAAGAGTTTTGAGGGATTGATTATGCATAACACATTGATTAAAGAACAGGCGCACACTCTGGTTGAAAAGATGCCGGACAACTCCACGTGGGATGACCTTCTGCGTGAAATTTATGTGCGTTCGGTCATAGAGCAGGGCATGCAGGACAGTATCTCAGGTCGGACAATGGATGTGCAGGAAGTAAGGGCCAAATACGGACTTCCAAAATGAAGGTGCATTGGACAAAAACAGCATCCGATCACCTTGAAGCGATATATGCCTATATTGCTCAGTGTTCAGAGGAATACGCAATTAAACCGGATCAGATTGATGTCATTGCTGTTCTCCACGGTGCTCAAAAAATATTATAAACTTTATTGCGGCTTCCTCCTTTAGTTGCTTAGGGAGTTCATCACTTCGGAGAGTCATCCATCCTAAGGCTCGTTAGGGGCATCCATTATAATCGGAGGTCAAGACACAAATAACCCATATGTGAATTTTAGTCAAATCCTTTTGGAGGCCATCCCATTTTTACGCATGTAGCATTTAAAATAGCTTCAACTTCACAGGTAACTTCTCAATAACCACTAACTTTTCAGTGAGCGCGAAGACCTTTAGCACATTGAATAAATTGCAGGAGAAATCATGTATGCGAGTGAGATTCAGTCAGCGTTTGAAATTATTGATTATATTGATAATATCAGCTATTGAGATATTGACTAGTACACTTTTTGAGTAGATGGAGAGAAGTACAATATGGTCAGAGAGTTCTAGGTAATATATCAGTCTGAATCCGCCTTGTTTGCCTTTGCTGGCCGATGTGTTTGGTATTCTTGCTTTATAAACCTTATAAGGCACGCCTTTGATTTGGTCTCCCAATAAATCTCCTGACTCAAGAAGTGTGATAACTGGCAACAGATCGGATTTTATTTTTCTATACTGTCTCGCAAGACTTTTTATGTTCTTTTTGAACTCCTTGGTAAATAAAATTGTTCTGCTACTCGGCATCAACACCCTCCCATAGCTCTGAAACCGGTGAGGTTTCACCGGAAATTGCTTGTTTCCAGCTTTGCTCCAAGCTTTCAACAGTGGTCTTTTTTATGATTGATTCTTTATAGATGTGTACAATCTCAAGCAGTTGCGGAAGGTATTGCTGCGGTACCTGTCTGATTTCGTGCAGGAATTGGTCCGGAGTGCATTGTGCTACTTTCATAATATATCTCCAATGGTTAATCTTTTTCAATGGCTTTAATTTGAAACCATTGTATTGCTGTTATAATAATAAAACAAGAGCAATCCTGAAATTCAATTTAGGGGAGCAAACCTAAATTGCGCCAAGATAAATCCATAGAAAGGGAATAATGAAGAGCCTTACAATGAAGGCGTAGCGAGCCACATTGGCCCCGGGGCGGCTTCAAACCTAATAATAGAAATTAGTGATTGACGGGTGTCTTTGCTTTAGGATACTTTTTCATTATGGCTAAAAAATTGAGAGTTGAGTTTATCGGTGCTATCTATCATATTACGCATCGCGTGAACGGACGGATGAATCTTTAAGGGTGGAGGGCCATTGGGGTCAGATACTGATTTAGGCTTTGATGTCGATATTTAACAAGTGTTGCTCGGTTTTTAGCCCATCAGGCCTGCTCTTAAACTCTTCAGGATGGTTCTGGCTCGGTTTAAATCACCTTTGCATAACTCATTTTTTATCCTTCGGGTTAGAGTAGCCGTTCACGGGGTAACGAACCGCCTGTTCAGCTAAATTGTTGGTAGGCCCGATGCCGGGCGTGGTGATGAATTCGAAATAGGCCTTGCCGTAAGCTTTTGTTTCGACATCCGGCAGTCCGGTCAGATATTTGATGTTGCGGATCAGATGGGCGATACAGAACTGTACGGTGATGTTGCAGTCCCTCATGTATTTGAGATAGGCGGAAAAATAATCGCAGCCGCGCACGCCGTTGAAGTCCGCTCCGAGCACCTCAAGCAGCACTTTAGAGCCGCGGGATTTGTCGATTTCAAACAACACGTAGAGGTCGGCGCGGAACACCCAGGTCCAGAATTTCCCGGCGTTTTCCTTGTGGCCGGTTTCATCGACGTTGAGTACCTCTTTAGGGAAGGGACTATAATGGGTTTGTTGGCAGCTCTCGCACCAGAACGGATAAGATCGGTGTTCTTCCTTGAGGACGAGGACCTCTTCGATCTCCATCTGCTGAATTACGCGCGGTGTCTGATCCAGAAAGGTGACTTTCTTTTGCAAGGCCTCAATCTGCCGCTGTTGTAAATCCACCTGCCGTGATAAATCGCAGATGACCTTGACCACCGCTTCCGCTCCGGCGCGATAAATGGCCAGTGCTTGTTCAGGCGTGATCATGACACAACGCCTCCTTGAAGTTTTTGGCCAGCGGATAGAGATAGATGTCTTTGACGGAGGCGCGGATGCTGTTTTCGCGGTCGTTGCGTGTGCGACCCCGGGTCTCGTCCAGGCGCAGCCATATCTTTGTGGCTTCCTTGCGCGTTGCCTGCCTGTGCGTGCCGCACACAGGCGCCAGTTCCAGCGTTCGCAAAGTTCGACGCTTAGCCTTGTGGTGGAGGTCTTACGGCTGGGATCAAATTTTCAAATTTGTGCGATAAATAACTGTATGCGGTATTGCATTGCAGAAATATGTGTCCGTATGAAATTTGCGCAAATCAAAATTGTTCAAACTTCTTCACTGAATAATTTTAGACGCATATGTGAATAAAATATGGTTACATAGAGACACTTTGGAAGTTGTATGACCATAATGTTGGTTGCTGGTTTTTTGTTCCGAGTAGCGAATAAGGCGACATGCGAGATAAAGGAATAACTGTCACAAGAGGATAAGGCGCATGAAAGCTAGCGGTTATTTGATAGTGAGGTTAGGGTTGATCTGGTTGAGCGTAGCTTTTGCTTGCCATGCGATGGACTTTACCGCGCTGCCGCGCGATGGGAGGACGATGATTAAGTATCGGCAGTCCCCAAACCCGAACAAGGTTTATATTTCCGAATTGTATTCTCCATCGGGTGTTCAGGTGCTGCTCGACTCACCAGCTGAGCATGTCCACCATCACGTGCTCTGCTGCGGGTGGTCAAAGGTGGTCAAATGTTTCAATAAGAACAGCTTACAGGGTAAATTAGACTGGGTGTTTAATAAATATTGTGCGGATACTCGCACTTTAATAGAAAGGTAACACATATGAAGCGCATGACAAACAGTGCGGCCCTAGCGGCTGCGGCGGTCTTAGTGACCGCAGGCATGGCGTATGCCGTGCCGTCGGTGGCTAATGTGGTGATGACACCACGCGCGGGTTCGCGCATCGTGGACATTACGTACGATTTGATCGGCGAGCCAGCTATCGTGACGCTGGGAATAGAGACCAATGGCGTGGCAATACCCGACTGGGCTGTGACGCGGCTCTCCGGTGACGTTTCAAGGGTGATCCAGCCCGCTACAGGCCGGAAAATCGCCTGGAACGCAGGTGCTGACTGGCCCGAAAAGCTGACCCAAGCCGCTAAGCCTGTTGTGACCGCGTGGTTCACCAATGCGCCGCCGCTTTACTGCGCGGTGGATGTTGTCAACGGCACGAGCGCGACAAACTATCCAGTTTATTACTACGTCAGTGCCGAGGCGGTGCAATCGGGAGTGACCAACGACCTCTACAAGACCACCCGCATCCTCATGCGGAAGATCCCTGAGACGGGCTCAGGTGGCTTCAAGATGGGATCGCCATCCAACGAGTTCTACCGCAACCCCGAACGGGAAGATTGGCATGACGTGGTGCTGACCAAGGCGTTCTACGCCGGGGTTTATGAGGTCACCCAGTGCCAATGGCACTATGTGATGGGCGACAAGCTGTTGTGGCCAGCATGGTTTGATAACAACGACTATAAGCTCACACGCCCTGTGGAGAGGGTGTCGTACTACGATATTCGCGAGAACAATGATAACACTGCTATGGAGACAAGCTGGCCGCAGTCCGACGCTGTCTTTGCTGACTCCTTTATGGGGCGGCTGCGGAACAGGACCGGGCTGGCGGGCTTCGATCTGCCAACTGACGCGCAGTGGGAGTACGCCTGCCGGGCGGGCACAACCGGAGCGCTCTACGATGGCACGGTTAACATTACAAACGTTTATCACGATGCGCGGCTGTACGCGCTGGCGCGGTATAGGTACAACGGCGGGTTCATCGGCGGCGAGATTGGACCTGATCGGGACTGCACCACGGCGAATGGCACGGCTGCGGTGGGCTCGTATGCGCCGAATGCGTGGGGCCTTTATGATATGTACGGCAATGTATGGGAGTGGTGCCTGGACTGGTATTCAACGCATCTCGGGACAGCGGCGGTCGAGGATCCCAAAGGTCCGCTGTCACCGGATGGCGGTGCCAACAACTTGCTTCGTGGCGCGAGTTGGGCCGGAAGTGAGAACGGGTATCAATGTCGCTCGGCGCATCGCGGCGGCGACACTCGATATCAACGGGTCGATAACTACGGTTTTCGCCTTGTGAGGAACCTGCCCTAGCGCGATGGTGCTGCCCCCCACCCCCTGCCTGCGGCAGGCAGGCGCCCCTCTTCCACGGGGAGTGAGAAGGGAGATCGGGCGAATACTCAGTAGCGGATGCGTAGGCGGTCGCCGCGTACGACCGCTTCGAATGGACGGTTTTAACGAAGGGTGCGATTTTTTTTGAAAGGAAATAACGGAATGAAGACAATGAAATGGATGAGTCAAAAGGCAATTACGCTGACGGCAGTGACACTGCTGGCAGCTGGCGGTAATGCGGATATGGTCGGCTACTCGGCTGATACGGCTGTGGACACCCGTACGTTGGCGCGGATGGTAGCGATGGACGAGAAACCGCTCGATAGCCGCAGTTACACGTTAGATTGGTCAATAGCTGTTCCGCTCAACACCAAACAGATCATTGGCACGGTAATTGTGATAATGTGACCGAATTACCCCGTAAGCAAAAGTTATGGAGTAAATCAGATGACGTTATTAATAAAACTTGCGCGAGGATTCGCACATTAAATAGAAAGGTAACACGTATGAAACGCATGATAAACAGGGCGGCTCTAGCGGCTGCGGCGGCCTTAGTGACCGCAGGCGCGGCTTACGCCGTGCCAGTGGTGGATAATGTGGTGATGGCGCAACAAGCAGGTTCGCGCATCGTAAAGATCACATACAATCTGGCCGATGAGGCTGCGATCGTGACACTGGGCATTGAGACCAATGGCGTGGCAATACCCGACCAAGCTGTGCTGCGCCTTACAGGCGACGTATGCAAGGTGGTTCAGCCGGGGAACCGCACCATCACTTGGAACGCGGGTGCGGACTGGCCCGAGAACCTGAGCGACGACGCTGTGGCGAAGGTGACGGCGTGGTCCACCAATACACCGCCGCTTTACTGCGCGGTGGATGTTGCCAACGGCACGGGCGCGGCTAACTATCCGGTTTATTACTACGTCAGTGCCGAGGCTGTGCCGGAGGGAGTGACCAATGACCTCTACAAGACCAACCGCATCCTGATGCGGAAGATCCCAGTGACATCTGGGGGAGGCTTCAAAATGGGCTCTCCTGACAACGAGACTGGACGCAACCAAGTACGGGAAGATTGGCATGATGTAGTGCTGACCAAAGCGTTCTACGCTGGGGTTTATGAGGTTACCCAAAGTCAGTGGCAGCAGGTGATGGGCGACGTGCAACCGTGGCCATCCTGGTTGAATAACACCGACTATAGGCTCACCCGGCCTGTTGAGAGTGTGTCGTACTACGAAATCCGTGAGAACAACAACAACACTGCGATCAACTCGAGCTGGCCGCAGTCCGACGCTGTCGCTGCTGGCTCTTTCATGGGGCGTTTGCGGAGCAAGACTGTTTTGGGTGGCTTCGACTTACCGACTGAAGCGCAGTGGGAGTATGCCTGCCGGGCGGGCACGACTGGGGCGCTCAATGACGGTACAATGAACATTACAAACGATACTCCCTACGTGCGGTTAGACGCGTTGGGAAGGCACAGACTCAACGGCGGGTTTGTCGGCGGCACGGTTGAGCCTGCTAGAGATTGCACCACAGCGAACGGCACGATGGCGGTGGGGTCGTACGCGCCGAATATGTGGGGACTGTACGACATGCACGGCAACGTGTTTGAATGGTGCCTGGACTGGCACACGGATAATATCGGGACAGCGGCAGCCGAGGATCCCAAAGGTCTGGAAACGCCGCTGGGCGGCTCACCTAACTCGCTGCGGGGCGGGAGTTGGTTTGCAGGCGCGGAGTACTGTCGTTCGGCGAGTCGTGGTGCCGATGGCGGGCGAGACATCCGACACGGCAGCTATGGCTTCCGCCTTGTGCGGAACCTGCCGTAGCGCGATAGTGCCCCCATGAGAGAGGGTGAGTTTGTCGGGTGCGCGGCGCATGGGCGGTTCTTGCGGCAGGCGCGGGCGCGGTCGGCTGTTCGGTCGACACAGAGATGACCGAAGTACCCCGTAAGCAGAAGTTACACAGTAAACCAGATGACGTTATTAATAAAGTTTGCGCGAGGATTTGCGCTTTAACAGAAAGGTAACACAGATGAAACGCATGATAAACAGGGCGGTCCTTGCGGCTGCGGCGGCCTTTATGGCTACAGGCGCGGCGTATGCCGCTGCGCCGTCGATAAGCAATGTGGTGATGACGCAACAAGAGGGTTCGCGCATCGTAAAGATCACGTACGATCTGGCCAATGAGGCTGCGATCGTGACACTGGGCATTGAGACCAATAACGTGGCAATACCCGACGGGGCTGTGACACGCCTGACGGGCGACGTGTGCAAGGTGGTTCAGCCGGGAAGCCGCACCATCACTTGGAACGCGGGTGCGGACTGGCCCGAGAACCTGACCCAAGTCGCTCGAGCGAAGGTTGTCGCGTGGACCACTAATGCGCCACCGCTTTACTGTGCGGTGGATGTTGTCGGCGGCACAAGCGCGGCGGACTATCCGGTTTATTACTACGTCAGTGCTGAGGCGGTACCAGAGGGAGTGACCAATGACCTTTACAAGACCACTCGTATCCTAATGCGGCAGATCCCGGCGACGGGCGCGGGTGGCTTTGAGATGGGCTCACCAGAAGGCGAGACTGGCCGCAACAACGCAAGAGAAGCCAAGCATACTGTAGTGTTGACCAAAGCGTTTTACGCTGGGGTTTACGAGGTCACCCAAAGCCAGTGGCAGCAGGTGATGGGCGATGTGCAACCGTGGCCATCCTGGCTGAACAACAATGACTATAGGCTCACTCGCCCTGTTGAGGATGTGTCGTACTACGAAATCCGCGAGAACAACGATAACACTGCTATGGAGACAAGCTGGCCGCAGTCCGACGCTGTCGCTGCTGGATCTTTCATGGGGCGTTTGCGGAGCAAGACTGTTTTGGGTGGCTTCGACTTACCGACTGAAGCGCAGTGGGAGTACGCCTGCCGGGCGGGCAAGACTGGGGCGCTCAATGACGGTACAGTGAATATTACAAACGTTACTTCCGACGCGCAGTTGGGCGCGCTGGGGCGGTACAAGTTCAACGGTGGGTATGTCGACGGCACGGTTGAGCCTGCTAGAGATTGCACCACAGCAAACGCCTCGGCGGCGGTGGGGTCGTACGCGCCGAATATGTGGGGACTGTACGACATGCACGGCAACGTGTTTGAATGGTGCCTGGACTGGCACACGGATAATATCGGGACAGCGGCAGCCGAGGATCCAGTAGGTCTGGAAGTGCCACTGGAAGGCTCACCTAACTCGTTGCGGGGCGGGAGTTGGTTTGCAGGCGCGGAGTACTGTCGTTCGGCGAATCGTGGTGCCGATGGTGGGCGGTGGGTCCGGCACAGCAGCTACGGCTTCCGCCTTGTAAGGAACCTGCCGTAGCGCGATAGTGCCTTTCAATGATAGAGGGAGAGTTTGGCGCGTACGCGGCGCATGGGCGGTTCATGCGGCAGGCGCGGCGGTTTGCTGTGAAGTTATTCAGAGTGAAGCAAGCATTATGTAGAAGGAGCCTCGCTGTCGGACTTAGTGGAAGTCCGGCAGCCTACTAGCCGGATAATCCACGGCGTTTTATGGGATTTATGAATTTTTTGTTGTTGTACTTGGAAGGATAAGATGATGTTATTTATTACAGGGGATATTTGAGTAATTATGGAATAAAAGTAACAAAGATGCTTATTATGTTAATTTGGATTGTCTTTATAGTTTCGACGTTTGCAATATTTACGCCAACGGCTGTTTACGCCATGGACGTAAGCGTATTGAGTTATGGTGCTGTGGGCAACGGCACAACCAATGACAGAGTCGCCATACAAAATGCTATCGATGTTGTCTCTAATGCTGGAGGCGGCACGGTAAATCTTCCGGGCGGGAAAACATACCTCTCAGGAGAACTCACATTAAAGGACAATGTGGTATTGAACATCAATTCTGGTGCCATATTGAAAAAAAGCAATAATGCGGCTCATTATGCGCATACAGCTGAATATGGTCGATGGATTGGCGGTATTGCCTGGAATCAATATTTGTACAAAAACTATCCCTTGATCTATGCAGGAAGTGGCACACATAATATCACTGTCACAGGGTCAGGAACTGTTGATCTCAATTGGAGTGGCGACGATAGTACGAACATTCAGTTGTGCGGAATAGGCTTTTACAGAGTTCGCAATTATACAATATCAGATGTTACGCTTAGTAATGCATCTGGATATTACATTGCACTTCACACCTGAGGTTGCTTAGACGCTAAGCCTCTGTAAAGTGTTTATGTGCAATAATTTAACTCTTGAAACAGGCGAATATCAGCCCTTAGAGGTCGATTTTTGGCTAAAAAATTAGGTTTTAAGTGGTTCATATGGAAATCTTTTCATTACGCCAGCCGCTCCATCAACTCAGCATGTGAAAGGGCTGACACCTTTCCCTCATCAATTTCAGCTTCACGCTGCGATGCAAGTGATACAGCTTTTTCATCGCTAATATCAGAAAGAAATGTATGCGATTCTCCTAAACTGTCCCAGATTGCCTCGGCAAGACTAGCACGCTCCTTAGGAGGTAGAGTGACAGCCTCCTTGTATATTTTCTCCACAGTAATTTGCATGACTATCTCTTAAATAAATTGTAATTATATCTCATCAACGATCAACAGTCAATATCGGGGCCAACATATCCAGCAATTCTAATTTTGATTTTTTTTAGTTTGTTGTTGTATAGGGCATGATTCATGCTCTATAATACAAGCATGAATAACAAGAAAGTTTCACTCTTCGAAAAACGCGACGCGCTATTA
>JBAYXX010000115.1:0-11387 GCA_041673345.1 Kiritimatiellia bacterium
CGTTGGGCGTATGGCCTGCGTCAATACAGATAATCATAATATCACCCTCTCTTATTTCATCACCAGTGACAAAACAAAAGACGCTATGCCGATAGCGCCCACTATGTAACCCCATACGTTCTTGCCGCCGGTTTCCTTGCCGTGATTCTCAAAAAGCACCCGCTCGCAATCGTTGATTTTCTGCCGCAGACCGTTGTAATCCCGGATCAGCACCTGTGTTTTCTCCAACTCTGCGTTGGTGTGTTCCAGCCGCTTGCTGAGATCTACCATCATCTCATAGAGAGTTTTATTGTCGTACCATTCTTTTTCTGTCACCTGTCCACCCCCTGATAAAATTTACCAAAAAGGGAAGTGTTGGTTAGACACCTCCCATAGCGACATGATATGCTCAATATGCAGGCTGCGGAGGCTTAATCTCCGTAAACCCGTCAGGACACCCCCGGCGGGTCGCCTGCAAATCATCTTGATTGTGAATAATTTATCGTGTATAATGTTGCCAAAAGTGGTGATGCAATGGAAACGATCGGTGTGTTTCTACTGGCAGCGTTAATGCTGGCAGGGATATTTACTAAAAGGAGATGGTAGAATGAGTCTTACTAGCATTGCAAGTATTATCTCTATATCTGTTATCGGCGTTCTTGTACTGTACGACATGGCGTCTGGCAATAAACCAATAACCCATTCGGAAGCAGATAAATGGTTTTCGAGCCTGCCAGTATGGGCAAGGCTTCTAGTTGCTGCAGCGGGAATTGTTTTTATACTGTCTTTGCTTGCTGCATCCGGCCCGCCATCTGCCATGTGGCCTGAGTAGTTATTTTATCACCAATCCGTTACCCTTCTTGACAACCCTTTCCCCTCTGGCCTCTAATATATCCTTCTTGGCCTTTGTGTTCGCATCGGTCATAATATCCTGCATCTTTTTAGCCGCATCTTCAGGCTTTAGATCCTTCCTCATCTTTGCGAATTCCTGCTGGGTGTACTCCCCTAGAAGCCGCTGGTAATTAGAATACTCCTGCCCTGACAGCGTAAACTTCTTGCCGCTTATGGTAATGGATTTATCCGCTATCCTCGGCACTTGGTTTGTCGCGCCAGTCATGTCATATATATCCTGCACTCTCTGGACTTCCGGAGAAGGATTATAGGTATTCACAAACGCAGGATTAAGGAACACGTTGAACGGGGTGTTGTTACCGCTTGGGTATGTCCCTAGAGGTTGCCCCAGAGTGCCGTATTTTTCGGGAAGCGTAGAAGCAAGTCCCGGTATTTTAGCCTTAACCCTGTTAATAGACTCTTTCCCCTTCATTGGGTCGTAAGTCTCCCGCCGTTGGTTGTCAACTAGCTGGCGCACCTGGCTTAAAAGCGTTGGTATAAATGATGATGGTACGTTTTCAAGCACCTTGACGACACCCTTGCTGTAATCCCCGTAACCGCCGCTAAACAGTGTTTGTATGCCCTGCACTACAGGCTGTTCCGCAAAGGCATTAATACCTGTCGCCAGTGCGCTCAAAAGTGGGCCGACAAGCCCCTTCTCTGTCCCCCTGTTGGCATCAATATCAGCGCCTATTGCTAGAGGTATTGCCTGCGGCTGGAACCAGTCATAGCTGATGATCTTGTCGCCCTTCTGCGGTTTCGTATCGCCGCCGCCGAATATAAGACGCTTTAACGCCGAGGCGTTGATGCGGTATTCCCCGAATCCCTGTTGGTTTTGAAGTTCTGCAAGGTCATAGTCATCATGTCTTTTACCTGTTATGATTCCCAGTTTGTGCAGGAGCGCCCCCGTTCCAAAAAGGGCAGCAGATCCTACAGTTGCACGGGAGAACGAATCGACAAACGCCCTCTGGTCAAACTTCTTCTTGGCAAGAGGTTTTGCCATCTCTATGAGTGATTTTGTAAAGCCGGCAGGAGAATACGCCAGACCGCGCGACAACAAGTTCGCAGGGGTGCGAGGGTATTTGACTATGAAATCACCCATGCCAAACTCACGCGCCGGCCTGTCCTTTGCGAACTTCACCGTATGAGCAGGGTCGTTCATCAGCTTTTTAAGTCCGACAAATACCGCTGTCAATGCGTTCTCGTCTTGGAACGTCCTGTATAATCCGTCCAGGTGTGCGGTATTCATCATTTCCTCTGTCGGAGTATTGGTCTTTGCCGCCCTCATTTGATTGGAAAGGCTGTCCTCATAAGCTGCCCGATAGAAGGCGCGGTCAGTTGCGCGAAGCTCAATATTCATAGCCGTCTCCGCTTTTCCCATGAATCCCTTGCGGAAAACCCTGCCTTGCGGCAGATCAAACTTGGTAGCCATAGCGGATGTATCAATACCCAAAAGCGCATCCTCTAACCCGTGCTTCCATCCCTGCTTGAATCCCTTGGCCTGCGCCCCCAGGTCAGGCAATACCTTTGTGCGCTTTCCGGTCAACAGGGACAACGGCCTGTCAATAGCCGCCCCTAAAACGCCGCTGACGTTCTCCATGCCCATAAACCCGACGTTTCCGACAATGTTTCTGATGGCGGTTTTCGGGTTCAAGAGTTGCGCCATTGTGTGGACTGTAGCCACCTTGCGCAGAAAAGGAGCCGGTACCTGTGCCGCGATTTTATCTAGGACTTTGGCTATCTCAATATCCCTTTCCCTGCCCTCGACCAACTTGCCAGCCTTGTCCATCCCTGTCTTTATATCTTCCATAATCTTCGGGTCGGTATTGATCTTCTTGGCGTTTTTGCCCATCTGTTTTTCGATATCCTTATTTACCTTGTTAATCGTGTTTACATAGTATTTCTGCATCCCTTCCGGCGACATCTTGCCCCACAGCCGCAAGGATTGGATTGCCTGCCCCTGTGTCGTTGAGCGTTGAGACACTTCATTAATTATGTCTATCGCGTCGTCAAAGCGGTTTTCAGCGTTGGCCTTCTTTACCATCTCTAACTCAATCGTATTAGAGAGCGCAGTTCCGGGGTTCTGCTTGGCATGGCGAAGGGCGCCGTTTGTATCATCAGCAATCATCTTTTGCGCCTGCGCTATGGTCTCCTTGTTGGTAATAGCTTTGTAAGTACCGGCCCCGCCTTCGTATGTTTCCATTAAGAGTCCCGCTTTGACATCAGGATGAATCTCCGGGTTGTTCATGGCGGACACACCCAAAGAGCGAACCTTCGTCCCATCCCCTACCTCTGCCATCTTCTCCGGCACGGTAAATTTCGCCGCGCTAATAGAACCTTCGCGGGTAAGATTGTCTTTGGGTTGAAAGGGGCTCCACTCGATCATGTCAAAAAGTTCTTCGTCTGTGAGTGCCGTTGATTCAGCCGGCTTAACTGCGCCCTTGCCCTGTATGCGGTTCTTTATGGCAACATAATCCGCATTTGGCTGTATATCTATCCCCTCAAAGGTCTTTGCCCCATCTGTTAGGTTGTCATCAATTATAAGCTCAATCCGCTTCGCTAAAGCCTGATTCTCTGCGCCCTCGTCTTTAATAATCCGCTGTAAGGCGTTTTCAATCTCGGCATAGGTCGCATTGGTATTGTCAAGTATTCTTTCTATCGGTTCACTTGCGAAGCGTTTAGTGCCTGTTACATTGAGAGTACCATCCTGTGCGCGCCCGAATACCTTCTCTCCTTTAACCGCGCCCTTTAACTCTTGTAGGAGTCTTTCGGCTTCAGCTTGAATGTACTGCTTGACTTCCGGGTGGTCGTATTGGTATGCGTTCACCTTCCGGTTGCCAACTGCTTCAAAGGTACGTTCATCTATGGGGATGGCTAGCCCCTGTTTGCGGGTTTTTGGTTTTGGCATTTCAGGTACCTTGAGCCGCATTTCTGGCAGTGTTACCCTTGGAACCTCCGCTTTCGGTGGCGTTAGTCCTGTTTTTGCCCCAAGAGGACGGTTCAGCGATTGCCATACTTCAGGGTTAATATAACTAGGGCGTTGCACTGTGCGTAATGCCTGGAACACTTCATCGTTTACATAAACAGGTCGGTTTAGTTCTGTTCCTATTTGCAAAGTTGGCCTTTTTGGAAGCGGAGATTCAATGGGCCTCCATGATACCTCTGGCATATCCCTGTTGATAGGGGCCTCCAGCTTCGGCAGAGTCGGCGCTTCTACCTTCCTCCCCTGCGCCAATCTCCCAAGCCCCATTCCCAACAGCGCATTAATTCCCGCCGCCGTGCCCATTTCCCCTGCGCTCATGGGGCGCTCGTTTGCCGCCGCCATAACGCCCTCAAACGGTACGCTTGCCGCGCCCAGCTTCAATCCTGTCTGCGCGAAGGCAGGGAGTCTGTTCGCCTTTGGGATAAAAGGGAGGGCCCGCTCTATTGCGCTTTCCGCGCCGCCCCACAACTTCGCCCCTGCGCTTTTTATGCCACCAGCAGGGTTAGCTGTAAAGCCCATCAGTGCGCCCAAAATGTCGGCGGTTACGTCTCCGAATCCACTGCCTGTGGTCGCTTTCTCCGGGTTATCCGTGAGGGTCATAATCTCCGCGCCGCTCTGCGCTGCCCGTTCCATCCAGGGAACATCAAAAGCCTTGCGAAGTGGGGTGGACAGAGTTGTTGCCACTTTGGTAAATGTCGGGTGTTTCTCCGCAAACTCTGGGTTCACGTTAGACAGGACAGGGCTATGCTGCGCCGCCTTCCATTGCAGGGAAGGGTCAGACACTTCGGGGTCGAAGCCGACATCCTCTTTAATTGTCGTTGCCAATCTCATAAGTCCACCTTTAGGAGTGGACGCTAGATCCTGTAATCCCACGGGGATTCACCCCCTTATAATCCATACTGCGCCGGGTTGAAACCGTCATTTATCAACTCTTGCCGTATCTCAGCATCAGAATATCCGTTTGACCGCGCCTGCTGTATCATGTCCGCAACATCACCGCCGCCAGAACCGCCCCCGCCGCCGTATGTTTTCATATAGGCGCTAATCAAATCATCCTGCGTCCAGCTTCCTTCAGGCGGGTCATCCTTGCCCATCCAGAGGCGCGGGTCATTATATGCCGCCGCCTTAGCCTGGTCATAAAGCGAAGGTATCTTGGCGGAACTTCCGCCACCTCCGCCTCCTCCACCACCTGCGCCTTTCATTGCAGCTAGTGCTAGTTGTTGCTCCTGATACTGCCTGCCCCAGGTCTTTTCGCCTGTGTGCGGGTCAACGCCGGACAGGTCAGCATCTAGCTGCCGCTGTGTTAGCTTGTCGTTCAAAGACTGCCTTAGCGCATCAATGACCTGTGTACGCTTCAGTCCTTCGTATCCGGTCACGGGAGCCTCAAACCCGCTGGTCGTCTGGAATCCCCTGGTGGGGTCAGATCCCCAATAACGCTGGTCAATGTCCGCAGGACTTATCCCGCCCCGCAACATATTCTCACGGGTGAGACTAGCCAGCGCAGAAGCGTTTTGCCTGCCTGTGTCATCTGTGGCGGTGTTGTACTGATTCGCCGCGTTCTGCAGTGCTGTTATATAGGGAGATAAAGTCTCGGTTTTCTGTTGCGCCTTAGCATCGGCGCGGTATGACTTAATCAGGCCCGCCAGTTGCGAAGCCTGCTGAAACATATCCTCGCCGTACATACCTCTTAACTGGTTGGCGGTGTTGGCGGGCGTATTAAATAATTGTTCAGCCATGTCGCACCTCCTATTCTTCCCCCGCGTCTGCTAGCATCATAGCCAGGTTCCACAATGCGTTATAGTAGTTGCTCTGTGTGTTCGCTTGCATCTGTTCCCTCTGCAGCCCTGCGTTAAGATCCATTCCGTACTGTTGCAGGGCCGCCTGGTTTCTCGCGTTCCGGTCGGACAGCAGTGCGGTTAGCTTCTGGTATGCGTCGTTTGTCATGCCAGTGTATAACTCCCCCGCATACCTGCCGATCTGGGAGTCATACTGGTTTTTCAGATTATCCAATGCCGCCGCGTGGCTTTGGGAAATATCCCCCTCGCCCGTCTGCCTGTGTCCTCCCCTGGCGCTTGCATACCCTCTCGCCGCCAGCGCTTGCGTGAGACGCTTCTGTTGATCTGCCGCAAGCTGATTCTGTGACAGCACGGCTGAATTATACTGCGGCTCGAAATACGCCTTAGCCCGCGACAAGGCCTCGTCGTAGGTAATCTGCGGCACTTCTGGATAGCTGGTATCAAGAGTCGGCGGCGCTAAATACTGCGAAGTTGGCGCAGTGTAGGGACTGCTGTAGGAACTGGTATAGGAGGGACTGGTCGCCGTATTGCTTTTCAGCGCAGAAGCAATGCCGCTGATGCCCTTCCCGGCAATCTGCCCCACTGCCGGGCCGAACAGCTTCGACAGTCCCGCCCCTGCCAGAGAACCCAGCAGGGACGTTCCTGTACCGCTAGATGTGCGCGGCTTCGGTATAATATTTAGGTTTGTCAAATAAACACCTCCACTTTTGGAATTATCTTTTCAACGGCAGCACTTCTGCCTCGGTGATAATCTTCTGGATACTCAGAGGATTCGTACTGTCGTCCTCAATCCGATAGCTGATAGTACTGCCTCTAGCCAGCGGAATACGAAACTTGCGGCTCCTGATGTTATCGTGCCCTGCCCGCTTGTCTCCGGCAAACGTATCCACCAGTTTGCCCGGCACAATCGAAGCCTCCCGGTTGTCCACCTTGGGCTTGATGATCAGCTCAGTGGTGTCACTCTCCGCACTTACCATGACCATAAAGTTGTTGTACCTGTATGTGAAGTTCTCTCCCTGCGGTGACAACATCCGGGTATCGGCAATCATGCGGATATTCGCCCCGTCGAAAGAGTTGCCCGTGTCCATCCGGTATATCTTCCCATCCTGCGGATCTCCTGCGTACAATATGCCGTCTATCTCAACATAGCAGGATGCGCCATAAGTCCATGGCCCGTGCCACTCCCGTCCTTCCTGCCGGAAGTCGCAGGAAAATGTTACCCACTCCGGCCCTGTTTCGCCCAGGTGCTGGAACGAAACCCGATACCGCCCGTTGTGGTAAATGCCCGCCATTGACTCCCTGTTCACCGACCGGTCAATGTATGTCTGTATGTTCCTGCTGAGTGGGAATGACTCTATGCTTTCCTCCTGCAAGCCTGGCAGAAGCGCCATAATGCCAGTGCGTGACGGGAACGCCAGAATGGAGCGCAGGTCAGGCGTAATGCAGATATCAGATGCCCATGCCGACAGAGATCCGGAATTAGCGATAACTCGCATCGTAGTGGTGTCAACAGCCGGGTCGCTGTCAAATATAAACCCTGTGCTAGTCGTAATCGGCGCTACAAAGTCCTGTCCCATAGGAATCAGCGCCATGGGATTGTGTTTAATATCCAGAATCAACCCCGGACAGATGATATTCTGCACATCCCCCACAATCGCCGGGACGCTCTCCGGTTCCGTCGCCTTGGAGAACCACAACTCGTCCATGAAAACGTAAAACATATAGGTCAGGAACGAATACACCAGGCTACAGTTAGGCGGGATATTGTTGTTATCCAGCATCAGCGACGACAGGCCGGTGTCTGCCGTGGTATCGCTGTAGGTGGTAGTCGTGTTGTCCTCTAGGGTGGCTACATAATAGAAAACCGCACTGTTGCTCTTAGTGCGGTAGATTTTCCTTTCTGTGATTGTGCTATCGCCCGTAGGGATATCCGTCAGGGAGACGCTCTTACTTGTTACCGTTACCGCATTACTCGCGGCAGATGGGTTTGACTCGTACCCGTCCCGGTTGACAAAGGTAATTTTGTACTTGTACGCGCCGGTAAGCCCCGTGCCGCCTCCCTCAGCCGCATTGCAAGCCGTAGCCGGCGGGTCCACGCCAGCGTTTCGCACCTTTACTGCCGTTCCGATGGAATAGGTGGATGTAACATCCGGTACGGTATCCCACGGCTCCGATACCGTGACAATCTTGCTCGTGCCGTCATAGCCGCTTATAAACCGCACCTGGCCTGAGCCTGTCCCACCGGTAATAGTGATAAAAGCGTTGTTGTAGAAGCCATCCACAGCGGATGCCCCCGCCGCCAGGGTTATTGCGTTCTGCTTGGAGCAGGTGAAATAATCTACCCACAGCTGGTTGTTCTGAGCGGAGTAAGCGCCAGTAGAGCGGATGCCAGCAGTAAACCTAATTCGGTTTGTGCCTTCCGGGATCACCAGTCCTTCTGTGACTTTACGAGCGTACCCCGTAACTTCTGCTGTATCGTCGCTAACAACATAGACGGCGTCGCCAACCTGCCCCCCGCCCGAATCTTGGTACTGTATATAGACAACGACTGTTGAGCCAATTTGCGCCGACATTTTATAGGAAGCCGCGATAGATATAATATCCCCTACCACAAGCCCCATTTCGGCAAGTGTCCTGTATTGTCTTACGCCCCTGATATCCCCATAGTCTGATGCGTCAGTCATGGTTATTTTTAAAGACGTGCCGCTGATGCCGCCAGACACAGCCTCAACCCGCCCCGTTCCCCCCGTGGATTCTGTCCAATCGGTAAACGTATCCCCGGTGTCGTCATCAATGGTGCCGGTGTAATCGCTGAATAGAGGGTTTAGGGTCAGGCCCTGCGCCGTGCCTGCCGCTATCGTTGAATCGTCCGCATACAGCACAAAAGGCCGCAGCCCGTCCGCGCAGTACAGGCGGTCCTCGTACTCCTCCATGCTGACGCGGTTACCCGTCAAGAGGTTGTCCGTGCGCCCCAGGGGTGAAATGTCCAGCCGGTGGGGCTTGGTGAAGTCAAAGCTGTAGCCGACCAGCAAACTGCTGACAGTCGGCGTCTCGGTGGCCGTGCCGGTCATCTCGAATTTGATCTCTGAATACCTCAGCAGGGGTATCGCGCCCCCGCTGGCAAATATCTCCCGCCAGTCGCCGAACACAGTGCCGCTTCCTCCGCCCCGGGCGAACCACCGGACCGAAGTGCCCTCGGGCACGGTCTGCGCCCAGGACAGCAATGCGGTGGTAGGCGTGTTGCCCAGATCTAAGACGGGTGAAATCAGGCTGGCGAAAGCAGCATAGCCGGAATCGCCTGCCAGTGTAACGTCATCCAGGGAAGGCGTCACCATGTTGTCTGTCGTAGACAGTAGAACCCGCCACCGGACTTTGTATTTCGATACGTCCGTATCGGATGGAATGACCGTATCCCCGCCGGCCCTCGCCGTCCACCCTTCCCACGCGCTCCCGTTATATGTGTTGGTCTGCACGGCTGCGGCAGTCCCGGCAGGAGTGGTTTTGTTGTAGGTAATTGTCACTCCCGTTGTTATGCCTATGCCGGATATGTCAATCTCCCCGTGGGTATACGTGCCTTCAGCGTAATATTGATCTCCCGGATCCTGCGAAAACTCAAACCAGCCCGCCAGCGTGGTTACGTCCCCACCGTTGGTTAGGTCCCCTCCCGTGCCGCCGTACCATATCCGCGAATAATATTCTCCGGCACCCCCCGCACAAAAACCAATTTCGATCACTATGCGATCCCCGGCCTGTGCTGATACACTTGTCAATGCCTGTGCTGATACCAGCAGTCCCGCCGCTGTAGTGGGAAACTCTGTAGATCCAATATAGTTATTAAGCAGAGTACCGCGCACTGTGCTTGAATCGCCCTGCGTCACCCACGCATGGACGTGGTAAACCATATTGTAGCTGGTATGTACGCCCAAACACCATCTGAGTGTTCCGGCCAGGGTTTTGGCCGTGACAAGCGGGTCAGTAACGGCTTTAATTATCAGCGCATCGTAGCCTGCGCTAAAATCAGTAGAGTTGCCGCCTGCAGAAGAGATACTGCCGCCTTTTGTCCTCGAAAGCCGCTTTAAAACCTGGCTGCCTGTGTAATCCCAGCCGCCTTTTGCGCTGGGGTTATAGCCTGCTGTTGCGTTCTGTATGTAGTAGCGTGCTGCGCCGCCACCCGTTGAGTTAATGCCCAGTTTTACGCTGTTTTCCTCGGCCACTGTATTTTCATGCGTGCCATTAAAGTCCGCGGTGGTCGTGGCGGTGACGCTGAAATCCTCCCCGGACACGGCAAGCGTCACATCCCCCGGCGAAGTGACGGTGTCAATGTTTACCCCTGTGCCAGCCTCCCAGTCCTCCTTCGAGGACATGGATATTGCGCCGGACTCTCCGCTAATAAGGTAGAGCTGCTTGGCGTGCTGGAATACCAACTTGTCGCCGTCGCTGTGCTTCCAGCAGCGCAGGCCGCCGATGCCGCCCGCGCCCAGGGAGGGAAACAGGGACTCATACCCGGCCACTTTGGTGATGCTGCCGATGGGGCTGCCCAAGTCCACATTCTGCGCCGGCGGGATCTGGTGCGCCGCCATTGAGTAGATGTCGTCCACAGCGTTTACCCCACGCCAGTCCTGCTGTGGCAGGGAAAGAATCTGCCGGTTGCGTCCACGGTTGCGGGCATGACGCTTCATGATGCGGTCGTAGGCCATTTACCACACCACCTCGATCTGTCTCGGACTGTCGTCGATGGCCTTGTCGTCGCAATACCTTTCGATATCGTCAAGGATGTCCATCAGGAATATCTCCAACTCCTGCTCGTCCATGTAGTCGGCGTTCCTGGTCGAATACCATGCCTGCACGGCCTTCTCAAAAGGCTTCAAGTGGAACTGCTTGGGCAGGTATACAGGCGTTGAGTCGGTCGAATCTTCCAACGCAGGCGGCTCGAAGTAGTAGTACATCTTGACTGTGCTGGACGGAGTTTTACCGAACAGCCATATCTCCCCCGTGCGCGGCAGGAAATATTGTGTCGTCTCGTCCGTATCCGCCACTCTGTCCGCTATGTCATGGATTACTACCAGCGGCTTATTGTCCGGGGCGTCCCCGTCATACACTTGGGACGGGCGGTCGAAGTCGGCAGGCAGAGTGCCTACGCCATCGGTAATCGTATGGGCAGAGTCACTACTGTCATACGAATACGATTTCAACAACTTCAGCCTGCGCGCAATCGGCCCCTGATAAATAATATTGACCAGGGCTAGCACTTCCTCCCTGGTCATAAAAACCGGCTCGATTAGGTCTTCCTCACCGATAGCCTTAAGGCAGTAATCTATTATCTCTTTGGTGTTCAATAGAACCACCTCAATAAATCATATTCTTGTGCCCGCACTTCGGGCAGACCGCGCTCATCGGTTCCTCCGTGGCCACATCCTCAAAGATCCCCTTCGCCGTTTCCAGTTTCTGTGTACCCTTTTTCCGGTCACGCACATAGAACAGCGGAGGCGGTCTCTTGCCTTTAGCAGGCTTTCCCTTGTCGTCGTATCGCTTCAGCGGCTCATCGTCGCCGGGCGCAGCACGGTGGACATATCCTGCGGTGTCTATTCTGATATGCAGAGGGTGGTCACAATTGAAGCAGTTAATTTGCTGTGACATGGCGTTCCTCCTAAAGCGTTGTGGCGCTATCGCTATTCCGATAGCTAAACATCCATCAAGTTTTTAATAGGCAGTTTTAAGGTTCATTAGATCCGCCTTGG
>JBAYXX010000116.1:0-11325 GCA_041673345.1 Kiritimatiellia bacterium
CTGACACCGGCCAAGTGGCTTGCAGCCCGCCAATCACAGTCCATGACCGGTTAACACTACCGGCCCAGCTTACAATAGGTCAAAGTTAAGACGCTTACACCAAAAGTAAAACTTAGCCCATCTGGAGCGTCGCCTTCTGCAAAACCTACATAAGGAGTGTCAATAACGTTGTATCCTCCTTCAGCAGCATGATCTAATACGTATGGTCCTAAAGTTCCTCCCATTAGCAATTTCCGTACATAACGGCTAACTTCAACAGTATTACAACATTTTCTATGGTTTTTAGGGAGAGTATACGAAATAACAACCACCACCTCTTCTGAATACGGAGCCCAAGTAGCTGAATACTCCCAAGGTCCTTCTTTGCCTTTCGAAACACCAGATGACGGAGGTGAAAGAGGAACAACTAGACCCAAATAGTCCCACTTGTTTACCGCGTCATTCTTTAAAAACAGGTACAGTCCCGGGCCGTCTGCTTCCTCGATCGGGTCTTTGGACAGCCACCTGCAAAACATAGAATCATAATAGCGCCGTTGATATACAACAAACCCAGTCTCTTTATCAAACGGTTTCGAACTAAACCAATGCGTAAAATCATCCTTCATTGCTCCTGAGAACTTTGCTTCTCCGAAAGCGTTATGCTCTCCGTGTGCAGCTGTTGTTCCTGAAACAACCAAATATTCAGTTACATTTCCATTCGCATCTCCAACAGCGAAATATGTGTTGGTTACTGGACTAACAACTTTTGTCTCACTTAAAAGCCCGCCGACACCGCCTGCACCTTGAATAGTGCCGCTGAGGTCGAGACCCCACGTGTAATAATTGACATTGGTTGTGAAGATGGTTTGATCTATGATGATTTCTGCCGCGATGTTCCAACCATCCCAAATGTATTTAGTGGTTAGGGAGCTATAAGGGTTGGGGGTTAAGGTTGTCTTGGAGATGCGCCTTGATTGATGATCATAGGCATATTCGCAGAGAACACCACTGGTGAAATTGGATGAGCTGATGAGGCGGTTTTCAGCATCCCAACCATGAGACCAATGAATGCCATCCCATGTGAGGTTTCCGTCAAGGTCGTGAGTTGGAGTGATGGACATGTCACCGTTAATTGCTGTGTATTGGTTGAGTTGATTTGCTGTGTAGGAGTTGGTGAGGGCATTATACACAGATATTTGTCGGTTGCCTATAGGATCAAAAGCACAATTATATTCATCACCGTTCATTGTCGCATTTATAATCTCCGAGTTTTGGTTATAGATAAAAGCGTTGGTTATAGTCGATATGTTGAAGTAATCGGTGCGTTTAGTCCGGCGGCCATGCGGATCATTGATATAATCAAACGCTGAGATCGTAGCGGCGTTCCATGAGTTTGAAACGGCAATTATTAAATTTCGTTCCGATTCATATTGGCGAGTCCACTGAACGCCTGAATTCGAACTCATGGCGTTTACAAGATCTGTTCCTGGCAAGTAAGCATAAGTGAATGTGTTGGTTTCTGAACCGATGATTGAAGTAACGGTGCTGAGGCGATTAAAGCTGTCATAGCCATATATAATTTTTTTGACGGGATTTACAGGATCTACAGGATCAAAAAGTTCGTAACCGATATTCCGCCCTAAAGAGTTCTGTCTGCGTTTGATGATATAGCCGTTCTGGGTTTCGTAGTCGAGGGTTAAACCATCATAATGAAAGGTGCTGGTTGAGGCCAAGCTAGTTGCCGAAGTTATTCGGCCTAAGCGGTCATGGGTGTACGTAACATCCGGTGTCGAATCACTGTAGTCAACTTTTGTAATCTGTCCGAGATCGCCGTAAGTGTAAGTTGTAGTTTTACCACGCGCCCATGTGCGGGTATAAAGTTTGCCGGATGATGTATAAGTATATGAGGGGCCGTTACCGTCGGCGTAAATCTTTTGGGTCAGCAAACCTGTATTATCGTCATAAATCCATTGGGTTATGTCCAATGCGGGAATATTGCAGTCGCTGAGTATTTCCCCATCCGTTAACAAGGTGATGAGGTTGACGTTCGCATATTCATTGCTGCGGGTTGTAGCCATCGCGATCATGCGGCCAGCCGTATTGAGTTGATATGCAACGGGGTAGCTCGTGCCCCATGTGGCAACGATTTGGCCCAATGGATCATAAGCAGTATGACTGACCTGACCGAGAGCATTACTAACCATCGTTCGCTGACCGAGACTGTTGTAGAATAAATACGTTTTATTCGTGGAGCTTTGTGTATAACTCACCTGCCCAAGATCGTTGTAAGCAGTAACGGTGGTATTGCTCCGTCCATCTGTTGCGGAGAGCTGCCGAGAAAATCCATCGTAGGTGTAGTTGTTGGTGACACTTGTTGATGAAACGCTCTGCACTGGATACCCAGCTACAGATTTCTGTACTACATCAACATCTGATTCCGGCGTGTCTGTTATAGTCCAGCTCGTGGCGTTGCTGGCATCAGTGTAGGTCGACGTTCTGGTAACATTTCCCAGCCAGTCCTCGGTTTCACTTTGAGCGGTTAAAATCGCGCCATTATAAGTATCCCCGCCAAGGCCGGTCATGCGCACTCTGGATATTGGACTGGTGATACAGGTTGTCGAGTTTGTCTCTGCCCATATCATGTTGTATGTCACTTGCCACCAGTCATTAGAGCGCAGCTCATAAATCCTGTCAATCCTGTTAATCCTGTCTAAACCTGCAGAGTCAACCCCTCCGTTAGTGTTCACATCCAGACAAGTTACACTCTGTTCACCGAGGCTGTTATATTCATAAAGCGTGTCCGCTGATCCTGTGCGACTCACTTTAATCAGTTTGCCTTTCGTGCTTTTATAATAAAGGAGCTTCATCTTTTTACGAAAATCCGTTTCACTTATTAATTATCTTAATGTGATTTGTCCTGTGATCTTCAACACATTCATGATTTTTTTTTGAAACCCAATCATTATTGTCTCTGATATAATGATCCGGCAATGTCATCAAAATGTTTTCATTAAACCCCCAAGAACGCTCACTTTGTCCGCAAATTTCATCAAGCACGGTAAGAAACGTAGTATTTTTCATAATAAGAGTAATGGTTTTGTTTGTTGTGGAAGAAAAATCACTATGCGTATTGAAATCTAAATAGCTAATGGTTTGTTGTCCGCTATAGGCAAGCCAATCAATTGCCTCAAGAACAGGTGTGTCATCAAATTCTACAGATGAGATCTTTATAGTTTCTAACAGTTTTACATTTTTAAATCTCACAGTGTCATCATAATTTTTTATATAAATAATCTCATGATTGAATGTATAATTTTGGCATTTCATACACCCATTAAATAAAGCTATAAATGCAAAAATAATGAGCACATTTGTTTTTACAGTCATTGAAGAATCTCCTTATATTCAAGAACATGTGTCTCTTTTGCTTGAGGCACCTTTTTCTCAGGTCCACAGGTTTTCCCCTTTTTACAACACCCACAAGTTTTAACATTCGTAATCGTAAGTTTTAGTTGCCAAACAAAAACTTCCGCTTTTATTTTTTTTATCGAGATCGGCCCATCAATATCCATTCCATATAATTGAGTAGGATCATTTGATGACGTTGCAAAAAAATAAATATTGTTTCCAATTAATTTTCTGATTGATTGTGTACGCATCCCATATGTTTTCATCAAAACGTCATAGTGTTTTTCATAATTGATCATATCCATATTTCCCTCAGATTTACAATGGGGGAAATGCCCTTCATGTATTCGTCCTAAAACTTGATATTTAACAGTCGCCGTGCTGTAAGGAGGTACTGTTAGTGGATTTGGCTTCGATTCTTTTTGCATCCCGTGCACATCCCAATAATTAACCGCATCATTATCAACAAATAAATGCAAATTGATTATAAGAATATCGCTGGGGTTATTCTGTTCCGCAATGGGATCGGCAGATGTAAATATTCCTAAATCTGGTAAGTACAACCGCAATTCATATTGCACCAAACCAGTCTTAGCATCAAGAGGCTTGGAACTGAACCAATGCGTAAAGCCATCCTTCATAGAGCCGGATAGTTCTGTTTCTCCGAAAGAGTTATGTTCACCATGTGCAACGATTGTTCCTGAAACATCAACATATTCCGTGATATTTCCGTTTGCGTCTCCAACAGCAAAATGGGTGTTGGTTCCCAGATTTGTAACCTTTGTATCACACAACAAACCGCCGACACCGCCTGCGCCTTGGAGGGTTCCGCTGAGATCAAGGCCCCAAGTGTAGTAGCTGATGTTCGTTGTGAAAAGCGTTTGGTCGATGATGATTTCCGCCGCGATGTTCCAACCATCCCAGATGTAATTGCGGGTTTCCACGGTATCCCATGTTCCCTCACCGGATGGATCGAAAGGGTAGGATGGGCTTCTGCCGCTGAGCTGTTTCTTGGTTTTTCCCACACGCAAATTCTTGTAATTGTAGCGGTACTCGAACATGACGGAGCCGTTGGTCGCACTGTGTGGTTCAGATTTGAGCAATCTGTTTTCACCGTCATAGGTGTGATGCCACTCAGAACCATTAAAAGTTAAGTTCCCGTCGTCATCGTAAGATATGGACCTCGTAGCACCTCCAGCGTTTACAGAGGTGTATTGGTTGATGTTATTGGCAGTGTACACGCTGGAAATGGAGTTGACAGTGGAGGTCTGCCGGTTTCCTATGTCATCATAGACAAGGCACTGTTCGCTTGCATTCATCACGGCGTTGGTTAGTTCATCGCGGATATTATAATCAAATGTATTGGTGACGGACGAGCCGTTATAATAATCAATACGGCTGGTCCGCTTTCCGGTGCTGCCATTGGAGTAATTAAAAGATGAAACCACAGAGGGCACAGGGACCACAAAGGAATTAGTAACGGCTGAAATGAGGTCGCGGTTGGGTTCGTATGTACGTGTAACGATGAGATTTGTAGTGCCTGCTTCGGGGTTTGTGACTGTATAGCCGCTGATGATTTGTGTGCCTAAAAGGTAACTGTACGTGAATGTGTTGATCTCAGTCCCAACGATTGAGGTAATGGAGTTAAGACGGTTGAGAGTGTCATAACCGAATACAATTTTTTGGGCAGGATAAACAGGATTTACAGGATTTAAAATGAATTCAGCATAACGCCCGTATGTATCGTAGCTGCGGGTTATGACTGCGAAGGCGTTGGTTTCGGTGATTAGCCGACCTCTCAAATCATAGCCAAAGGTGGTCGTTCCAGTGCCGTCCTCGACTTTAACGAGCTGGCCGATGAGGTTATAATAGTTAGTGACACTTGGCGTGGTGTCGTTGTAATCCGTGGTGCGAATGCTCCCAGTGGCTGTATCGGCATATCCGTATGTCGTAATGATGTTACGCGCCCAGTTGCGAGAAGCGACTCGCCCATCATTGAGATAAGTGTATGCCGTGCCTTTTCCATCGGCATAGAGTTTGTTTGTCACAGCGCCGGTGAATAAATCGTAGTACCAGCGGGTGATGTCGGGGTTTCCTGTTGCATCACGCCAAGTGTGAAGCTGAACCATACGGCCTGCTGCGTCAAAAGCTGTCTCGGTTGGATAGGTCGCGCCTTCGCTACGGTAAAGTTGCCCGTTCCCAGAATAATAGTTCACAGTTTGATTGCCCTGCGGATCGGTGACGGTGATTTCGTACGCTCCGGGTTTTCCCTCAACCGTTTGTTGTGTGCTGTAACTCGTTGTGTTCGTGCCACTTGTTGTAATCTCGCCGACCGTCGCCATGCTTCCGTCATCATGATAGGCAACAACACTCCTTAATTCGCGGCCATTCGCGTAATTCGTAGTTTTAGTTCTCCTGGAAAACCCGTTGTAAAGATGTTCCGTCACACCGCCGAGGCTGTTGCTTGAGCACGTCTCATGTCCCGCTACGTAATAATTGATATTGGTTGTGTTAAACGTAAGATCAACGCTCTTGGCGATCTTAGCAGCATTTGCTGGATCAATTGACTCCGTGTTAATAATTGTATTTCCATTGGCATCAATTGATATAGAGCAGCTGTTATTCTGGAGCGTCAAGCCTGTGAGTTGCGTTCTGTGGACTGATATTGTCAATGCGTTCTCACAAGGTTTATAGAATATTGAGGTCGTGCTCCTCCACCACTCCCCCTCTGTGTTCTCTGTACTACTATCATTCATATTCTTGTTTTTTTTGTACGTTTATTATCTCTCACAGAGGCACAGAGAACACAGAGAGTAGCTGAACTTTTCGCAGCACTGAGAGAATATTTTAAGGTGAAAAATCTTAGAGGTGAAAAATGTGGAAAACTGGGAACGTCGAGCCCGAACTTTACGCCTTTGAGTCTTTGCTGGTGGAAACTCTGAAACAACTCAGAGAACTCTGTGCCTCTGTGAGAGATAAAGAATTGGTTGCGGCTATGCTGCGCTAGGCTCTCTGTGGTTAAATTTATTACATATTTATCCAATAGAACGACATTCGCCAGTGTGAAACTCAGCGGATCAAAATCAAGCGTTTGGCCAGCTGCTATGCTAATTGTCGCAGTTCTTTCTCCAAGTTCATTGTAATCCAAAACCGTTGACGATCCGTCGTGGCTGATTGTCCGTACAAGCAATCCCGCATTATTGTAGAGATTGGATGTCGTTAGCATTGCTCCGCCTGTTCCGGCTCTTGAACTGGCCACAACCCGCCCCAGAAAATCATGTGTTGTCTCCGACTGTGTGAGCCACTCGCCATCGTCATATTTCACATAGGAGGTTGTTTTCTTCCAGCCGTTCGGCTGGATATCAGATTCCGTCTTCGTCATTTTTTTCAACTGTTCGCCTGAAACGGAATCTGTCCATTCAATGGTTGTCTCCGGTTCGCCATTGTCCAGCCGTACGGCTGTGGTTGTCACCCCAGCGCGTATGGTTTCATCCTTGATTATACAAGGTCTCCCAGAATAATTAATTGAGGTGCGATTGGTTGTCACAACCCCGAGCGGGTCGGTGGTGACTCTGAAATGGCTGGCATACTCAGGATACTCGGTGGTGGTGACCTGCTTCGCATAGTCAGTGCTGTGCACAGCCCCGTTCCCGACTGCCTGATAACTGTTGGTTGTGCGACCCATCAGATCAACCACACTCCCATTGATTGGGAACAAGCCGTTCGCGCCGGGGAGTGCGCCGAGCGATGAGTTGTAGCTTTCGCTCTCAAGCGGTGTGCCGGGAATTTCCCAATACTCGGTGGCACTACCGTCGCGGGCAATGCTTTCCAGTAAACGGCAGCAGCTCCAGAGATTGAACCTTGAAGTGCCGTCGGAGTACTCCGTGGAGGTCAGCCGGCCTTTGTCATCATAGTAATTTTGTTCAGAGCTGAGCAGAATATCTTCCTGCGCTCCGCAATAGAGCGCGGTTCCACGGCTGAGGGTGTGACCATAATAGAGGTCTGCCACTTCGACTTCATAGGTGCTCCTTCCGGCAATACCCTTGGGGTTGGACTCTGTGCCGGTATACGTGACAACCGTAAACTCGCCTTCAGTGTTATCAAGCTCATACTCCCAGGTCGTGGTTGAGCCATCCTCGTTTTTCTGATAAAGGGGCCGCCCGTCAAGGTAGCGGCTGCCGCTGTAGGTTTCAATAAATGATGTCTCAACTGAGATTCGGTTGGCCGGGTCGGTTATCGCGGAGTTCTGAGAAGCGGCGCGTATGGCGGTGTGGGTTATGATGGAGCAGGTTGTTCCGAGAAGGTTGGTTGTGCCACGCTGATATTTATGCCAGGTGCGGGCGGTAAGCACAGGGGTTCCGTTGCTGACCCGATAGGCTGCGACCGTGCGCGGCTGCGCGGCATCACGCCAGTTGCCGCCATCTCCGGCGTGGGTGGTGTAGGAGTACTGCGTTATCTTCGCATCGAGATCAGGGTAACTGCCACCCGGGTTGAAGTTAAAATCCGGTGCCCACTCTTTGAGATATGCGGGGGCAACACACCCGTCCATCGCGACAACGCTGAGTGTTTCCCGCCCGGAGCTCTCCCATAGATAGTACTCCCAGCTGCAGTCAGGATTCTTCTGCACCTTGATTTTACCGTTGACCTGCGGGTTCAAATTGTCGGCATGGTAGTAGTAGGAGGTCGTATACCATCCATCGCCATATTCACCATAAACGCTGCGACTCTCAACCCTTTCGACAGCAGCAGTGCCGTTGCCGATGGTCGTGTACTCCTGCTGAATGCCGTAATGGATGTTGCCATCAATGTCTTTTGTTTTCAGCCAGGTTTTTTTCGAGTTCTGCCCCGAGTCACGCTCAAGAAGGTTTCGAACCTTGCCCGTAAGGGTGTCGGTCTCCCGCCACCTGCGATCAGCGCGGGTCCCGCTGTCAATCCAGAGATCCACATCATAGCTGTATGTCAGATGGCGACGGGGATTGTTATTCGCGTCTTTTCCCACAAAGCTCAGGGCCGCGCCGCCCCGAGTGATCTCCCAGCTCCCTTCGAGGTTAGCCTCCTGCTTGCTGCCATAGCGGTAGATCGTGAGCTTCACCCCATCCGGATTGGAGAGGGTGCTCACATCAATGCACCGCCCATTGACAGCAGGGTTGTCAACCTGCGTGACAGCAGTTGCGTTGCTGGTGATGTTCACCGAGGGAAGTGCGGTCACATTGAAGAGCTCCGGCGTGATAGTGGCAGGCAGGGTCTCGCACTTAAACCAGATAAAGCCGCCGCTTTGATCAAAACCGTTCTGCCCCAGCGATAGCCGGAATTTGAGCGAACCCAGATCCGGGCCGTCGTTACCGTTGCAGTCGCCATCCACGCACCCATCGTCGCAGCCGCAGCGATCATCCTCGGTTGTCACTGAGGCGGCAGGGCCGTTGCCCCAGTAACCCGCGCCGCGATCAGTCATTTCGAGCCGTATAAGACCAGAGCTCCAGAGCTCATCAGAGGAAAGGCTGACCGTGGCATTGGCGGCAATATCACTATCCTTCCAGTTGTAAACAGCACCCTTCTCGTTATTGACGAAGATGCCGAATTTTTCCGCCTCCGCATCGGAGAGCCCGAGCGTCACCTCGACACCCTCGTGCCCACCCTCCGAGCAGACATTAGTGGGGTAAGAGGAGTAGAGCCACTGTTTTTTGAGGCAGGCAGTATCGAACGGGTAAGCGTTGCCACACTCACAAAAATTATTGCCGGAGCTGCCGCTGTTGTAGTAATTTATTACCGGGGTTATGCGGTAGAGCGTCAGCGGGCCTTGACCAGCTGTGCCAGGGTTGCCCTGTCCAGCTCCGCCCTCGCCACCTGCTGCTCCAGCAGCCGACTCTCCGCTGGGTGGCACGAGCGGCAGCACACCGGAAGCACCGGAAATAAAAGAGCCGCCAGTAATTAATCCAGACGCATCGGTCTGCAAGTTGAAGGAGTCTCCGCCATCACCAAAGGGATCATTCAGAGCGGCCTGCTGGTCAGCGGTCAGCGCGGCTCTTGACGGACAGCCCTTGGTATTGACAGAAAACGATGACTCCGTGGAGCCGCCCTGCTGATTGGAGATAAGCACCATCGCGCTGCCCTCCTCGGTGACGATCAGTGTGGCGTTGGTGTCGATGGTCACGGTGGGTGTCCACTCAATCAGATAGAGCGGCCCGATGCAGCGCGCCAACCCGTTGCTCCCAGTTGTGCGCAGGGCGACTGTGATGGCAGCCGCGTTGGTGCCAGTGTCCAGCAACAGGGTGTCGTTGATCGGCGAGGCGTTGGTCACGCCTGCCGCGCCGGTGCTGTCGGACCACTCCAGCGTCAGACCTTCGAGCGCCCAATCGCCGGCAAGATCGTCGGGGCCGGCATTGACATCCGAGGCGATGTAATACTGGTTATAGGCGCGGGTGCGGTTAACGCTAAAGGTGCGCTCGATCACGGTCATGCCCTTTGACGGTGATTGCAGAGCGAAGGTTGGGGTGATGCTGTAAACAGTGCGGTTCGGCTGGACCGGCTGCTCAAACATGACCGGCCCTGTGATATGATAGGCCTTGTTGGCGGAGTCAACAGCGGCGCAGGCATAGAGCGCATACATCCCGTTGGTGAAGCCGCAACCTGTGACCAGTATGGAGCAGGAATTGGTGGCAGCGGCAATCACGTTGGTCTGCGTTCCGTCATCTCCAACCGCGTAAAAGCTGTAGTTCGTTGCGCCCGGCAGCGAGGTGCAGGAGAAGAGGTTCGCGCCGTGGGTGGTGGTGACCGCATAGGCGGCGAAAGCCGCGTTGTTGCCAGCGAGCAGATCCGCAAGATCAGAACGCCCATTGCCATTTGAATCATTGGCACCGCTGTCAGTGACATTGGTTGAACCGAACCAATAGATCTCCCAGTTATCATCAAGACCGTCGTGATCAAGATCGAGCTTGGTGCCGATAAGCGGAAAAGGGTCCGAGCCGTCCGGTATGCCATCGCCATCGGTATCTCTGTTGTTCGGATCTGTGCCAGCCGCGATTTCCTCCCCGTCGCTGAGGCCGTCGAGGTCTGAATCAGCCATGTGCGGATTGGTGTGATGTACCAGCACCTCAAGGGCGCTTGAGAGGCCGTCATTATCGTGATCCGAAATTGCGGGGTCGAGATAGCCGAAATTTTTAAATAGAAGTTCGGAGTTTTCGAAGACCGCATTCGTAAGCGCGAAGCTATAACTCGATCCACCGGTTTGATTCTGAATACCAACCACGTAGTTGGTCAGGGCGAAATTATTTGTCGGCAGGCAGTAGCGGCAGAAGATGTCACCGGATGACATAATTTCAGCCTGCGCAGTGGCCAATGAATTGGCATTTGTTTCGCGTCCAAGCTGGAGGTTGTGCCAGCTCACAAGCAGCGAATTGGAGGAGGTGAAAGCGGCTGTCACCCTGCCGGCGGGAGGGATCAGCCCTGACGGTCCCTGCAGCACGGCTAGAAATGATTGGTCGCTGGCAGTGCCCTCCAGCGGGAGAGCTCGCGCAACCGGCGAGCTTTTCGGGACAGAAAAACCAATCAGCCCTGTGCTGCCAATGTGAACGCCCTCTGTGATTAAATTTGTTCCGACAGTGAGTGCCGCGCCCGCCGGAAATGGATACCACCATGTATCCTCCGCAACTCCCATCTTTGACCAACGCTCACATTCAGCCAGAGTCAGCCCGTTTGTATTGCTTGTCCAGCCTGATGAAATCTGACGATAAGAGACAACCGCGTAGCCAGAGACAAGCTGATTGCTCGATAAAAACGCGGTTTCCGCCTGGGCCGCTCCTGGAAGATCCAGTGCAAAGCCAGTGCTGGAGTACGAAATAACTGGTTCTTGCTGTGGTGGGGTGCGCGGAAACTTTGCCCCGCCATAATTTGTGAACAGAGATAGAACACAGAGGACTAACACTTGCATCATCTTTGTCA
>JBAYXX010000117.1:0-11324 GCA_041673345.1 Kiritimatiellia bacterium
AACCTGTCCGTTAGCGGCAATGCCAATCTGAAAGTTCTTGCGGTCGCGCCACTCCTGATTGTCATTCAGGTCACTGGGTGGAAGCGACACAGAGCGCTCTAAAATCACTTGGTCCTTGTTGATAATCTCCGGGCGGGCCCAGCATTCAACGGTGAAGCTGCGGAGACTCCAGAGATCATGGCTGTGCCTTTCGATGGTTCTGGCAGCTGAATTCATGCCGCTGAACCAGATCGCCTGACGGCGGATCGGGTCATCGTGGTCACGCGGATCCGAGAGCGGATTACGCGAACCCACCAGCTCCGCTTTGTCTGAAAGACCGTCGTTATCGGTATCATAGCCCTCATTGATCTCAAACTCAAACATGGCGTAACCGGTCATCGCCACGAACATCCGGTTGTCAGCCGTGCCCGGCCAGAAGAACATGGAGCCACTATGATAGAACTTGCGCGTAAGGCTGTTCGGATTCAGATAATCGGTCATCCACAGCGGCGTGGGATCGGTATTGTAGTTGGGAGCAGCCGCGGAGTTGGCCAGCAGCATCTCCTCAAAGTTCACCAGACCGTCACCATCGCAGTCAGCCTGCGGCAGGCCAGCCAGCCAGGGATAGAGCTGGAAGTTCATGGGAAGAGGGGCACTAAGGGCATTGTAAAAGGAGTTAATACGGGCTGAAGTACTGTAATCATAGGCTACGGCAATGAGATCGCCGTCTCGCCCCAAGCCCAGAATCGGATTCAAACCGTGATAGACCTCGTAGTAATCATCCATGCCGTCAAAGTCAGAGTCTGGATTCCGCGGGTCAGTTGATACATACATCGCGGTCACAGGCATCATCAACCAGGAGGCTGGTTCAGCCACGCCCCAGGGATAGCGGGCGACATCCCACGGGTCAGTGATCTCTTCAAAGAAGACTGAGACATCGAAGGTCCCATCCATCGGCGCCTCTGTCAGCGACACATCATAGCGGTAGCTGCGCACCGCCTGGGTCCAGTACTCCTGATAGTTTTTCAGGCCGTCTTTATCCCAATCCTGATTCCAGTCGGAGACGGTGCCGTTCATACCGTTGGTGATCACCATCGCGACTGGCGTGGAGGGCTGACCCGGCAGGACAGGCGGCAGAGTGACAGAGCCGTCATTCGCCACCGGTGTTCCGGCGAACTGCGCCTCCCAGCCGTCAGGCAGAGCGTCGCGGTCGGTGTCCTTGGAGTTGGGGTTCAAACCGCCGCCGGGGGTACACACAAGTCCGCTATCAACAGGATTGCCATAGATAAAGGCTCTCTCAGCCGAATCGCTGAGACCATCACCATCCGTATCCGCGTTCCAGGGGTCGGTGGGCCAGAATTTATTGACCCACTGCTGATCCACCTCGCTCGGTGTGATAGAAACAACGCCCATGAAATTAGTGTTGCCGTACAGTGCGGGATCCGCATACTGCGCACTGGAATAAACACCTGCGTACTCGCGCCGCGTAATCAAACCGTCACCCGTTGTCGCTCCCGAATCCATATCATAATTACCGTCCAGTATTGTCCAGGGTGAGATCACAACCTCGCGGGTTCCCGGCCTTGTCATCACATAAAGCTCCCAGCCGTCAGGCAAGCTGTCAACACCCACAAGACTGGCATCGGTGTCCGGTGTCAAAGGATCCGTGGAGCATGACGACCAGGCGTCTGGCGTGGGCGGAACATTGGCGCCGACTCCGTTCAGCCGGTTTTCAGAGATGAACTTCATCAGCAGATACTCATCCACTGAGGTGAAAGGTTTGGTGTTGGGTGCCGCGCCCTCAACGCCAGTACCGTCAAAACGATCCACATCAATCGCATCGGTCCATGCGGTGCGCGGATCAAAACCAAACTCGTCACGCACTTGAAAGTGCATAATCAAAGCATTGGTACTCGCAACTATGATCGCGGTCACAGCCTCACCCGCCTGCAACTCGTAGGGGCGTCCCACTGCAATCAGAGCACTATCATCACCGTAGTGATACCACCGGCTGAATTCTCCTGTAGTATCGCCTACTGCGGCATTCACCGCAAGGACGTGAGTGGTCACGCCGCCAACGGCAACGGCGACCAACTGGCGGGCCACTGAGGCGTACGCCATGTAATCACCGTCAGGGTTGTTCCTGGTGGGAAGCAGGCCATCGCGGGCATCATTCGGATTCAAGCTGCGCAACACCTCCCAGCCATCCGCCATGCCGTCACCATCGGTATCCCAATGGACTGGGTTGGTTCCAATGACCAACTCCTCGAGATCGGTCAAACCGTCGTTATCGAGGTCGCGGTTGACAGCTGAGCCGACTGTCACAGGATCGACCGCCGGAGTCAGCGGGTCAAAGGCCAGCTCAATGACTTTCTTACCAATCGTGATCCCCTGCGCCACATTCTGCGGATTATAGGCCTCACCGGTCAAATTTTCGAATTTCGCTTTGTGCCAGAAATAGTACTCCCAGCCATCAGGGAAACCATCGCCATCAGTGTCCTCCATCAATGGATTGGTACCGCCGCGTTCGCCATCCGCGCCCGGTTCATCCTCGGGGCCATCGGTCTCGCTACCATAGGTATGGTTGTTCAACCCATGATCGAAGCCACGCACCTCCAGAAAGGCCGTGAACGGATCGCCCATCGGCACGAAGATATTCTGGAGTCTGCCATTGTTGATGATCGGCAGATAATCCTCATCGCCGTTGTAACCACTGGCATCAAGCAAATCATCAGGGATTCCGCCCGGATTGGCGACTGTGCCGGCAACTGCGGCGGGCAGGCCGTAGCTCTGGGCAATCTTGTCGGGAATACCATCGAGGTTGATATCACCCATGTTATCTTTGGTCCTCCACTCACGTGAGAAGATAGCCCTGACCTTGCGGGTATTAAGGCTATCGTCTCCTTGCTCGGAAAGCTTGATCGACGTGGTCGATGCGGTGGTTGATGGCACTAAATCGTCTTCAGGTAGCCCCGATTCTATGCCTGCCCAAACATAGAAAAAGCTGTCATGAATAAAACTTCTGCCATTGGACGGGACACCATTAGTATCATAATTAATCACGGTGTAGGAGGAGTTACCCGCTTTATACGGAATCGCCTCCAGCACGGCTGACTTAGTATCGGGGTCGTAAGTGAAGAAATAGACATTGTTGCGGATCTCCCGACTGATCGTACCCCTGGATGCAACGGTGCCATTGCCGATACCAGCCGCACCATAGTAGGAAGACTCAAGGCTAGGGCCGATCGGTATGACCATCACCTGTTTCGCCGCCTGAATCAACACGCTGAACTGCATCTCCGCACGTCCACCGTCTTTATCCACCGCGACAACCTTCACAACGGCCTCGCCAAGTCTTTCATAGATGTGAGAGATGGTGCCGCTGGCACCGGTTCGGGTCTCCTCTATTCCGTCACCCCAATTCCAGGTCACCTGCATGCCAGGTTGATCCGCGAGTACATCCTTGACATTCCAGTTGTAGCTCTTAGAGGTGTTTTGCGGGACTGTGTAAGATGGCCCTGGTGTAAGGGGGGCGACCGGATTGATGATCTCAGGATCAACGTTCCTAACACGCACATAACCAGGCTCGACGACATAGCGGGCCACCGAAGCCGGTGTGGCGACCACCTCTGGCGTAATCTTGACTCCCGGCGCCCTTGACGCGGCGGTGCCATCCAAGGGGGTGAAACCAACATCCACCGCGACTACACCGATGTCAAACACAACCTGAGTTCTTTCCAATGCAATTATATTGTTGGTACTCAGTCCTAGATTAACCACCACAGCGTTGGTGAAGGCCTCGGTCAGAAAAACCGTTATCTGGTTGTCTGAATCGGAGTTCTCATAGACCCACGAAGCCGGGGTGAGTACTCTGACCGTCGGCGGCGGCGGTGGTGCCACAACTGTGACTTTAAACTCAATCAGAGTGGAAATACCGCCATCTTTATCCTCGGCCTGCACACTGACAAACTTGTCACCCAGACTGCTGTAGGTATGTGTCGCGGTTCCATTCGCGCCGGTCACAACCTGAAACCCGCCATCGCCGAAATCCCAGGTGACCCGCATGGATGCGCGGTCTGGAACCACATCGAATACATTGTGGGCAAAGGCGAATGGCGTTCCCATCGGAATCCGGTCATAACCATATGTCGGGTCAGCCGGCAGCCCTAAGTTGGAGGCCTTAGGCCGGATGATAACCGGGGCGGCGTTGTCGACGAAGACGGTCGCCTCTTTGAGATCAGTGAAATACGCCGCGGCGGAGGCGTTTGTCACAACCGGCTTGAACGTGATGCCGGTCAGCTCGCTGAAGGAGGTGCCGTCAACCAGCGTGAAGGATATCGGTCTAGTGTATTCGCTGTTACCTTCCGAAATCTTGAAGGCGTTGGTGTTTGAAAGAATGATATTGTCCTGAATCAAAGGATCAGTCTCAATACATACCCAGACACCACCCACACCAGCGGCTTCAGAGAGCTTAACCGTCAGCATGCCTGTGGTGTTGGTCTCATTATAAACAAATTTGTCCGGCACAATTTGCACGCTCGGCTGCGGCATCGGAGGTTTGACACTCACATTAAACAGCAATTCAGCCGAAAGCGCGCCATCTTTATCCTGGGCCTGAACCTTGACCACCTTGTCGCCAGTGGTGGTATAGATGTGGAAGGCCTGCCCAACATGTCCGGTCTTAACCAGCTCCGGCGTTCCATCACCAAAGTTCCAGCGGGTGATCATGTTGGTGCCACCGTCAGCGGGAACATCAGCCACCGTGAACTCAAACGGCGTATTCGCACCGCGGGTCACAGTGAACAGATCAGTACTCACCGGGCGAGTGATCACAGGGGGCGTATTGTTCACATAAACTGTGCCCTCACGCACGCGCACATAGTGCGCCGCGGCGGCGGCCCCCTGGATCACAGGCGTGAGTGTCACACCTATCGCCTCGCTGAATATTGTGCCGTCAGGGACATTGAATCTATCGCCGAAGGGACTTTCGCTGGAGACGGTTTCTCCCTTGGGAATAGTGACAATAAACGGATTGGAGGCGAAGGTGACGCTGCTCTGTGGCGCGCCGGAGATCTTCGCGTCAATCCGGACTTGAATATCGGAGAGGGCATAGGGCTCGGAGAGTTCCACCCTGAATCCGCCGCCGCTTAAAGCGCCGCTCTCGTTCATGGTAATGCTGTCGCTGCCGTTATCAACCATCACAATTCTGATCGTTGGCGCTGGTGGAGCGGTGACGGCGATCGCACGCCGAATATAATTCGTGACACCTAAGCTAATATTATTATTGTAATCAACAGTGCGCTGCAGATAGATCTGGGTAGAGCCGACTGCCAGTCCACGGACTGGGAAATCAACCTCCGTTGAACCGCTGGGCATGCTGACCAGCAGTGGTTGGTTAGTGATTGCGCCCATCTGAACCACGCTGTAATCAGCTGGCCAGACGTAGAAATCGACCGCTGCGCTCTCAATCGGGTTGACGCTTGACACGCGCCAGTTGGCTGTCTCTGTTGCGGCCACTGAGATCGGGCTGAAAGCATCGACAAATTTCAACGTCTGCACCTTGACATTGGCCTTGGTGAAATCAGGGTCATAAACATCACCGGGCTCTCCGGCGCCGGTTTCAAAAATCCACTGAGCGATAATCGCGGAGTGGCCCACACGGGAGATCTTCCAGCCATTCCAGTTAAACTGGAATGAGTCACCCGGCATACCGCCAAACCCCGCGTTGCCGTACAGCCTCAAAGGCACGGCCATATCGCCTGGTTTAACTGTGTATCGGAACAAGACCTCCGTACGCGGCTTTACAATGTCCGCATTCGGGCTTATGCTAAAAAAGGAGGCCCAAGCTACGTTGCCGTTCACAACCATCCGAATTTGCGCTGGGCCGGTCGGAGTTGTTACAACTGGCAGCAACTCAAAGTGCCCAAGAAGCGTGATTTTGATATCCACTGTTTGGCCCGAGGCTGTGATAAGCTGATCCTTTTGATCAGAGCTTATGTTGACGATACCGTTGGTATACAACGGTGCTTGCGCCTGCGCACCCAAGCCAGCCAGCATGGCCGTAGCCACAATCAAAGGGAACACCAGTTTTTTGGTCACTTTTTTAATTCCACCCATGTTCATACTTTTTCTCCAGTTGTAACGTAAACTCTTTAAGATTGATCTCACTAAAAAGCCTTTTCACTTAACACTCAAATTTTATCTGCTATAAGCAGCAGCATCCGCCTGTTCTTTGATTAAACGCGCGCGGACAGTCTCACGCGCCGCACTCAGATCATCCTTCACCTTTTGATCAAGGGTCTCCTGATGTTCCTGAAAACTCCGCCACTCTTCATCTTTTTCCAGAGCCGCTTTAAAATCCTCTTCGCTGACGTCGCTGGCAAGCCCGGCTTTGACGCGTTCCGCACACGCTTTAAGTTTTGCTGCCAGCGCGGCGCGATCCTTAGCTATCACCTTCTGGCCTTCACGATGTTGATTGAGGGCCTCAAGATAACTCTTGTCATTCATCCGGCTGACCGCCACCGGAATTCCGTGCGGGGTGAGTTCAACCTCGGTTGGTTTCTTCTTGCGCCCGCAACCGCAACCACTGAGAACCATGCTCAAAACTAGAGCGACGCAGAACATCAATAGACAACGAACCCGCTTGTGAGAAAAACTCCCGCAGCAGGCGGACACAGTATTAATCATTTTTTTTAAATCCAAACACGCAAGCATTACAATCAATTCCTATCAAAACAGGTCACTCTGCTTTAATTAAAGATAATATTACGCAAAGATTGTTTAATAGTACCATGCTGAAATTGATACGGGCAAGGCGTTTTTATGAATATTTGCACAATTCTCTATTTATCACGGTTTTCAGGGGTCAAAGTGCAACAATGCAGCATTGCTTTGATGCTCGGTTTTTTAGAAGAGTGAAAAAGTAGCACAGGCGTCTCGGCTGTGAATTACGTGCCAAACACAGGCGGGATGCCTGTGCTACCTTTTTATAACCTTCAATGAAAACGAAAGGCTTCCGCACATAACATAAACTCAGCCGGTTGCGGCGAAAAGCTGCTTTAGTGAGATACAGAGTTTTTAACTACGAAACACTCGGAATACAAGAAAAATGGTTGAAAAAAAATTAGTTGCGGCTATGCCACGCTAAGTTCTGACGCGACCCCGTGAGAAATATTGCCTAAGTTGCTTGTTTTCCGCGACAGAAATTGAGAGAATGCCGCTTGAACCGCTTGAACCGACAACACAAATAAAAAGAAAGACTGAGAATGAATAATTATTGTGGATTCGCAACTGCAATCCTAGTAGCTGCCTCAACACTCCGCGCTGATGTGGTGGTGTTTAAATCCGGTGACAAGCTAACCGGCAAGGTTATCAGCGTTGCTGACGGCAAGATGACCTTTGACTCCGCAGCGGCCGGAAGCCTGAACCTCAAAATGGAGGACATCCAGACTTTCGCCACCGACGAGCCGATTACCATTGAGGGAGCTGACGGATCGCGCACGCACTCCGCCGCCGCAGCCGCCGCTGAAGCAGGCCGCGTGACACTGACCGATGGCTCCTCAATGCCGTTAACAGAGATGGCACTCGTTAATCCGAAAGCGCCAAAATGGAGCGGCAGTGTGATCATGGGCGCGACCTTCAACCGCGGCAACACCCACAACGACAGCGCCTCTATCGATGCCAACGCGCAGTTGCGCCGCAAGGACGACCGTATCCTGCTGGGAGCTGGATATCGCTTTGATAAACAACGTGACAAAAGCACGGGCAAGGATAACACAACCGAGGATAGCTGGTTTTTGAAAGGCAAATATGACTACTTTGTCAGCGAAAAGACCTACCTCTACGGCAACGCCCTCTATGAAAAAGACCATATCAGCCATCTGGATATGCGCCTGACCCCAGGTGTCGGTGCCGGTTATCAGTGGATTGAGCGCGCTAACCTCAACTTCAATACTGAGGGTGGTCTCTCCTATGTTCACGCGAAATACACCGATCCTGATGAGACACGTGAACACATGTCCGTCCGCCTGGCATACCATCTTGACAAAAAACTCAACGAGTATGTTAAGGCATTCCACAATGTGGAGTGCCTGCCCAGCCTTGAGAGTACCGACTACTATCTGATCAATGCCGATGCCGGCATCCAAACTAAAATCGTCGGACGTTGGGTCGTGGAGGCCAAAGCAGCCCTCGAACACGATGCCAAACCAGCAGAGGACCGGGATAAAACCGATTACCGTTACGTTCTCGGTCTTGGTCTGACATTCTAAGAATAATTCGGCTATGCCGAATTATATGATTCCGCCCCGCGGAATAGCATTGCAGGTGGTTAGGTTTTTAGGCTGTAGGCGTTTAGGGTTCCTCATCACAATCCTAATCGTAATCGTAATCCTAATCACAATCCTAATCAAAAAACGGTGATCTGGGATGGGCGAATAGACGAGGATTGAGATTAGGATAAAGATTGAACCACCAACAACATGTTTTTAAGTACCGACATGTTTGTCTTGCCCTTTAGTAAGGGACTAAATCCGCGCGCTGGGCGCGGAGTGAAGCAGGGCGCGAGTGCGTAAGTGTGCGAATGCGTAAGTGTGCGAGTGAAGAGGCGCGCCTTTAGCGCGGGAGCAACGTAGGTCCGATTTCCAATCGGACATGTCCGGTTGGAAACCGGACCTACAAGAGGTTGGCTCCGCAGTCAATATGTGGTGCTCCGCAACTCGGAGTCGGGGTCGGAATCGGCATCGGGGTCGATTTTATGCGCTTTTCGATACCGATACCGACCCCGATACCGACCCTGGGCAATAGGCCGGCTTTGTCGCGAACTTTGTCTCGCACTTAGTCTGGCTTGACAAGGTGCGAGACAAGGAAATCTTTCGCTATACAGTTGACTACGGTGGTACGCGAATGATCGGATTACGCAATCTGGTCAGCCGCGCCTCCGGTTTAGATAACGGCGACGATGCTGGTCGACGAGCTCCGCATGATCCCAATCGTCCACCAACATCGCTTGCCACGCCGAACGACTGGAAGGCGGGTCGCACAGCATCGTCGGCCAGCATCCAGATCTCTGGACATTGAATGTTTTTTCACTTCTTACATTGGTGTGATTCCTCCACTTCAAAAACCATCACGGTTTTTGTGCCAGGATAGCAAACCTGGTAGTCTGTCAGTGCTGAACAAATATGTGCAAGAAGGCGGGTATGTTTTGGTGTAAATTGGCTCTGAAGCCTGATAATTAATTTAGCGTCAACGATCTCTAAACTGCCGGTAGTCTGCATGAAGCTCCCAACAATTCCCCGTTCGTTTCCATTGACTCCATTCCATTCACTGCGTACAAGATTAGCTAGCTGTCCCTCTGCGTCCCATGCGGCCATTTTCACGATGTTGCCGATGAGCCGGGTCTCTGATTCAAGCATTTGGTAGTCTGCTGCGGTTTCGCGTTTAGCGGTGACTGCGAGGGCTTCATTGACAAGTTTAAGTTGATCCGACAGCGCTTTAAATTTTTCCCCTGTTTCTCCCTTTTTTCGTGAGTGTAGTTCTAATAGGTTATCCAATTTATTAGCCGCTATGTTGTCGAGTTCCTTTCCCAGTAAAACTGCGATTTTATGACGAATTTTCTTTTTGCTCCTCGTTAGCTGGGTGTATTCAGGATTTGGATGGTCAATATCGTCAGGAACGTTTTTAGCTTTATATGTGTAGAGATGGTCGAGATTGTAAGTGGCGATCATATACTTGAAAAAGTTCTCTTGGGTCCAACGGGAGAAGAGCGTGCCGCACGTGGCGGCCATATCCAGATCCCGTCGGGTGGTTATGACATGGGTGAAACCGCCATCCTCCCGGCGTATGATTATTTCACGCAGCTTGACAACCTGACCGCTTTTAGAGCGCCTTCCGCTCTCTGCGGTTTTGTACACCGGCACTTCGCATTCACGCTCATGCGGAGCGTATTTGTACGTCCGTTTGTTGATCACATACTCCTGTTCTTTAAAGACAGAGGCATCGATTTTTTCCGGGTTCTTGTGGTAGGCAATGAAGTCGCAACCCATTTTTATAAGCATCTCGTATGCGGCTGCATCTGCTCCGCCTCTATCGAAAACTACGGTTATCCTGCGTCCTTTACAGGATTTAGCTGCCTCCATCACGATTTTCGGCAAGACTTTGTTCAACCTGTCGTTGAACGCGGTGGGAATGCACAGCAATGGCGTTCCATCCTTCAAGTTCACCCAATAATCAGTCACACCTTTCACGACCTGGTTTTTGTTGTTTGAGAATGTCTTACCCACTTTTTTGTCGCCATGGTAGCACATCACATGCCCGTCGACATACAACACGGCATCGAGCAGAATATTGCCAGCAACCATTTCCTTGCTACGCAGGTTCATCAAATTCACCGCCTGCTGCCTTCCAGCCAGGGCTTTGATTTTTCGGCGGATGGTTTTTACCGCAGGCGCACGGTCAAGTCCGAGCAAACGCCCCAGTTTGTGTGGGTGGGTTTTCAGCATCTCCTCTGGGCTTTTCACCCGTAGAACCGCCATTAGAAAAAAGGTCATGAATATGCTTCGCAATCCGTAAAAGGCCGGTCCAAGTGTTCGGTAAACCGCTTGTGCCGATTCGAGGAATCCGCCCTTCGCCAGCACTGCGACGGCGAGTAGCGCCCCCGCCCCCTCTACATGCAGAGAGTTGGCGAAGATAGGCTCGGCATCCTCCAATAACCCCGCAACCGCCAGCACACGATCTGAGGTGCGGTTCAGGGGATCAATCCCGCTCTCTGCCGCCTCCGCTTCCAGCTCGATAAGCTCGGCCTGTTCCGCGTCCGCCGAGCTGGTTTGCTCCTCAAAAAGATCCAGTTGCGTTGAATCGGTCTCATTAACGATCGTAGTCACAGACCGGGGTGACAGCTTCAACATCCTGGCGATTTCGGTGATTGTACGGCGTTGTCTTCTTAATTCCAAAGCCCGCTTTTTAACCTGCGGTGTCAGCTTGACCGGACAACCCTGTTCCTTCATCCTCAAGCCCTCCACCCCTTTTTCGCGGTAGGCTGCCACCCACATGCCAATACACCGTGTGGTGACTCCCCACGCATTCGCAATGGATCTCTGCTTGACTCCGTGTGTCAGGTAAAGTTGGACTGCGATGTGTCTATCGTTTGTAACATCAGCAGTTTCCACACTGTAAACCAATTGGCCGGACAAATAAACATTGCGCACACCTTCGCTGTTAAGCGTTGTTATTTCACATACCGGCAGTGGTTTAACGTCGTTAAGAATTTCGTTCATTTTGTTCATAACCTATCTGTTTTAAAAATATGGCTATATTATAACACGCGTGCGTACGCGCGCGCAAGC
>JBAYXX010000118.1:0-11259 GCA_041673345.1 Kiritimatiellia bacterium
CTTAGACTCCGACGGCTGTCCATCCCTTGCGCTCCGGTGTTTATTCCAACCCTGGCAGATGTCTCCGCCAAAGTAACCGTTCTTTTCCGGTATGGACGTTGAGGACTTCCGGAACGTCAAAACCGTCGCCCACCGCATCTTGACCATTTCACGAAGCTGAATTGCTTTAGGGAAATACGGTTCCCCTTACGGCCTATGGTATTCTCTGTGTACGCTTAACCTCCATTGTTCACACCATACTGCGGTACTCCGCAGGAGGTCCAACACTCGATACATGACGAGGAGCTTAACCCGCCATGACAGGGACTTTCACCCCACTAGATATGTGCACCCTCGTGGCGCACTGACGATGATGGGCGACGATTTCCAGAGGCGGGGTTTTTAATCGTAATCCGCTATCGTCGCACATCATCGTCAACCGAAGCCGCTCTACGAGCGGCATATGTCGCTCACAGAGCGACTACTACATTGAATTCATATAAACGTTCAATAAACAACTTTTTGCAAAGAACAATTAATTGTTCTGTGCGGACTGCAAGCAACTAACATGAACTATGACCTTTCAAAAAATACTGTTTTTATGTGCTGCAACCCTGCTGTGGCAGGGAACGGTTAACGCTGCCGGGAGTGCTGACAACAACTACGCAACCAAGCTGTGGACTGTGGAGGATCGTCTGCCCGGCACGCCGTTGACAGGGCTGACTCAATACCATGGTGGCTATATCTGGATCAGCACGGAGAGTAAGCTGGTACGCTTTAACGGAGCGGAGTTTGAAGCAGTTGCCGTGCCGGAAGAGGTGCTGGAGGTAACCGGAGCTCTGCGTGGGGTTGTGTGCGGGGTTCCCCAGGGAATCTGGTTTTTTGGATTCCATGGAGTTGGATGCTTTGATGAGGGACGTTGGCAAAGCTGGCCGCTAGGCGAGTCGGCAGCTGTTGTTGGCCGCCTGCTGGGAGTTGTTATCTCGGACGACGGTGTGGTGCGTGCCTATGCTGAGCGCGGCCTGCTTGAGGCTGTCACGGCTGAGGATGATCAGAGCACCCGTTTTATAGCTAAAGCGTGTCCAGTGCCTTATGATGATCGCGCCACACTGGGCGCAGTGACTGATGCGGATGTGGATCAAGAGGGTCGGCTGTGGATGACCGCCTGGAACGGTGTGGTTGAATACTCGCAGGAACGTTTTGATGACAAGAGCATGCGATTGCCCGATTTTCTGGTGGAGGCTGTCTCCGGGGTCCATGCAGGACGTTCCGGGCGCTTGTGGATCACCGGTCCCTATGGCATTGCCTATCTTGAAAACAACATCTGGACACCAGTTGGATTTCCCGAAAACGCCGGCAATGTGACAGAGATGTTTGAGGTCTCCGATGGCTCGCTCTGGATCGGCAATCCAACCGGCATCTACCGCTGGAAAGATGGAGCCTGGTCGCATATTGGCGAGCAGGATGTGCCTGGCGGCATGGCTGTCAATACGATTATAGAGGATGCTGAGGGAACTATCTGGGCAGCCTGTGACGGAGGGCTGCTGCGCATCCGCGCGCGCTCGGTGGGACGGATGCGCTCAGATGGCGCTGTGACAGATGGGACAGCCTATAGCCTGAGCCGGCTCGCTGACAGGAGCCTCTGGGTTGGATTTAAAGGTCTGGCAGCACGTTTGACCGCTGACACAGGCCGGATTTTGCAGACAGTTTACCTGGATGCTGATCTGCCGGTCATCTCCATCCTGCAGGACCAGCGCGGACAGGTCTGGATGGGCACGCTCGGCGGCGGACTCTTCAAATCCTCTGGTGAGCAGGTGAGTATTGTCGCCCAGCGGGATTACAGCCTGCCGATAACACATACGGTGTACACACTGCTGGAGGATGATAAAGTCGGGATACTCGCTGGGACACCCCATGGTTTAATGCAGATCTCAGCTGCTGGAGAGCTGGAGAAATGTGAGCTCGCGGGCGTGAAAATAAGCGAGAGCGTCAGACACCTCTATCGTGATCCCTCAGCCACGCTCTGGCTTTGCTGTGATAACATCGGTGTGATTGGGATCAGGAAAGATGGGTCAAAGGAGTACATAGATGAAAGCTGCGGTTTAAAGGGGTATGCGCGGGTTGTCTGCCGCGACTCCAATGGCAACCTGTGGATTGGTAGCACTGCCGGGCTGTTTGTAGTCATCGAGCATCAGGTTTATTCAATGGAGGATAAATTCGGCGGGTTTAATCAAGCTGTGTTCCAGATTGCCGAGGACCGTTATCAGCGGATCTGGCTCGGCACCAAGAATGGCCTGCTCTCTTTTTCGTACAGCTCGCTTGACTCTCTGACCAAGCGCGACCTGCCGGATTACCGGCGCGGCGTGTGTGTCCTGAAACTCGGCGTAGCTGATGGAGTGCCGGGCGAGAGAGCCTTGGGAGGGATTAGTGCGCGGGAGCCCGACGGCGGTAAAGAGAGGTTACTTTTCCCCTTTAATGAGGGTATCGCAATCTTTGACCCTGAAGATTTCAGAGCCACAAAGAGTGCCCCGCAGGTAGTGATAGAGAAAGTTTTCTGCAATGGGCGCAAGTTGCTGGATAACATGCAGGGGGAGCTGAGTGAGATTGTATTCGCTCCTGGCGTCCGGAATATCGTGATTCATTTTACCTCGCTTTCGCCTGGTGCTCAGAACTCAGCGGTTTTCAGGTATCGTGTTGCCGGGGTGCCTCAGGCTGGCTGGTCGCCAGTGCAGCGGGAAAACACCGCCGCCTTTGAATGGCTGCCGCCAGGAGGTTATTTGCTGGAGGTCGTTGCCGGCTCCGGCGGGAGCTGGAGTGAGGGGAGCGCAAAGTTTCGCTTTGAGATCAAGGCCTGGTTCTGGCAACGGCCCTGGTTTTATCTGGCTCTGGCAGTGGTGCTGGCAACCATTGTTTTTCTGTTTGCGCGTTGGCTGATTAACCATCGCTATAAGCTCCAGATGGCGATTTTGAAGCGCGAAGAGGCTCTGCATCATGAGCGGGCACGCATCTCGCGGGATATTCACGATGATCTTGGCAATGGGCTTTCAGTGGTGGCCACGCTGAGTGAGCTGGCGCATCACGATGTTGAAAAAGGGAGCGTCCATAAACGCCTTGATCAGATCTACGATGTTGCCAATGAACTGGCCCGTAATGTCGATGAGATTGTCTGGGCGGTGAACCCTGTTAATGACGGATGGGAGCCGTTTATCAGTTACTTTGAGCAGTATACCGAGTATTTTCTGGGGAGTTCAGCGCTGCGCTTTCATTTTGTGCGGCCAGAGGAGTTGCATGATGTTAAAGTCGCCTCAAAAAACCGGCACCATCTGCTGCTGGCTGTCAGAGAGGCGATCGGCAATATTCTGAAGCACGCCGAGGCAACCCAAGTTAGCATTGTAATGGCCATCCGAGACGATCTGCTGGAGATCACGGTTAAAGATGACGGGATTGGTTTTGATCCAGAGATTGAGGCCGGAGTCGGGCACAATGGATTAAAGAACATGCGCCGCCGGATGATTGAGATTAACGGAACATTTGATCTGCAAAGTGAGCTCGGGGTGGGTTCAACTCTGCGCTTCACAGTTGCTTTGCAACAACGCGCTGGACATTGACCGCTGGTTGCAGTAATCTACCCTAACTTACAGACAGATTATTGAACCGATTGGGAACCTGAAACATACGGAATGGATTATGACTATTGATAAATCGATCAAAGGAGCTAATCAAATGACAGACAAAGAGCTGGAGCGATGCTCCTCGGCGGTGACACTTTCGGATATGGAGATCTTTGTTTTTCCTGAACTGATGTACAGCCTGGTACTGGCCAACATCATGTCTCCCAGGATCTGGCGTTGGCGCGATGAGCCTTGGTTTCAGGGTATTGAGAAGATGAACCCCTATAAGCGGCTGCTGCGTTTGCGTCAGTTTATTATGGATAACTATGTTTTTAATCTGGATCTGGAGACGTGGGGGCTGACCTCCCAGAAGGAACAGTTGAAGCGCTTTGAGAAGTTCCTGCCAATCGAGCAGATCACCAGTTCTAACGCACTTTTTGGTTATCAGGGGGACGAATACTATTTCGATATTGATATCCGTACGCACTTTGGACTCAATAAATACGACGCAGAGACGATTCCCTATTGGAAGACTGAGACTGTCGAAGCCATGGATGCCTTCCGCCACCGCCCTGGTTTTGAGACCGGTGCTGGTGAATGTGTTTCTCTGGCCGCGCTCTACGCCGCAGCCTTGTTCGTTATCTGCCGGATTCCTCTTAAAGATATCTATATGATGGCCACCCCGCTGCACTCTCAGAGCTTTGTCGATGTGCGCGATGGGATATTGATCAACAATCGCCGGCTGGTCACTAAATCAATGTGGTTTAACGGCACCCAGATCTCCGGCCAGGCCCGCCGGGCATTGGAGAATGAGCAGGTCACCATTGTCTTGCACGCAACTGGTTGGGTACACTCGCTTTATAAGGAAGCAACCATCGCGAAAGAGAGCTTCCAGTACTTTTCGGATACGCTCCATACCTATCTGAAAACCGAGTTGACGCCTGATATTCTGGGCAATTTCCTGCGGCAGAACCCGATGCCTGTATCATGAAAAAACGCGGTTTATATGATCATCTCCGGGTTGTGATGAACAACGCGGAAGCTGAGCTGTATCATGACACAGAGCTGCTGTGTACGTTCACCTCTGCTAAAGCCTCTTGTCTTACTGAGTGGCAGCTGCTGTAGAGCGAGGTGAGATACCTGCTGCTATCAGTCATGTTCGTGTTTTATGCACGTTTTTTATCTCTCACATCAGGCTTCATCCCGCAAGCGGAACTATACCCTGACGGCGAAGTCGCAGAGAATCTAGAGATTAAAAATATATCAACCTGCGAGCTTATCCTCTCTGCAAAGGCTGATTTTGAGGTAAAAAATGGGTAACTTCTCAATAACCCGCTTTGGAGCAGCAATTCTAATTATGACCGCGCACCTGTTCGGAAAGCACGCTAAAGCGTGAACTACATACGGTTTCCTGGGTATGTAGTCAACGCTTTAGCGTGTCTTCGTCCATAATTAAAATTGCTGTGCTTGGGCTGAAATTCATTGACCCTCGAAGAGCGGCGCATCTGTGGTGATCAATGTAACCTTGACCCTGGGATTCACACCCTCTACCGCATCGCACGCGAACTGCATACTGTTGGGGCCAGCCGCAACCTCAGGAACCTCACTTGAGAGCGCCACCTCTTGAAGCAATTTGCCGTCCGGTCCAAATACCTTGCAATCGGTTAGCGAATGAAACTCGAGATAGCTGCCGCTCTCCATTTCGATTGGGAGAACAAGTGTGCGAGCTCCCACTGTTATGCGCGGATTTTTGATCTTGGCTTTTACAAGCGGTATTGCGCGCACTGGTGAGAGGTAACATTTAACCGCTCCGTTCGCCGGAAGGTTATTGACCCACACTGTCAGCTTCTCGATCTGCCGATAGTCAACCCGCTCGCGATAAATGGCGTAGGCACCGCCATATGGCCAGCTGTAATTCGCATGGCGCTCACCCTCTGACTCGATCAGCTCAAAATACTGCCACCCTGAGAAGTTTACCACAATGTAATGTTCGCCGACACCGGCGACAACATGACGCGGGCATTTCAATTGGAAATTCAGGACTGCGCCTTGTCCATCACCATAGACCCACACGCCCAAGGCGCGCTCGCTGCCGACATTCAACGGCGGCTCAAAGGTCTTCCCGAAGCTGGCCCAAGTCGCACTCCGCACAGGCCGGGCGTTTGTTGCTGTGAGTAATCCGCTTGACTCGCCAACCTTGAGCTGTTCAGTTGCGGGCACCAGCATTGCAGTAACTCCCGGCGCCTGCTTGGCTTCCGTGAACTCCTGCTGATCATTAAAGTCCGCCATTGTGACAGCGTTTGTTGCTCCGTAAGGCTCGGCTGACATCAGCACCTCCAGCCGCAGGCGCAGCGGCTGCTGCGCAAAAGAATTTGTGGCCACCCAGGTTGCGCCGCCATCCCAAAAGCCTGTTACTTTGTGTAAGTCATATTTTGCCGGACGTAACCGCCACTTGCCCGCGGCATTCTTATCCAGGGTAAAATCTTCACCCGGCGTTTTCATCCGCTCTTTCACGGCTTCAGGAAAAACATTGGCGTAACGCAAGGCTTCATAGTTTTTTGTGATGGCACCGATGCGCTGCAGTGTGGGGTTAGCCGCGAAATTCACCGGGTTTACTCCCTGGAGCGAGAACCCGACATTATTGCCGATCGCCTTGCAGCACAGATACTCAATATCATCCGAGAAAGTTGGCTCGCCTTGAGTTCCAGACCAGGTCTTAACAGCCCACCAGCCCAGATGCATGGGCAGGAACATACGTCCGCCAGCCGCATTTGCCGCGCAGTGCATATCAATGAATCGCTTGTGGCTGCGGGTCGGATGGTCCCATGCACCCATGCGCGACCTAACCGTCCAGAGGTGATGGAGCATGGTGCTCATCTCCAACAGCACTGGGTGATCAAAACGTTTCCAGAGCTCAAAAACAAACTTTGAGCCATAGTGCCAGCCGTTCCCGCGGCCAGCTAGTACATCCTGACCGTCGAGCGCATCAATGTACATCATATCAAAGCCGCACTCGTTCACAACCTCGGCCTGACGCGCCGCAACCTCTGCCAAAAGCGTTGAGTCAGGGTCAGGTGCGAAGCGCCCAAAGCACTCCCGCAACTGCTGGACCTTTGCGCCTTGCGCATGCGGGACAGCTTTAGTGCCGCAGGCACCGCGTTGACATTTGGTGAAAGCATAGGGCGCCGTCTTGCTCGCCTCAGAGAAGGTAATCAGCTCATCGTCAACCTGCAAGGTTGCACTGTTACGTACAAAGAATCCGGTAATTGCCGATATATTTGTTGTTGATTCAACTACAGAGAGTGTTTGCTCTGAAGCATCAAGTGCCTTAGCCAGCGTAAAAATGGCGTTTTTGCCCAGACGGGCATCTGGAACCGGCGTGATCCATGGACACGTTTTAGTGATGAAAAAAGCGTAGGTGTGCAGCCCGGCCTTAAGTCCGGCAGCGTGGACTTTCGCTACGGCCGCTTTTAGCCCGGCACGCCCGTTGGGATAGAGCGCCGGATAAGGCTCGGAGTCTCCGTAGCGGGACATGCCGTCGAAATCAATCTGGTTAATCCCCAGACTCAGCGCCAGCTTGATCCAATCATCAACCGTTTTCTCGGAAACCGGAGCGAACAGATAAGAGCCGTGGTTGATCTCTGCATCAAGCGCCCATGGACCGCCGATCGGAGATTGCGGCAGCTCCGGCGCGGACTTGACAACCTTCTGCAATACATGGCGCAGTTCTGCCTGCGGACAGCCAATCAGCGCGACTTTTGCACCCTTAAAACCAAAGCGTGGATAGCAGCGCGCCATTAATAGCGAGGTTGCCCCTGGCAAGCGATCAACCTTTGTCTGCAGATTTAGCGCCAGTGCGCAGCCTGCAAATGGCTCTTCAATATCACCCTTCAGCGTCAGCGGCAGATTTACAAAGGTACACTCCTCAACGCCGTCACCTGTGACTGAGATTACCTCAACAGCGATGCTGTGGCTGGTGCCCGTTATTTTTAGCTCAAGGCTGACATTGGCATCTCCGAAATCAAACGCGAGCATCCCGTTCTCCAAGACCGCTTTTTTCGCATTGAAGATCTTTCCGCCTTTTTTCACGGATGCGAAGGGGGCCCCGGGCTTAGGTTCACAATAGTTAATACCAGAGGCTTTGTCGGTAAATTCGGATGCGCGGCCATCGCTGCCAACAGAGAGGCGGACACTATCGCTCTCAACTATGAGCACAGCAGGCTCCGGATCTGTCGCGGCAAGCGCACTCTGACAAGTTGCTGCTACCATAAAAACAACCACGCTCGCCACCCGCTTGATCACCCTGCTGCCATTTTTTAATTGTTTTTTCACTCTCTCTCTCCCCTTTAATATTTCATAGGTTTACACGGCAACACGCCATTACCTGTGATTGGTTTCTATTATGTGAGTGGTGAGTGGAAATAGTCAACCTTAAATTGTTTTTTTGTAACTACTCAGGAGCCAGAAGCCTGAATTCTAACGCCTGAATTCTGGCACCTGAGTAGTTACGAATTTTATTCAAATCCTTTTAAACTCCATCCCATTTTTCCGAATGTAGCATCTGGCAAAAGAAGATATTAACCTAAGTCCGGCACCTTATGATTTTTAACTTTTTGTTTTATTTTGTTAAATTTCCTTGAAAGTAAAAGATACCAATGTCCGAGACTATATTTTTTGATATACTTTAACTGCACTGACCCAGGGAATAACCAACATCTGTGTGGCAGTCCTGCTCATTCATGTCAGCATCCCCATGCTGAAGCGCAAGATTAATATGAGCCGCTGGTATGGGTCACGGTTCAAAAATCCGAAGTTATAGGCCAGAAAATGAACGATAGCCATGCAACGAATCAGATGCGGCGTAACTTGCCTTGGTTGCTGCTGGCCTTGCTTTCCCTGTCGCAGAGTGTGAAAGCTGGCTGGCAGCTCCCGGAGGCGGAGTCTCGCCGGGAGCTGAAAGTGGAGGGAGCCGGCTCAGCACCGCTCACTGCCACGACCACCGTGTTTCTGGATGACCGTAGCTCCGGTTTTGTCTTGATGGATGCGCAGGACAAGCCGCGTCCATTCGCCCTGCTAAATCGTCTTGGCAGCCGCGTGAGTATCCATTTTGAGGCCGTACCCGGTGAGATCTTTTTGCTCTACCCCTTTGCTGCAGCTGCATTGCCGCCCCCCGTGATTGCACACAGCTCTGGTCTGCTCCACCAAACCCGCACCTATAATGGCAGCGAAGTCAAAACAATCGAGGAGTTCAACCAGCTCTGGGAGCGTGCTAGCCCTCAGGGCGGTGCCTTTGAGGAAAATGTTTACTCCGCTGGTAATCCCTTTGGCCCGAACACCAATACCCTTCATCGCTACGACGGCATGTTGCGCATAACCCGGCCGGGGGTGACAACCTTCTGCGTTGCTTCCACCGATGCCTCTTTTTTGCTGATCAATGACCGCCTGGTTGCGTCATGGCCTGGTTTGCACCCGGTCGCTGATGGCCTGGACGGTAGCAAACGCGGCTTACTGGATCTTCAGCAGCCCGGTGGTTACCGCTTTACTTACCTGCATGCCAACAGCGGATCAGATTCCTTTGCAATTGCCGCCATGGTTGCGCCCGATGAGAAGCAGCATTTTGTGATTGGACCGGAGTTTTTCAACGCGGCGGCTTACGCCTTTGTTGGGCCGATGATGGGACGCGATGGCGCACCACAGGCGGATTTCATCTGGGAGAACCGTTACATGGTCACTATGCGTGACCATCGCCTCTACGATATGCTCTTCGAGGCTTCCGCATTTAAAGAGGATCACGCCGCAACCTACGCGTGGGAGTTCGGCGATAACACCCGCGCCAGCGGCGCTAAGGTGGAGCACCTCGTTTTTGCTGATGGCGATTTTCCTGTGACGCTGACAGTAACTAGCAAGGGGCGCAAATCAATTTGTCGCCAGACAATTCGGGTAGCACCCCGTTATGGTCAAAGTGAAGGTGATGACAACCGCGCACTCGCATTGCTGGAGCGCGCGGTGCGGCAGGAAAAGGAGCGCGGCATCCAGCCCGAGGGGTATGCTTTGATCTCGCATGGGTACTTCTTTTTCCTGCGTGAAGCGCAGGCAGCTGCCTTCGCGCCGCGCGCCCTAGCCGCTGTTGACCGCATTCCAGCAGCTGATCTCAATCCAATGATGATTGAGCTGGCGCTGGGCGTTCAGCAGGTGGATGAGCAGTATGAGCTGGCAGAGAGCTGCTTTCGAGTTATTCTCGATAAGGTGCAAGAGCCGCAGGCCCGCGCTTTTTCAGCCCTGCACTGCGGCGGCATGCTAAACCTCTGCCTCAACCGCCCCGAGGATGCCCGGCAAATGCTATCATCCATTAACCGCGCTGATCTGGATAGCGGCGGGCAGCGTCTGCTTGATATCTACTTAGCTGACACCGCGCTGGTTCTGGATAATTTTGCCTCTGCCCAAAAGCTTTACCTGTCCATCCCCAAACCCTTTACCCTGATTGCTGACGGAAAATTAGACCGCGCTGTGATGTTTGATTACAACAGCCGCTATTTCCGTCTGCAGAATTTGCTGAGTCAGGAACTTTACCGCGAGAGCCTGGCAGAGCTGGATATGATTGAGTGGGATATTCCGGAGGAACGCGCCTCGCCGCGCATGAACCTGCTTAAAGTGCAGGCACTGGTCGGCAATCATCAGCCGCACAAGGCTGTTGTCTGTATCCAGCGGGCGTTGCTGGCCGAAGCCGACGAAACCTACACCCCTAAACTGCGTCTTGAACTGGCCCGACTTTATCTCAAGATGGGTCGCCTAGCCCAGGCCAAACACCAGATTACTCTGATCCGTAAGGAGAGCCCCTGGACCCAGGAGGAGATTGAGGCCCGCAACCTGTTGAAGCTACTGGAGGAGAAATTGGCTGAGGGTTTAAAGTAGCACAGGCGTCCCGCCTGTGTTGGTTGCGCAAGGTTTGTTGTCCAGCCTTTCCGTGTCCGGCGTAGCTGCGAAGCGCGAAGACGGAAGGCTGTTCCAAAGCGGGTTATTGAGACGTGACCCTAAAAGTGATAATGGAGTAGTGCAAGCATCCTGCTTGCAGAAAACATTTTCATTCAAGCTGGAAGCTTGAGGTACTTCATCTATGCGGAGTGAATAAACGCGTAAAATTGTGCACTTTGACTTCAAAAGATTGATAGTTGGTTGTTGCCTTAAAATGCAATGCCGCTCATAGAGCGGCTACTACACCGAAAGTCTAGACTTGCAACCGACTTGCTATTCACCCTGCGCAGCACTGTAGCTGCGGGCCGTGACCCAGCAATTCTAATTATGGCCGCGTCTCTGCTCAGGCAGCACGCTAAAGCGTGAACTACATGCGGTTCCTGGGGTATGTAGTTCACGCTTTAGCGTGCTTTCGGCCATAATGTGAATTGCGGGCCGTGACCGCAGACCACTGGACATAGACGTGAAAAACTTAGTATTGTCGCCGTTTTTATGAATGATCGTTCACTTTATATTTGCACTTTACGCGCGCGCGTTGCGTGGTTAGTGCCCACTATGAATGAAGACTAACAGCTTAGTTTGTTTTCCTGTACCTCTTTTTTTAACCACGAAAATCCTAGCGCAGCATAGCCGCAACCAATTCTTTATCTCTCACAGAGGCACAGAGTTCTCTGAGTTGTTTCAGAGTTTCCACCAG
>JBAYXX010000119.1:0-11055 GCA_041673345.1 Kiritimatiellia bacterium
CAGTGATCATGCTAGATGTATTGTTGTCACTTTCCTCAGCCCGAAGGTTAGAGTCGGTTAATTTGTCTGACGACCCATCGAGCCGGTCGTAGGCATAACCTACATCATCAAGCGTCAAGGCTTGCAGCAAGAAATGGTGAACCCTCTTGGGTAACGGGGCCTCGGCGATAGCCAGGGTGTGGTGGCGACCATTGCAATGAAGGAAATAACCTCGCACAGTAATATCCGGGCCCATCGCGATGTCGATTACGTCGGATAACTGAAAGCCTAACAGTTCCGTGTAAAACGACAGGCCTTTCTCAATATCTGGAACCGCATAGAAATAATGTCCCGCTCCTTGCTCTCCGGTAACGAACCCGCTGACACCAGCGCTAGAGATAAAAGGCTGCTCAAATAACTCTGTGGCCCCATAGTAAAGCTCCAAGGACATCCCAAATGGATCATTGAATGAGATCAATTCCATCACGCCACGTTTTTCTGCCAGTTCAGTGTCGCCCGTCTTGACCTGAACCCCGGCTTCACGTAGACGTTCCGTCATCAGCCTCAACGCCTTGGGATTGGCCACTTCATAGCCTGCAAATTCGAGGTCGTCAGAGTCACCTTTTTCTATCGCTATTCGCCACTCCCTTGAATCCATACGATATAAGGCTTTCTCATCAGAGCCATTAACCTCCATCAATCCGATTTTCTTGGTGAGATAGGAGCGCCACGCTTGCACATCGCTTACAGAGAACCCCATGTAGCCCAGGCTTTTGATACCCATTTATTTCTCCTTATTCGATTTATTCGATATTGAGCTTGTCAAGGAGGTCATTACCTCCAGCCACAGAAAAGAGCCCACGGACACCCATGCCACCGTCATAGTTTAACAGTGCACCAGTAGCGGGTGCGGAATCCCCTCTTGTGGCGAAAAACACATAAGCCCCTGTGTACTCATCAACATCGGGCATACGACCGATTGGTAGTACGCTTTCCAACATTTCCCCCAACGGGATTTCAGATATGGATTTCTCGTTCATACCTAATGAACCTGGCCCTGACAGGCTCGTATTCATCCCGCCAACGCCAACACCATTAACGCGTATGTAGGGTGCCAACTCAAATGCAAGTTCACGTACCAGGCCGACAACCGCGTGTTTTGTAGCCGTATATAGAGGTCCACCGCCATTGGGATAAAAGCCCGCATTTGAAATCGTACATATAATGCTGCCACGACTGGCAACGAGAGCCCGCAGGCAAGCCTTTACCGCGAGAATATAGCCCTTTACATTAATCTGAAATAATTCATCAAACGCCTTGTCGATATTATCTTCCGGTAAATCGACAAGCGGCATGTTGTAATCCCATATACCCGCATTGGGTATTAACACATCGATTTTTCCAAACGTGTCAACACATTGGGTGGCCGCTCTTTTCAGATCCTCCAAAGAACGCACATCACCGGCAATCGATACCACTGCTTTACCGTGCTCTTGCTCCAGCTGGCGAACTCGATCCGGAGATTTATCGAAAACTGCGACCTTGGCACCTTCCTTAACGAATCTATCTACCAGGGCACGACCCAACCCTGACGCACCCCCGGTAATAAAGACTACTTCATCTTGTAATTTCATAAATAGGCTTCCTAATTGAAAATCCTGTAGACCTTCAAAATTAATCTCGCTCGGCGTCGCTATGCCTTAGCCTTCAAAAAGTCCCTCAGACTGAATTGAGGATCAGCCAACTCTGGCGTGGAAACAGGAACACCTCGCGTCACCAGACGGCTTGCAATCGAAAAATCTCGCGGATCATCAATGGCTATGGCCGCTTCCACGCGGTTATCCAGGACCCTGAACAACAGACGGGATTTACTCTGTTCGTTATTGCGCACAACAATTTCGCCTGGGCCGTTAATATCACCTGCCATCTGGAGTCTGTGCCCTGCAATTTCAGTCCAGGAGGTTTGGGTCTGAGGCGAGGGTTGGGGCTTGCCCAACATAGCGAGGGCGGCAGTTTCCGCCTCTATTTGGCTGTTCAGGTATGTCTCAAGTGAGCGCCGCTCACCCGATCTCAGTGGCCAGGCAGCCACATCCCCAGCTGCGAACACTCTGGGATCTGAACTTTTTCCAGTGGCATCGACGAGTACACCACCACCCGGTTGACACTCAATACCGGCTGCGCGAACGAGATCATCGGCCGGCTCGGCCCCGATGCTTACCAGGACGGTGTCAGCTTCTATTCGTCGACCATCAGTGCACACAACAGCACGCACGCGTTCGTCGCCTTCGAAACGCAAGGCATGCGCACTTCGTTCGACTTGAACGCCAATACGTTCCAATTCGTTACGACACCACTCGCCGGTATCACGGCCCAGAACACGTAGCAGTAGTTCGTCCCCACACTCCAGAATGGTGACGCTGGCACCAAGGCCACTAGCGGTGGTTGCCACTTCACATCCGATCAGGCCGCCACCAATGATTACCAGGGACTTGGCCGTTGCCAGTGAATCCTTCAGCCTGTTGGCATCTTCGTATGTTCGCAGTGTATGGATGCCCGGCAGATTGCTGCCCTCAGCCTGGATGCGCCTTGCGCGTGACCCCGTTGCCAGGAGTACATAGTCGTAGGGAATGTGGCCGCCGGACTGCAAGCGAACCTGCCGGTTTGCGATATCAATTTCAGTCACCCGCTCCGCCAGATGGAGCGTTATGTTAGCTGACTTACTCCAGTCAGGCCCCAGGATCGCCGCGGGCTCGTTAACTTTTCCCGCCAGGAGCTCCTTGGACAGACACGGTCGATCATAGGCAACACAGGGTTCTTCTCCTATTAGGTGAATCGTCCCCTGATACCCTTCAGTGCGCAGACAGCGAGCCGCAGTTACCCCGGCAAGCCCGGCGCCAATAATAACAATTGATTTACTCATGGCGCATAATACCCGGCGTCAAAATCAACGAGGACATCATCGCCCTCGATTTTTAACGGAAACATTTTGAGCGGATCACATGGAGGTGCCGCTTTTACCTTGCCCGTGCGTACACAGAACTTACCCATATGCAGAGAGCATTCGACGATGTCACCTTCGAGGTAGCCCCCTTCAGATAAGGACCAATCTCCATGAGTACATCTATCCTGTGTCGCGAACAGCTCACCATCGACGTTGAAAATCGCGATAGCTCCCTCGCTACCTTCAACCTTCAGGGCCTCACCAACGGGAATGTCAGATACGTTACATACTACGGAAAATGTCATTATTTTGTTGTCTCCTAACACTTGGTTTGGTTCGCGACTCAACTTTCAGGCAGGAATTGATAAGGTTCACTTATAAAGCTTTCTCCATATATGAGAACTTTATAAGTGAACGACAGGAGCTTTATACCAATCAGAAAAACTGGCTGAGATTATTAGCAGTAATCGTGCTCTGATCGAGTAATATGGTTCGCTGGGCAATCTTGAACCCGAGTCCATTGGTCACACGGTGCAAAATATCTCTGCGCTCACCAACATATATGTCCGTCATACGCTCCAGTCGGTTTCTGTAACAAAGGAACGCGGAACTAACCTCCAACGCGGCGGAATCCTCTGTTTGACGGACGATCACGTTATTGACAATGTGTCGGCTGCGGGAAGGCGGATCCTCGGTCCAGTTTAGGCCTGACAGTCTCCCACGAATTCTCGCCCGTAAGCTCTCATAGTCTTCGTCAAAGTGGGCGTTACCTCCCGGGGGAATGTACTCCAGGGCCTTATCCCGGGAGATATGGCTGGTTCGAATCGGCATCCAGTACCGAACGTCTTCGGTCATCAAAGCCAGCCAGTCCTCGTATTTCTGATAATCAAGCAACTGGGCCTCGCGGTAATAGAATTGTTCCACGGCGTGTTGAAGCTCATGATCAACGGGCTTCAGTGGCCATTCGATCGGTTTAGTAAGATCACTAGATGTCATTTTTTATTCCTTCTATCTACATTAGGCGCTGGCATAAGATTGAGCGTTTAAACAAAGCCGACTCCAGACCTAGGACCAATGCCTTTGGAATTCGGCCAGATTAATAGCCACCAAGACTGAGTTGATTTTGTTTCGCCGGCTCAGCCAACTTTCGCGTTCCCCAGCCGCAGTAGACACAGGGAATGCGATTACTTTCTTCGATGCTCTCAATCGCTCATGGCCGCAGCGTTTCCCAGCTTGGCTCGGACATCATGCGAGCCCAGTGATGGTACATTCCGCGCGCGGCTTCCTCGCTATAGACGTAGCTGGTCTTTCCAGGAAATTCTGGGTTGTTTTTATTCGGGACACCGGCACCCATCTGAGCACAGAGGGGTTGACTTCTCGCCTTATGACCCCGCAACCCTCGTTGAACCTCTACCCAGTTTTCGCCGTCGTCCTGCTCATAGGTTCCACCCTGATTGAAGGTGAAAATGTTCTTCCTGCGATACTCTTCCTTAATTTCCTCCGGTGCATCGGCATCCACTACAATGAAGGACCATACCTCGACCTCATGGGGCCCGCGCGGATGCCAAGTACGGACTGTATTGATTCCTGGGAGAAACGAACACGTCGGGAAAATTGTCATGTGCTGTGCGACCATTCGGTCAGCGGGAAGCTTTTGCCCCAAACGGCTCTGAGCGCGCTCAGCTGCAGGCCCTTTGGTCCAGTAATCAACCACCTTAGGCCCCATAATGGCTTGAAGGAGCGCGAAGTCATCATTGAACCAACCGGTTCCGTGCCCGCCCCACTTGGCTCGGAACTGATTACCGGTTGACGGCAGTTTCACCTGAGACAGATCCACGTCGGGCGGAAGGCTGGACAGCACGCCCGCCAGATGCGCCATCGTGCCTGCGTGGTACATATCACTGCAGAACTGCTCGGCGGCAAATTTCCAGTTACATGGGATTACCGTTTTCTGCATGCCACTAATAACCTCGGTACCCGCCTCGGTCCGATCGAGCATTACATCCATATAGGGGGTTGCGTCGCTCAAATAGGTGAGCAGATCCGGGGCCTCTTCATCCCAGTTGGCGAAAATCAAACCTTTATAGGTATCCACACGCGCTTGCAGCGGACCCCAATCGGCCTTGTCGAACCCACAGTCACCCTCTTTCTTGTCACAAAAGGCTTCTTTCTCGAAGGGAACGTTGACTAGATTTCCGGCGGTATCGTAGGACCAGCCGTGATATGTACAGGTGAATGATTTTGCGTTTCCGAAATCCGAACGCTCAATTCGCATACCACGATGCCGACACTGGTTCAGGAAGACCTTGATGCTCCCATCTTTCTGCCGAACGACGATGACAGGATCTTCAGCCATATAGGTTGTGATATAGTCGCCCGCCTTGGGAATATGCCCCTCGTGCCCAAGAAGCAGCCAGGAACGAGCAAAGACTCTCTCAAGCTCAATTTCATACAGGTCCTGATCTGAATAAATACGGGGATCAATCAGCCCTATCTCCTGATCCACTAGATTTTTGATTTCTTCATTAGACCATTTTTTCACCCATTTTATGGGCGTTTCGGTTACTTCACTGTTGTTCATTATTGAGCTCCTATGCTTTGTCTTCTCTCAAGATGCTCCAACGAAAGCATCTACCAAGCTTCTTGTTTTTGCATCGCAAGTAAACCCTACGATGCCGACACCAATCTGAACTGAAATGTACCAATGGACCTAGCTATATCTAATCCCGATCCCGCGAAACCTGCCCGATTGAACTTGGCTCGACGCATACTCCAGAACTAAGCATTGGCTAGCGCAAAGCTGTTGACCCTTAAGGCGCTTGACTTTATCTGCTCCAGCCCTGTTCATTTCAAATCGCATCTATTGTGTCGCGCTGGCCGGCACGGGGATATCCGATTTCTTTAAATCGCTATCCGTTTTTTAAGGTACACGCCCGGTCATCACTCCTTGTCAGGGGTAGCGGGCGTCCAGTTTTGGGACAATAATTCGTCGATGATGTTGGCCTTCTGCATTGGCAGGCGGGTCAGCGCATCCTTTAGACAGGCATACGGATTATTCTCGTAGCCTGGCGGACTGAATCAGGGCATCGTCTTGTTTTTGAGTTCCAGATGGAAGCCGGGAAGACCGGCTCAAAGAAGCGCAACCAGTGAGAAAAGCTTCCTGAACGCATTGAGATGGATGACGCCTATCTGGGCGGTGAACGGTCGGGAAAGCGCGGGCGCGGCGCACAAGCTCCCGTTTGTCGCCGCAGTGCAAACCAATGAAGAACGCCGTACCGGTTCCTGAAGATCGCTGAGCCTTATGCGTAATCAGGTTAGTCGATGAGGTTGGCTTCTGCACGCATACGGCGCAGAGTCTCCGATGGCAGCTCCCCGAAAGTGTACTTATAGCTATCGGCAAAGCGTCCAAGATGTAGGAATCCGTAGTCAATAGCCGCTTCGGTGACACTTCTCGCTGCAGCGTCCGGGTTACTCAAGTGAGTATAAACGGCTTCCAATTTGCGCTGGCGTATGAATCGCATGGGTGTCGTACCAGTATGCTTCTTAAATAGCTCATTTAAAGAGGGAGCACTCATACCTGCCAGCTCGACCAATTGCTCCAGACAGATAATTTGCTTGATATTGTTCGAGATGAACTCTTCCAGATGTTCGAACGAATCGCCTACACAACTCATCGGCTCGCGGCTAATATTACCGCCAGGTATGGCGAGCAACTTACTTATTAAAAGCTTGGCATAGCGTTCCCCCACCTGAAGATGAGACTCGTCATTTTCCGCTTCCTGACATACCAAGCTAAGCAAACTAATTAAGCCATCCTGCTTTGCGTGACGATAAAGCGGGGCGAGGCGCGCCCTCGAGTCCGAGTAACTCCACCTATTTTCGCTGCAAACCGAGTGAATTAAACGAGCGGGAATCTTGACGACAAGCTTCTCGTAGTTGTCTGAGTAGGTAAGGTCTAAAGCGCTGTCAGGGTTTAGTAACAATAATTCGCCGGGGGCTAATGTATGCTCTTCACCACCCGCTCTCAATGAACAGAGCCCTTTAAGCACGAAGTGCACATGGTAAAGACCTTCGCGTTCATGAGGCGACGACGAGACTGCCGCTCTGTCACCGTAGCACATTTGGAACAGACCCAAGCCGCCAATCTCGACGTGTTTCAGATTAACCTTTAGATTTTTAATGCGGTTTTGGACAACACGATGGGAGCCTGCATGCTCGTTGGAATAACTGACAGCATCGCTAAGGCAGCATCTGCTTAAAATTTGGCTTTTTTCACTTAACTGACAAAAATGCATTACCATTAATCCTTCATTGTAATTATTATTGGTTGGCGATTTGCACGATCGAATCGTGGCCCGATGCTGCGAAAACCAAAACACCAAACCTCAATTTAGGTCAATGTCAATATTGATTTATCACTGAATCCTTGCCCTCCCAAAGCCTGCAATAGCGGGCTTTGGGAGGATATAAGAGCATCGCACACCCAGTCAGTGCTTTCGGCTCACGCGCACTTTGATTCTCCAACAATCCCGAACCGAAGTCTATACTTACACCCCACAGCGGCCTGGCCCCGGTGGGCCACTGTCTGAACCGGCATAGGTCGCTCACCAAAACCACCCGCACCGTAATCAAGCGCCACGGTATTCCGAACACTGAACTGATCCGGACCTATCTCGGGCTGATTACGCTGGGCCAGAGTGACTTCGAGGCGGCAAGTCCGGACTGGCTCTGGGATGACCCCAGCCTTGAGCTTCTGCAGTCCAGTGGTGCACCGATCTCGCCTCTGAAGATGGGCCATGTAGCCCTGAATATGGACGCTTTTCCCGTGGACAACAGCCAGACCAGCAAGGAAGGTGTCAGCTACTCCTATACAAGAGGTATAACATCTATGCTCCGATACGCCACCCGGCCAAACATCGTCGCCTGAGGACCGTGTGATGCAGAAACTGATGTATATGGCCTGCCGCCCCTGACTCACAGCGGTCGGCAGTGACTACTGCGAGTTAGCCGTCACTGTCCGGGCTTTGTCGTTTATCGCGACCTTTATAGAGGTCTCGCCTCTTCCGGATAAGTCATTCGATACGATTACCGACTTGATATCACCCGGTAAACCATCCCAGGGCCATCGACTATTGTCTGGACGCCATCCCCTGGTCGCAAAATGATCAATCTCAGGCGACTGGCCGTCCTTGACCTGCACATTATGGGCATCAACAACTTGGTGTTAACTGAACCTTGGTGTAAATTGGCCTGAATGGTGCCCGGGCAAATATAGTGAGGAGCGGAGTCACCCAGAGCACGTTGTTGTCGAATAGCCTGGGCATGTTTTTTTCCAAGCAAGAAACCTGAACCCGCCCCTGAACCGAGGAAGCTACCATGACAAAAGCAAGACTGTTTTTTATTGCCATCGGCGTTTTTTACATCATCAACCTCATTGGCACGCTGCCCTTTAGCACCTTGGGCTTGTTTGGCACGATGTACCCAGGCGTCGAACTGCACGTGGATGAACCGATCTTCACCTTGCTGCAAGATGCCTGGGCCATTGTCGGTCTTCCGTTGGGTGCCATCGGGGCCGTCGCCTTGTGGGGCGCGCGCGATCCGGGTCGCTATGAGGCCGTCATTCCAGTGGTCATTGCAACGGAAGTTGTCGATGGCCTCTGGGATTTTTACAGCATCGTATGGAGCCACGAAGCTTTGTGGTTCGGGCTTGTCACGCTGGCGATTCATTTGATTTGGATTGGCTGGGGCTTTCGTGTCTGGCGTACCCTGCGTCGAAACCGCTGAAATCTGCTTGAATGACTCTTCAGCGACCAATCAATACCCGACCAGATGGATTCTGGCTGCATTTGGGAAAGTTTTGTGTCCGCACGGGCAAAGTCAAATCTCCACCTCCCTGTGCGGCATTGGAAATATTTCCTGTCCGCATCGAAGGCAATGACGTGTCAGTCGACTTCGAAAGAGGGTATCTGACGCCATGATCGAAACCATAGGGGGCGGCTCGGTGCGCTTTCACTGACTTTTCCGGAAATTCTGCATATGACGAAAAAAATCAAATGCGCCCTGATCGGCCCCGGCAACATCGGCACCGACCTGTTGGCCAAGCTGCAACGCAGCCCGGCATTGGAGCCGGTCTGGATGGTCGGCATCGACCCAGAATCCGACGGCCTGAAGCGTGCCCGAGAGATGGGCATCAAGACCACCGCTGACGGTGTCAATGGGTTGATTCCCCACATGCAGGCCGACGGCGTGCAGATCGTCTTCGACTCCACCAGTGCCTACGTGCATGCTGACACCAGCCGCAAGGTCAACGCCGAAGGCGCCCTCATGATCGACCTCGCGCCCGCGGCCATCGGTCCGTTCTGCGTACCGCCGGTCAACCTCAAGGAACATGTCGGCAAAGGCGAGATGAACGTCAACATGGTGACTTGCGGAGGCCAGGCCACCATCCCCATGGTGGTGGCCGTCAGCCGTGTGCAGCCGGTGGCCTACGGCGAAATCGGCGGGACCGGGCACTCGCAAGAACATTGATGAATTCACCCGCACCACCGCCAGCGCCGTCGAAAAGGTGGGCGGCGCGAAAAAGGGCAAGGCCATCATCATCCTCAACCCGGCCGAGCCGCCACTAATCATGCGTGACACCGTGCACTGCCTGCTGGAGAGCGAACCCGACCAGCAAAGGATCATCAAGTCCATCCACGCCATGATCAAAGAGGTGCAAAAGTACGTGCCCGGCTACAAGCTGGTCAACGGCCCGGTGTTCGACGGCAAGCGCGTCTCGGTCTACCAGGAAGTCGAAGGCCTGGGCGACTACTTGCCCAAGTACGCCGGAAACTTCGACATCATGACCGCAGCGGCCGCCCGCACCGCCGAGATGTTTGCCGAGGAAATCCTCGCCGGCCGGCTCACACTCAAGCCCGTTCGCGCCTGAACCAAACAGGAGAACCGCCATGAAGCTACAAGACAAAAAAGTCACCGTTCACGACATGACGCTACGCGACGGAATGCACCCCAAACGCCACCTGATGACGCTCGACCAGATGAAGAGCATTGCCAGCGGCTTGGACGCCGCTGGGGTGCCGCTGATCGAAGTCACCCACGGCGACGGCTTGGGAGGCTCCTCCGTCAACTACGGTTTTCCGGCACATAGCGACGAGGAATACCTGGGCGCAGTCATTCCGCTGATGAAACAGGCCAAGGTCTCGGCCCTGCTGCTGCCCGGCATCGGCACCGTCGATCACCTGCTGATGGCCAAAGACCTGAGCGTGGCCACCATCCGTGTGGCGACCCATTGCACCGAAGCCGATGTGTCTGAGCAACACATCACCAAGGCCCGTGCGCTGGGCATGGATACCGTGGGCTTTTTGATGATGGCACACATGGCCAGTCCGGAAGAGCTGGTGAGCCAGGCCAAATTGATGGAAGGCTATGGCGCCAACTGCATTTATGTGACTGACTCGGCAGGCTATTTGTTGCCTGAGGGCGTGAAAGCCCGTCTGAGCGCGGTGCCCGCGGCCCTCAAGCCCGGGACCGAACTGGGTTTCCACGGCCATCACAACCTGGCCATGGGCGTCGCCAACTCGATCGCAGCAATTGAAGCCGGTGCAAATCGCATCGACGCGGCGGCCGCAGGCCTGGGCGCTGGTGCTGGCAACACGCCGATGGAGGTGTTCATCGCCGAGTGCGCCCGCATGGGGATTGAAATCGGGGTCAATGTGTTCAAGATCCAGGACGTGGCCGAAGACCTGGTGGTACCGATCATGGACCACATCATCCGCATCGACCGCGACTCGCTCACGCTGGGCTATGCCGGGATCTATTCCAGCTTTCTGTTGTTTGCCAAACGCGCCAGTGCGAAGTATGGCGTGCCTGCGCGCGACATCTTGGTCGAGCTGGGACGGCGCGGCATGGTGGCGGGCAGGAAGACATGATCGAAGACACCGCCATGACCATGGCGCGTGATCGTGGGTTGACCTTAACCTCCGTATGAAATCAAACCCAGCGCAGTATGAATCACTCCACCTGACTTGTTTGCACACCATTCACTTAAAGGATCAAAAATGACAGCGCTCACTGAAAGTTCTACTAGCAAGTTCCTGAACATAAATGAAAAAGGTTTTTCCGATTTCAAGATTCAC
>JBAYXX010000120.1:0-10929 GCA_041673345.1 Kiritimatiellia bacterium
TCCCGCAAGTCAGGCGGTAACAACATAGGGGTGTCCCGGTCAATAAGTTTCAGTCGTAATGCCATAAAACCAAATCCTCTTAATAATTACTTGTATTATATTATATCATATCATATCATATTAGATATTAAAACAACATTAAGAGGTATTTCTTTTTTATCTAGCAGTTTTTCGGACTTCGGAGAAGTCCGAAAAACTGCTAGCAAAGGCTCAAAGGCGTAAAGCGGGTGCTCGGGGTTCCCATTTTTTACCTCAAATATTTTTCACCTCAAAATATTCTCTCAGGGCTGCGAAGAGTTCAGAGTAATAGGCTGCTGCTCTCTCTCTGCGTTCTCTGGGCCTCTGTGAGAGATAAAAAACATGCACAAAAACACGAATATGAATGATAGTAGTACAATAAGAGTTTAACAGTAACATGCTAGAGATTATTTGCCAACACAGAATTTACCAAAGATATTATTCAGTAAATCTTCGGAGTAAACTCTACCAGTTATGCGACCTAAAGCCTCTGAGCCTTCACGCAGGTAGCCCGCGGCGATCACAATGGCGGCAGTATCGATTGTCAGTAGTTGTAAGGTCTCCTCAACTGCTCTGGCGGCAGTACGCAGCTCTTCTAAATGGCGTTGGCTGATCACAGAATGGCTCTGAAAATTATCCGTGATGCCCAGTCTGGTTTTCATGACTGCCTTGAGATCGTCGAGGCCCTCCCCGGTGACGGCCGAAACCGCAACCATTGGTGCGTCGCAGGGCAGAGGAGTTTGTTGACCTGCAGGCAGATCGCTTTTATTTAACACCAGAAGCAAAGTATCCTGATTGAAAAAATGCACGATGGAATCCAATTGCTCCCGCTCCATAGCATGTTGGTCAATCACCAAAAGATTCAAATCCGCTTGTTGGATCAAAGCGTATGCGCGCTGAACACCTTCGTGCTCAACCTCGTCCTCTGAATTCCGTAAACCAGCGGTGTCAACCAGCCGCGCAGGGATGCCGCTCAAGGAGTAGGACTCCTCAATGACATCACGGGTGGTGCCTGGCAGGTTGTGTACAATCGCACGGTCACGTCGGAGCAGAGCGTTCAGGAGCGAAGATTTACCGGCATTGGGGGCACCGCTCAGGACGATCAAAACTCCTCGCCGTAGAAGCTCGCCCTCGCGCCAAGTGCTGATCAAACGCTCCAGCGCCAGCTTCAACTGCTGAAGCTGACGCACGGTTTGATGTACAAAATTGTCGGCAATCTCGCCTTCATCAAAATCAAGCACATGCTCCAGATCCGCAGAGAGACCGACGATCAGATGGTACAAATTGTGAATTTCGCCACCCAGTGCTCCATCGAGCTGAACCCTGGCGGCTGCTGCAGCGCGCTCGGTCTGGGACTGAATCAAATCGCAAACAGCTTCTGCCTGGGTCAAATCCAGATTACCATTGAGAAAAGCACGGCGGGTGAACTCCCCAGGCTCAGCCATTCTAGCGCCAGCTTTTAAAACTGCGTTCAAGATTCGCTGAGCGGGAATCACCCCGCCATGACCCTGGATCTCGACCGTGTTTTCACCGGTGTAGCTATGGGGCGCATGAAAAATCAACACCAGCGCGTCATCAATGCTTTCTCCTGTCTCGCAGTCATAGATGGTGGTATGGAAAAAAGTGTTTTTTGAACGCAACTCGATTCTCTGGACCTTGGCTCCGAGCAAACGGTTGACGGTCTGAAAAACATTGCCACCGGATATACGAACAACGCAGATACCGCCCGCACCTGGCGGCGTAGCAACCGCCGCGATCGACTGTTCGCGCAACTCTGACGGGCATGTGATCATCGCTAGAGACTCACCTGCTTAGAGCTTGGCAAATGGATTGCAGCCAAATCCACTTTTAAAGTTGTTGCGGCCAACTGGCGGAGCTTTTTTGACCTTCTCCGGTCTTTGGCCCGGCTTGCCAATAGAGGCTGCGCCTGTTGCTCTTGGCGTTTTAGCCGAAAGGCTGATACGTTTACGCTGCGGATCAACGCTGAGCACACGCACCTTGATCTTATCGCCGGTCTTGACTACCTCTGCGGGATCCCGGATGTAGCGGTCGGATAGTTCTGAGACATGGACCAGTCCGTCCTGATGCACCCCGATATCGACAAAGGCACCAAAGGCGGTCACATTCGTGACAATGCCCTCAAGGTCCATCCCCTCCTTGACATCCTCCATCTGCAGAATGTCATCTCTAAAGACTGGCTTTTCAAATTTTTCACGAGGATCGCGTCCAGGTTTATTAAGTTCACCAATAATATCCTTTAAAGTCAGCTCTCCCACGCTCTCGGATTGATATTGTTCCAGCTTTATTTTCTCAAGCAGCGCACTGTTACCAATTAAATCTTTAACCTGAACATCAATATCCGCTGCCATTTTTTCAACCAGCGCATAGCGTTCGGGATGAACGGCGGAGCCATCCAAAGGGTAGGCAGCCCCATGAATTCTCAAAAAACCAGCGGCCTGCTCAAAAGTTTTAGCGCCCAGACCCGGAACCTTGGCAATCTCTTTGCGTGATTTAAAAGCACCATTCTGATTGCGATAGGCAACTATTTTCTTTGCCAGCGTTGCTCCGATCCCTGAAACCCTGGTCAGCAGGGGGGCGCTGGCGGTATTCAACTCCACACCCACATGGTTGACACAACTGATTACCACTTCATCGAGTTTTTCAGAGAGCAGATGCTGATTAACATCGTGTTGATACTGGCCCACTCCGATTGCCTTGGGGTCAATTTTAACCAGCTCGGCCAGAGGATCTTGCAGGCGTCGACCAATGGAGATCGCACCTCTAATGGTCAGATCCAAATCAGGAAACTCATCGCGGGCAATTTCGGAGGCACTGTAAACTGAAGCTCCTGACTCATTAACGGAGATCACTATGGTCTCCGCTATATTCGCCTCTTTAAAGACGCGTTTAACAAAGGCCTCAGTCTCGCGGCCGCCAGTGCCGTTACCAACTGCAACAGCGTAAGGCCGGTATTTAGCAACCATCTTGCAAATATCTACTTTGGCTTCGATTTCGCGGCGTTCGCCCTGCTCAGGGTAGATTGTTTTTGTCTCTAAAAACTTACCGGTTTCATCAATCACCGCACATTTACACCCTGTGCGCAACCCTGGATCAATACCGATGATTATTTTTTGTCCCAGTGGAGCCTGTAGCAATAAATTCCGCATATTACTGGCAAATATTTCGATCGCGCTTCGATCGGCTTTCATCTTATTTTCAACGATGACATCTATTTCAATGCTTGGTATAATCAATCTTTTATAGCTGTCAGCAATCGCTTCTCTTAAAATAGATGAGAATCGGGAGCTTTCTTTGACCGCGTAAATGGTCTCTATCCTTTCAATCAGCGGTGTGGCATCACAATTCAGTTTAACCCGCAGCACACCTTCGGCCTGGCCGCGACGGATCGCTAAAAAACGGTGCGACGGTATCTTAGCAATCAGCTCCTCAAAATCATAATACTGCTCATATTTAGTAGGCTCGCTTATTTTTTCCATAACCTTAGATTCGATCACCCCTGATTTGGAGAGGAATTCACGCACGAGTGAACGCACATCGGCATTTTCAGCGATAATCTCGGCGACAATATCCTTGGCTCCGCTGATTGTCTTTTCTATATTTTCAACCTCTTTTTCGGGATTGATAAATAACTGCGCCTCAACCGCTGGATCCTGTACCCCCTGCTTTAATATGAGCATTGCCAAAGGCTCAAGCCCGTGCTCTCTGGCAATCATGGCGCGTGTCCGGCGTTTGGGCTTGTAGGGGAGATATAAGTCCTCCAACATAGTTTTCGTGAGACAGCTCTCAATTTTAGCCTTGAACGCGTCATCCAACTTGCCCTGCTCTTCAATTGACTTCAGAATGGTTTTTTTGCGATCTTCAAGTTCACGATAGTAATTCAAGCGATCATTTATGGATAAAATTTGAACCTCATCAAGATTTCCGTGGACCTCTTTCCGGTAGCGCGCGATAAATGGAATTGTATTACCTTCTGCGAGTAAATCAGAGACAGCCTGCACCTGACGCTGTGCAATGCCTAACTCATTCACAACAACTGAAATAACCTTTAAAGCCATATTAAAATCCTATATGGTTGCCTCACTAGGATTTGAACCTAGCAAGTTGTTTCTGTAAGTCTGTCATTGTCAACCACTTACAACAATTATGAAAAATACCGTACCTTTTCAGTTCACTTTCAAATCTTTTCTTGCTACAATTTACGCCAATGAGGGACAATCACGGACAATCAAACAAACGAGGTTTATCATGGCAAAATCAGATAATTACAGAACGCGAGGCACTGGCTCTATCTTTAAAACAAAGAACGGAGTATACACTTTCCGTTATATGGACGCAAGCGGCAAACGAAAGCAAGTCAGCCTCAACACCAAGAACCAAAAGATCGCGAATGAGAGAGCGGCGCAGAGATCGAAGCTGTTAGCCGCAACCAGCGAGGAACATGCTCAGATCATCATTGCAGAGAGCCGAATAGAGGGCTCGGGATATATACCCCTTCCATTTGATGAGGTCTGGAGCCAGTTTGAGAAGCGCGCGAAACACAAGCTAAGAGCTGGCAGCGGGACAATGGGACTGTACGAAATGATCAATCGGCAATTCTCAGAGTGGATGACGGAGCATTACCCAAATGTGCATAATTTTACAGAGATTGATGCAGCAATAGCCGAGGGTTATACGACCGATTTATGGAACAGTGGCATGGCCGCAGGCACCTTCAATGACAAAAAAAACGGTCTAGGACTGATTACAAAGCTACTATCAAAGGATTATGCGATAAAGGTTAATCACTGGTATGAGATTGATAACAAGCAGGGAACCAAGCAAAAACGCGAACCGCTGGACTCTATTCAGATCAGCGAGTTACTCTCAGCACTCGACCAGCAGCAGACAGACGCACAGTTCAAAGTTTTGATGCTACTCGGACTTTACGGAGGGATGAGGTTGATAGACGCGGCACTGATTGAAAGGAGCTCGATCAGTGACGGCAAGGTAAAATATATGCCAGTCAAAACCCAGCGCACTTCAAAGGCCATTGCAGAATTCTATATCTTGCCGACCTTGCAAAGGGCTATAGATGGCTTGCCACAAGATGATAATAAATACCTATTGCCACAGATCGCAGAACGCTATCAAAAAAACACATATTTCAAAACCCAAGTTAAAACCTTTATCCATGCAGTTACAGGGAAGGGTGAACAGAGGCAGATTGACCAGGCTATCCAAGCTCGCTCGCTGTATGGCTATCATTCGTTGCGGCATACTTTTTGCACAGAGATGACCAGGCTCGGGTTATCCCCAGCTATAATCTCGCGTATGACAGGCGACAGAATCGCGACAATCGAACGCTATTACACTCAGACCCTTGAATTAGGCGGTACAATCGCACCGGGATTCGAGGGTATACAAGCACTTACAGCACCAGCCCAAGCCAACCACAGCCCCGAGCGAGCGCAATTAAAGCGGCTTGCAGACATACTGCCGATTGAAGCAGTAAAAGAGCTGATAAGACTCGCAGCGGCGACTAAGATCACGGTTGAGGGAGCTCAAAAGACGAACGAATTAACAGAATAGCCCAAATTATCTCACAATGAAAAACAGCTCTTTTATATCACACAGTGATATAAAAGTTACATATGCGTAACATTCGGTCATATTTGAACTTTTATATTAGACAACTCAAACGAACCTTGATATAAATTGTGGCATGAAAGAACGAGCCCCCCGAATTAGCGATGAAACCTTTCCTTGTGCTACTTGCACGAAGCCGGTTAGCCTTGAGAAGGTTTGCAGCGGGCCGCTCTTCCAGTTCTGTTCAAAAAGTTGCAGTAGGCGGTTTATGCCAGGACACAAGCAAGCACGAGAGGCCGTATTGAATTATCGGTATCAAGGGCTCAGGGCTTCAAACCTTGTCTTGCGAGGTAGTCCAGGACACAGCCCGAGAGCCGACTGGTTAGCCACTGGAGGTTATCTTACGGAGCCAGACCAGGACAGTTCAAAGCTCTTAATCATTGATGAGAAAAACAGAGACAGCGGAGAATCAAGAATCTTGCTTCAACAATATAGTAAATAAAATTTTCATAGGGTGACAAAGCTCTTTTTTAAAGTTGGTTTGAAGTCCTTTTTTCGACGGTCTTACGCGCGGCGAGGGCATGTTGGCAAACACCGGAACTATCCGGAATTGTCGTCATGCCCTTTTTTTGTGCATGGGACTGGAGAAAAAAAGATGAGTTCACCAATAGAAGAGATGATTGCAGCTTGGCAGCGCGCAACTCCAAAACAACAGGAAATAGCCTTCAATGCCCTAACAGGGCAAGCCCCGCTTGCAAATCAGCAAGTTATCAAGTACGGAGACATAGCGAAGAGGCTCGGAGTAACAAAAAGAACTGTTTTTACTGCAATTAAAAATGCAGGGATACAGACCGTTGTTTTACCGAACCGTACCAGGTCTATCGGTATCTTAGTGGCAGATCTTCCGAAACTCGAAGGAGGTCAGCAATGAATACCAAAATATCACAGGCGACTATTGACCTAATAGCCAATGTCACCCGCTCATTGATCAGCAGCGGCGCAATACATCCAACCGAGCAAGCCGCTGTAGTCTGTATACTGAAAGCGCACACAGCGGCGGCAAACAACGCCACCAGCGAGCCGAGCGACTCCAGGCAGCTACTTACGCCAGCGCAGGCCGCGAAGCTCTGTAGCGTCTCCAAACGTACAATAATGCGTATGATAGAAGCGGGCGAGCTGGAAGCTGTTTATTTAAGGGCTGGAAGTCCTAAAACACTTAGAATTAAGCTCATTTCACTTGATGCAGTTATGACAGGCCAGGGGGTGAACCAGTGAAGTACTCCAACAATCCGAGAATGATTATTTCTCACAGAGAAAAGCCGGACGCTCGGCAGCACAGGTGCTTACAATGTAACCGAGTGCTACGCAGCAACGAAGGCCGGAAGTGTAGGAAGTGCATCACCTCTAAGCGGAGGGCCGCGAGATGAGGTTTTACAATTTCGACGAAATCAAGTCACAAGCCGACTGTCTTGAAATTGCGCGCGAGCTTGGATTGAACCCAAATAACCAAGGCAGATGCGCGGCAACATGGCGCGGAGGTCACAATCCGAACGTAGCAATCAATAAGGATGGTTGGTACGACCACAAAGACAAGAGCAAAGGCAGCGCGATTGACCTTGTGGCATTAGTTAAATTCTCAGGATGTATGCAGCAAGCTCAGCAGTGGTTAGGTGAGTATTTGCGCTTGATTCCCAAGCACGACACCGCGAAGGCCAAACCACGCAAACGGGCTATAAGCGATGCAAAGCTCATTGCTAAAACGTATGATTACAAAAACATTAAAAACGAGGTTGTTTCTCAGACAGTACGTTTTGAGCCGAAAGGATTCAGCCAGCGGAGACCTGATAAAAATGGTGGTTGGCTTTGGGATTTAAAGGGAGTTGATTTAGTTTTGTATCGATTGCCGGAGCTACTCAAAGATATTGAAAGCAAGAACATAATTTACCTTTGTGAAGGTGAGAAATGTAGCGATAATTTGCGGCAGCTTGGAGTTGCGGCGACCTGTAATCCACTAGGGGCGGGAAAGTGGCGCGACAGCTACACAGAGACGCTCAGAGGGGCCGACCTTGTCATTATAGCAGACCGTGACGACGCGGGCCGCAGCCATGCCCAGCACGTTAGAAACGCAGTCAGTAAGGTGGTGAAATCAATAAGGATTGTCGAAATGCCCGACCGCGCAGGGAAGGCCGTAAACGATGCCAGCGACTGGATTAGCGCGGGCGGGACGCTTGAAGAGTTGACCGAGATTGTGAACGCAGCACCGGAAGCACCAGAGCCCGAGCCCGCACCCAAGCAGGACGCTGGAGACGGACGCGCCAAAACTTCACCCATAAATGGAGCAAAGGGAGGAAGGCCGCAGACCGCGCCGGACGTTGATGATATGGCGCGGCAATACGCAAAGGAAAAATTGACCGCCGATGGGTTTCTAATGGCGCGTCATTATAGAGAAACTTGGTACCGATTTGAAAAAGACGGTTGGCACACGGTCACAAATTTAGAGATGCAAAAAGGGTTTATTACCTACATGCACTCGCAGAAGGCAATCTCACACCATGCGAAGGTCTACTATGCTCGTGACGTTTTAAACAATATGAACGCGTATGATCTATGCGGGATCTCGTCAGCAGTAGAAAAGCCTTGCTGGTTGTCTACGAAGGAAGATGCGCGACAGTGGATCGCCTTTAATAATGGCGTGGCGATTGACATTTGGAGTTATGCCGAACAGATCGCAGGGGTTAAGAGCCCGACCGAATACAGAAGGCCAGTGACCCCCGATTTATTCTCAGCCGATTTCGTTGAATACCCTTGGGTGGAGGATGAGACCGAACCACCTTTGTTTATGTCATATCTAAACCGAATTATGCCAGATTCCAAAAATCGGAAGGCCGTCCAACAAATGATCGGTATTTTGCTATGCGATACGGCCAAATATGAGGTGTTTTGGCAGCTGTTAGGGAGCGGAGCGAATGGCAAAACTGTTTTGCTGGATATAATAACTTGCTTGGTTGGCCGCTTCAATGTTTCAGGCGTTCCACTCGAAGCACTAGCACCCGGCACAAGATTTCAATCCTTCCCGTTAGCGACCTGCAAAGTAAACATATGCGGCGAGCTCGCGACCGATGTTGGACGGGCGACACTCGCAGCTACCGAAGGCGAGTTCAAAAACGCGGTTAGTGGTGGACAATTTGAATATGAGCTAAAGGGAGTAGATAAGACTAAAGCACGGTACCGCGCACGATTTGTTATGGCTTGCAATTCACTGCCGACTTTTTTTGATAAGAGCGATGGGCTGTACAGGCGGCAAAGGGTTATCCCCTTTACAGTCCAGATTCCGGAACTCGAACGCGACCCAGATCTAGCCAAACGAATTATCAAAAGTGAGCTTTCAGCGATTGCGCTATGGGCCATTAACGGGTTGGCGGAGGTTATCAAGCTAGGGCGCGTACCTGATTGCCCAGCAGGTCTTAAGATCAAAACCGAACACCGAGCCAATAGCGATCACGAGCGGGAGTTTTTTACTGAAAACGGGTACGAAGCCGGCAACGATGACGACCGGATGGGCGGCGCAGAGCTTTATCAGAAATACGCGAACTGGATGAATTTGAACGGATATAGGCCTTTAGGCGCGTCAAGGTTTCACAGCAGAACACAGGACATTTTCCCCGCTTCATTTTATGGCATGGTCAGGGTGAACGGAATCGGGCCTTGTAGAGGTTACAAAGGAATCACCGACCCTAATGTAGAATCAGATTGTGATGATTTTTAAAACTTGTAACGTTTGTAACGTGGAGCATATAGGCTCCTAGGCTAACCTAATTATTTACAGTAAAAGACACAGAAATTAGGTTACTCTAAGACCGTATGGAGCAAACGTTACAAACGTTACAAGCGAAAAGGATTGAAAAGTTATGGCGACCGAAAGAAAAGGGAAAAGGTACTACAGTGGCATTTTCGCTACCCTGTAAACTAGGCGATACCTCGCAAAAATGAACTGTAACGCTATCACAGCGTGACACAACGAAAACTAGGCAGTTAGGAACACCAAACTTATGAACGGAAACGGAATCAGAAGATCAAAGGCTTATTACAAATGGCGTACAGCACTCCATGAAGCAGCGCACCTACAGACAGCACTCCTATTAACGCACGACCTGTTACGGCCAGCGGTTTCAGCGACATTGGTCGTGGAGGGCGCGACCAGCGGCATCGCTTCATGTGCGGGCCAATTAACGCCATTCAATGAAGCCGTGATGACCGCAGCCGGAACCTACGGCGGCAAGCTGGTTAATGAATGGCCGAGACCCCGCAGCCACTATAGAAAAAAACAGCTTATAGAAAGACAGCTCAAACAATCAGCGAACGGTGAACTAACGGCGGAGTCTGTCAGAAAAGTGTTTCAAAACTACAAAGGTGGCCCAAGTGATGCTGAAAGCGTGGCTAAATTCTGTACGAGCTTTGAGCCTGATAACCCAGGCGATTGGATGAAGAGATACAAACGCGTTCATGCAAAGGCGCGATTGCTTGTGTGGACACACCGCCAGACCATCAGGACCATTGCGACGGAGCTCTATTTGACTGGAATCTACCACAGAGAAGCAGAAACTAATCGACTTTAAAGGGCTGGTTATGGTGACCAGCTTCACAACAAAACAAACAACAAAAAAAGGATACATAAAATGAAAGAACAAAAGACAATAGCCGAGATAATGAAGGCCAAGCACGATGATGCAATAAAATCTGTAACCGACCTGCTCTGGGCCGATGCCGATGGTAATAAGGTTGCAGCGGTTGCAATCTCAGGAGGGTTGACGGTCGAGAAGGTCCAGGAGCTTGAGTGCTATGTGGCAAATGCACGGGCCGAGCTCGCGAAGCTCGAGGCGTTCGATGTTGCTAAATTGAAATCAAATGCAGCGGCAGCGAAGGCAGCGCTTGAAAAGATCAGGGCGGAGTTTGATAAGGTCAATGCACAGCGCAGTGAGGCCGGGCGCGTATCAGACGCAGCCGCTAAGCAGCTTTATGACGCGCAGTTTGCTTACACCGAGGTCGCAAATCAGGTCGAATGCGGCGAGCTTCCAGCCGACAGGGCACCCGGCACAGTTAATCAGGTCCTTGCGCGCAGAAAATCGGGCGAGGAAATACATGCAATGGAGCAACGTCTTAAAGACTTGATAAGACTGAAACAGGATAACCAAGATATTGTTAATCATTACACAAAGCAAGTCGACCAGGCCGGCAGCCGCAGGAATAATGTTGTAAGCACCCCCGGAGGTTTTGTTTCAGAAAATGATATGATGAAACAAAAGCTCGACAAACATACCACCGACC
>JBAYXX010000121.1:0-10888 GCA_041673345.1 Kiritimatiellia bacterium
AGGATGGTAGCTACGCTCGATTTACTGAGTAAATATACAGGGCTGTAACTTCGCGAATCATCCTTCAAAAAAGTCACCGAGCGAAGCGAGGTTACCCTTGGAAAACCATGTACAACATAGGCAGCAGGCCAGGTCTTGCAGCACAATTTCGGTTAAGGAAAGTAGTCTCTAATATGCTAAACAACAGAATCAAATCTTTACTAGGTGAACTCGGCTATGGTTTTTTTATATGCCTTTTCGCGTTCACAACAAGAGCAGGCGATAATACACCCACGTTGCGCCACCTGAATTACATTGCCTTGGCATCGGATGGGAAAGCCAGTGGGGAGATCAGCGCTGACTGCAAATCGCGGGGGGTGAAGTTCCAAGACCCACTACGCTGCCGCCTAATTGATGCCAAGGGTAGCGTGGTTGCCATCAGTAAGACAACGCCAGGCAAGACACTCAAAGTGACGATGCCTTCCAGTGCAGGGGCGCGTATGGCATTTGAGGTCAACAGCGGTCAGAACACTGCGGTGGCACATTTTCCGAAGAGTTTGTTGTGGGCACTGGTGGCGCGTCCGGATCAGCCCTTGAAGACGATTGGTGAGTGGGGGCCCCTCTACTTTTTCGTGCCCGGCGGAACAAAAAAAGTCACTCTATGGATATGGGCCAGTGCGCCCCGCGAGGCTGCGCATCTCGTTATCCGAGCGCCGGATGGCAGCATCGCGCTCGAACGCGAGGATGACTTTAATCAGCGCACACGAATTGAATGCGCTGTGCCTGCGGCTCACGCAGACAAAGCGTGGTCAATATCACTCGAGCGCTGCACCCACAAAGGCTGGTACACAGATGATGTCACGTTGGAGTTGGACAACAAGCTGCCTGGGCTGCTGAGCCCTAGTTCGGAGTGGGCTGTTCAGTTCAGCCAGAACTGGCAGGGAGCCGACAAATCCCGCGCCTCATCTGCCAAGCTGGTTCCGCAACCAGCAAAACTTCCGCCCTACCGGCCAAAGGCAAGTGATGCACTAGCTGCCACCTTTGTGCGTCAGGGCGGCACAGAGTGGCGCACCACTCTGCCATTCACATATGTATTGGATTACAGGACCGAGCACGTTGGCAACTCTAATTATATTGCGACAATTGCCTCTGCACCGCCTACCTTGCTGCATCTCGGCAAAGATGTTCCGTTCAACCATGGCTGGGGCCCGGTCCGCTCGTTCGGCGGCGAGAATGTGGCACATGGGTCTGGCGACGCCATTGCGCGGCTGAGCTCTGACGAGGTGGCTGACCGTATCACTGCGCTAAAGCAGATGGTTGACCAGTTGCATCAGGTCGGTGTCCGGTACGTCACGCCCTACATCTGTAGCATGACCCTGAACGGCGATCCAAAGAAACGTAGCGGCTTTTGGGAGTTCTATGACCACTGGGATGAATACCGCAATCTGGGGTTGGCACCTAGGCCCAAGCAAGATCCATTGGAGTGGTTACAGACAACCAAGGATGGTAAGCCGCTTCTCTATTACACCTATGATCAGGCTGATTTTTACCCTGCTTTTAAGATCAACCATCGCTTTGCAGCTTGCTGGCACACCGAGGGTTGGCGCACCTGGCTGCTGGAGGTGGTTCGCTTTGTAGCCCGCACTGGATGCGACGGTGTGTTCGTCGATAATGGGCGCAGTCAGAGGTCGTTTTCACCTGCTGCGCTAGGCGCGTTTCGAACTCACCTCAAAACCCGTTATAGCGCTGAGCAGGCAAAGGAGCTGCTTGGGATCAATGATCTTGAGACAGCTGTGTTCCCAGATGCCCGCGCGGCCACCCTCGCTGCCTGTGAGCTGCAACGGTTTTGGTGTGCCACAACACGCGAGCAGATGGCCGCGATTAAGCGAGTCGGCACACAAACCCTTGGCCGTGAGTTCATCCTCTTTCCAAATGGCGGCAACGCAGCTGCACTTCAGGAGGGGTTGCGGGAGACCGATTTTGTTATGTTTGAGAAATCTGTGGGGCCGTATGGCACCCACCCCGGGTTGGTATTACACCCGGTTTTTGACGGCATGAATCTGCGCGCAATCAATGACAACCTCTTCGAGTACCTTTTTGTCCGCTCGCTGCGTGCGCGTGTTCGGCCCATTATTCTGACACGCGGAGGCTATCCACGCTCCATTCCGCATTTAGAGATGAATATTGATGTGGCCCGACTTGGGATGGCGGAGTGCGCAGCCTTCAGTGGTGGAGGGGGATTCTTGTTACGCCCCAAGTTCGATGTTTTTCATGACGCTCTGAACGGCTACCGCGAATTCGTTGAATCACATCCCGAGCTCTACGCTGGTCTGCTGCCATGGGCCGACTCTGTTATTCTAGCCCTGCCTGAACAGGACTGGCTGGGTAACCCCGCTCACCTGGCAGCTGTAAAACGGCTGACCCCTGTGGTCGCTGATGCGCACGTACGTTTTGAATTTGCCTCTGAGAGCCGCCTAGATGCAGATCCATACGCTGAGGCTCGGGTTGTTGGCGCTTGCAACGTCGCTGTGATGGCAGACCGCCACTTACAGGCACTTGCCAGTTTTGTTGCCGAAGGCGGAACGCTCCTCGTATCCGGAGCGCTGGCTGATAAGGATGCGTTCTTGGGAGCGCGTGCAAAGCTGCCAGCACCATTGGACCAGCTGGCAGGGCTTGCTGATGGCCAAGCTGCAACAGCTGGGAGGGGCTCCCTGGTGCGGCATGAGAGTGAAGAGGCTTTTGCTGCGTTTTTGGGAGAATCAGGGGTCAAGCTAACACGTGCTGACAAGAGCTCCACGGAAAGCATCCGTCTGTCAACGTATCGTTCTCCTGATCGGAGCCGCGTCGTTGTTCACCTGGTCAACTATCTGGTGCCGCTGGGGGCTGCACCTTTGCCGGTTGAAGAGGTACAGGAGCTGACAGTGGATCTGCCCTTGCCGCAGGGACAGCGTTTAACCGGATTTCGTGTGCTCAGCCCTGACCACTCCGAGCCGGTTAAGGCTGTATTGAAGGCAGAGGACAACAGGATCAAGATTCGCATCCCGCGCCTGCGCATCTACGCAGTGGTGGAACTCGAGCTGGATACAGCTTCAGGGCATTAAAGAGGCCGCGATTTTACCAGCTTTATCCTGCCAATTCGCCGACTCGGCGGTGAATGGCAGCACGGTCAGCTGGTATCTGAATGTGTCGCCCTTGAGGTTGATGACCCCGGGGATTTTTGGTCTGAAATAAAGCTTGTTGTCCTTGGTGCGGTCCCAGAAGAAATTGCCCTTGGGGCCTGCGGCATACACCTCGGGGTATACATAAACCAGCCCCTTGTTGATTGTCGGACCAAACAGGGCCACTGCCTGGACCTCTCTCTGCAAACCGTATGAGCGGTCATCCTTTACGCAGCTGCCGTCAAGTGTAGTCACAGGATCCAGCCAAGCGCGCCACTCGGTTAATGCATTTTCGTTGCAGTGCATATAGGCATAGACAAAGTGAAGGCTCTCAGCCAACGGGCGATTGGCGGTAAACTGGGTGTCTTCGATTATACGGTCACCTGTCTTTGGAAAACTGATTACATTGATCTGATCCAGCGGGCCGATATTTGACGCTTTGGTTAGTGTTACAACCTGTGCGCCGACGCTCTCGCCCGGTTTTAACGTCACAGGCTTGTTGTCCAGCGTCACAGTGTAGCTACTGATTGTCTCGAATCCGTGCCCAGTGCCCATCCATCCATCTTTGGCTTCCGGCAGGCGTGCCGCAGGCATCACACTGGCAACAGCACCGTTCGCGCCAAAGGCTCCCACCAGCAAGGTTCCCTCAGAGCGAATCTCACGGATCGTCCAGGCGACCCTCTCACTCAGGCTCACAGATAAAACGTCGTTTGACACAGTCAACATCTGTCCTGACTTATCAGTGCTCATCGTGACTTGCCAGACCGGACCGGCAGCGCAGGACAAGCATAGTGTTCCTAAAATAATTCCAGTTATATAACGCATTTTTATCACCTTTCTTTTGTTGGCTCTTCCGCGAAGTGCAGAAAACTGTTTTAAAACTAAGCCATCCACAACTTTGTTTAGCATATCTTTCAATCAAAACCAATTAAATCAGCGCTGTTTTATAAGGACATTGGCCCTAAAGAGCTGTCTGCATAAAGCGCGGACTGGTACTCTTTTAAGGATGGGTCGGCGGCATTTTCACAGGTTGTAATGGCCAGCTCAATCTCAGCGCTGACTGTGCGCCGAATCGACTCAGCTTCATCAGCTGTGAGTATTGAATCTGAGACAAGCCGTTTCTCAAATATTCGGATGGGGTCTTGATCCCAGGCTGCTTGCTCTTCCTCGCGGGTGCGGTAGATGCGTGGATCTCCACGGGAGTGTCCGGAGAGGCGATAGGTGAGGCACTCGATCAGGGCCGGTCCAGCACCAGCGCGGGCAGCGATGGCGTGTTCCGCAACGCACTGACGCACCGCCTCAAAATTATTGCCATCAATAGTGACTCCGGGCATATTGTATGCTTGGGCCCGATCAGCGACACATGGATTGGCGAGCCCCTGGCTGGTTGCCGTTGACATGGCATAGCCGTTGTTTTCTACAATATAAAGCACCGGCAGCTTCCAGAGCGCGGCAATGTTCAGTGATTCATGAAAGACACCCTGATTCGAGGCACCGTCGCCAAACAGACAGGCAGTGATCCGGTCAGATTTACGCAGGGAGGCATCCAGCGCGATGCCGGTGGCAAAGGGGATGCTGGCGCCGGTGATCCCGTTCGATCCGTAAAAACCGATGGCAGGATCCATCATCATCTGGCTGCCGCCGCGTCCCTGGGAGTAGCCGATGCTTTTGCCGAAAAGCTCTGCCATGGCCCGAACAGGATCAGCACCACGCGCCAGAAAGTGGCCGTGGCCGCGGTGGGTGGTAGTCATGGCATCCTGCGGCTGCAAAGCGGCCGCAACACCCACACAGAGCACCTCCTGCCCAATGCAGGTGTGAGCCGTGCCCATAACTCGTCCCTCCAGGAACAGCCTCTCAACAGCCTCCTCAAAGTGCCGGATCAGCAACATGCGACGATAAGCCTCTATCAGAGTCATATGATTCCCCAAAAAATTAATATATTATATAATATCAGATTGCTGAGGTGCGCGCAAATCATCCTGACCGCTTATTTCCATGCAAAGGTCTTTTCGACGATGATAATTTTGATTTGGAATCCATATAAAACTATAGTTTGATTCTGCGCATAATACAACAGCAAAATATTTATACAAAAAATATAAAAATCCCTGTGACGCTTCCGCGGTTATTGTCTATAGTTTGTTGAAAGAGAGTTGAGGTTAAGAGCAATGACAGTTAATTTTAAAACAGGCAGTGATATCAAAGCAGCTCAAGATGGCGACATGCCGGCCTTTGGCCGCTTGGTGAGGCAGCACGAGAAGATGTTGCTGGCTTTTGCTGTTTACCGGATGCCGGTGCGTGAGGAGGCGCGCGAAGCGGTGCAGGATACCTTTATCCGGGCCTATGAACAGATTGCCGAATTCCGACCCGATGGTGACTTCGGTATCTGGCTGCGCTCAATCTGCCGCTATATGGTTCTCAACCGTGTTCACGAGTATACCCGCCGCAGGCGCAAGCAGGAGGATTACAGGGCGCAGCTCGCTGTGCTGGCTGTTGATACTGTCAGCGGTAATGCGAGCACTGATTATCAGAGTGATTCGCTGGCCCAGCTCTCCGAATGTCTAGGTAAACTCAACGAACAAAGCCAGGCTCTGATTAAAGAACGCTACCACAACACACTCTCCATTCATGAAATTTCGAAAAAAACAGGACGCACATCAACGTGGGTGACCAGTACGCTGCATCGCGTCCGCAGCGTGCTGAAAACCTGCATCGAACAAAACCGTAAGGAGCAGAACAATGAACAATAACAGCGTCAACCCAAACAAACAGTTTGAAGAGCTTGTGGAAAGCTACATTGATGGAACAATAACAGAGGAGCAGTCGAAAGCGCTGCTGGAGTTGATCCAGGATAATGAAACAAAACGCAATCAGTTTGCAGCTCAGGTGCAGTTGTCTGAGCTCTTGGCTGTCAAAGAGGGGCGGGAGGAGCCGTCAGTTCATGATAAGATCCTTGCGTTTCTGACAGCCTCACCAGCGCCAGGTGCGCTCAAGCAGCCGGGTAAGTTCAATTGGAGCCGCACTCTGGTTCGGATTGCGGCAATCCTGATGGTCGTGATCGGGGTGTCTTATGTTGTTAAGCTGAACTTTGAGGATCAGATGGTTGCACCGCAGGAGTTTGATGCAGTAATGACAGTTAAATCTCCGGTGATCTTAAGGAACCTCTATGGTTCGACACGCTCGACTGATAATGTGCCAAGTCGTAGAAGATCTGTAGGAATTAGAGGCGGGCAGAGTGTCACTGACTACAGAAGCGAAGATCTGGAGGTTGTTGAAATCTCGACGGATCAACAGAAAGTTGAAGAAGCGAAACCGACGGGAGCCGCACCAAAGATGGTTCCACTGGAAATCGCAATTCCCAAACCACAGTTTAGCGGCACCCCGAAAGACATCCGCTCGCCTAATCTTGAGTCATCCGCAGAGCGTCTGGCCAGACAGGAGGGTGTTGCCCTCTCTCCGTCAGCCGCCCACCCGAGCAAGATGGGTAGTGCTATGCATATGATTTCGCCCCGCATACCGCCGCGGCCAACAGGGGAGAGCTATGCAAAGATCGAAGAGAATGAGTTTTTGACTCCCTCTGAAAAGCCGCTCTCGACCTTCTCGATTGATGTTGATACAGCCTCGTACTCCAATATGCGGCGTTTTATCACGCAGAACCAGCTGCCTCCGGCGGACGCTGTGCGGGTTGAGGAAATGATCAACTACTTTGAGTACAACTATGCGGCGCCAAGAGCAGAGGCGCCTTTCTCAGCCGCGATGGCATTGCACCCCTGCCCATGGAATCCGCACCACCATCTGCTGCGGGTGGGTTTACAGGGACGTAAGATGGATGCTGACAACCGCAAGCCATCCAATCTGGTTTTTCTGCTGGATGTCTCCGGTTCAATGAGCAGTCCAGACAAGCTGCCACTGTTAAAAACCGGGCTGGCCATGCTCGTGAATACTCTGACCGAGAGTGATCGGGTGGCGATCGTGGTTTATGCTGGCTCCTCGGGTCTGGTGCTGGATTCCACCTCCGTCGCTGAGAAAGAAAAAATCATAGCTGCCATGCAGTGCCTCATTGCCAGTGGGTCAACAGCGGGTGGTGCTGGAATTCAACTGGCCTACAGGGTGGCAGCTGACAACCACATCAAGGGCGGTGTCAACCGCGTGATTCTGGCAACTGATGGCGACTTTAATGTGGGGGTCTCCTCGCATGCTGAACTGCAAGCCCTGATAGAAGAGCAACGCGCCAGCGGAATCTTTTTGAGTGTGCTCGGTTTCGGCACTGGCAACCTTCAGGATTCCAAGATGGAGCTGCTGGCCAATAAAGGCAATGGCAACTACTTTTATATCGACACCGAGCGCGAGGCCCGCAAGGTCCTGGTAGAGCAGCTCAACGCTACCTTGGTCACGATTGCCAAGGATGTGAAGATCCAGATCGAATTCAACCCGGAGTATGTCAAACAATATCGCCTGATTGGTTATGAGAACCGCAAGATGGCGGCGCGTGATTTTGATGACGACAAGAAAGACGCGGGCGAGATCGGCGCTGGCCATCAGGTGACCGCTCTGTACGAGATCATTCTAGTTGGCGCGCCTGATGTACACGACAGTGTCACCCTCAAATATGGCAAAAAGGATGAGAAGGCGGCTGAGCCGCAGTCGCATGAGATGCTGACCCTTAAACTGCGCTACAAAGAGCCTGAGGGCAAGAGCAGCCGACTGCTGACCTTTCCGTTGTCCAGGGATGCGCTGCAGCGGGGTGCTGGTGATCAATCCTTCCGCTGGGCTGCCGCTGTGGCCGCCTTTGGGCAGATTCTGCGCGGGTCGCCCCATGTTGGCACTTACTCACTTGAGGATGTCAAGGCTCTGGCTGGTGATGCTAAAGGCGAGGACCCCAACGGCTATGGCAGTGAGTTTATCAGCCTGCTGGAGCGGGCGGCAAAGCTGAAAGGCACGGCCCCGGCAACCAATGAAAAAGGTTATCCTCTCTGGCAGTACCGTGACTAAGGCAATGTGTTTGAGAAGCAGATCATAGATCAAAGGATTTATGATTTTAAAAAAATTACGCTGTAATCCATGCTATGGATTGACTTTTTATTCAAATTTAGAGAGAATGTTAAGAAATTAAACGGAAAACCGTCTTTATTTGACAATTGCGAGAGGCACGTATGCATAGTTTATTTAATCATTTAAGTCAGCTTCAGGAATTGGTCCTTATTCGGGATGAACATCGGACAACGGGTGACGGAACTCATATGGAACGATTAAATGATTCGATTGATCAGTTGACCGATCTGCTGCCACGGGAGGTAAAGGCGCTTTACTCCCGATTGTATAAAAAGGATCATCTGGTGATGGCACCGATGTACAATGGCTGCTGCGCGATCTGCGGTATGCGGCTGCCGGTGAGCATGGTGCAGTCGGTGCGGGTTCTGAAAAACATTCAGAACTGCCCTAGTTGCGCCCGTATATTGTTTGAGGAGAGCGATGCCCCGCACTGGGTGGGCGAAAAACCGAGCCGCTCCTCTCCGCGCAAGTCGGGAATCTCACGGTTTTCAGCTGAGTCGCTGATGCTCCCTGATCTTAAGGCGGAGAGCGCCGCAGATGCGATTGCCGCGTTAAGCAAGTTGATGGAACAACAGAATTTCATCTCAAACTCCGACAAGCTGATTGAGTCCGCTCTGGAGCGCGAGGCTGTTTTGAGCACCGCCATGGACAATGGCATCGCTTTTCCCCACGTACGGGGTGTTGAAGGTGGTGGTCTGACCATGGCACTGGGAGTTTCCCAGCAGGGCTTTGTTTTTGATGATGAGGGAACCAAGGTCAATATTGTTATTTTTATCACAATTCCAACGGCGGTCAGTGCTTTCTATCTACGGCTGATGACTGGATTGACAGAGTCGCTGGTTAAAGAGCAGAACCGCGAAGCGCTGTTGTCAGCGGATACTGCTCCGCTGTTGTGGAAAGCCTTGACCAAGGCAACCCGTTACACAGTTAAATAACGAGCGGCCAGAGATGGTGCCTGGAAAAAGTCCTTGCTGAATCACTTAATTAGGGTGGACTTTTTCGCTTAAACTGGTAAAGTTTAATTTTTTACCAGAGCTTTGGTTAATTATTGAGAATCAGGATTATTAATGAGTATTTCAGTTCCGAAAATCATTCAAGGTGGCATGGGAATTGGTGTCTCCAACTGGCGGCTGGCGCGGGCGGTCTCGCGGCTGGGTGAGCTGGGTGTCGTTTCCGGTACCGCGCTGGATCAAGTTCTGGCACGGCGCCTGCAGGACGGCGACCTTGCTGGCGATGTACGGCGCGCACTGGCCACTTTTCCCTTTCCCAGCATGGCTCAGCGCGTGTTGGATACTTTTTTTGTCGAAGGTGGCAAACAGGCAAGTTCTCCCTACAAGATTTCATCCAAGATCACCTTAAAGAACAGCAAGTGGTTTGATGAGCTTTGTATTGTCGCGAACTACGTAGAAGTTTTTCTGGCACGCGAGGGGCACGCCAATCCCGTTGGCATCAACTATTTAGAGAAAATTCAATTACCGCATCTGCCTTCTCTCTACGGCGCACTGCTGGGCGGTGTGGCGGTGGTGATTGTGGGTGCTGGCATTCCGCTTGAATTTTCTAAAGTTCTGGATCGCATGGTCCGGCATGAGCACAGTGAATACACCTTGCATGTGCATGGCGTTCTGCCAGAAACTGAGCACCGAAGATTTTTCAACCCCGCGGACTTTATTGAAGAGGGGATCGCAGCGCCTGAGCTGGAGAAACCGAAGTTTCTGCCTATTATCTCATCTGACTCACTGGCAACAATGTTATTGCGCAAGTCAGAGGGCACAGTGGATGGGTTTGTGATCGAGACCAGCATTGCCGGTGGACACAACGCACCGCCGCGCGGCAAGATGACGCTTACGGAAACCGGCCAGCCCATCTATGGACCACGAGACGTTTGTAACCTAGAGAAAGTGCGCGCAATGGGACGACCGTTCTGGCTGGGAGGCGGTTACGGTTCGCCTGAGGGGTTGAAGCTGGCATTGGGGCAGGGGGCATCCGGAATTCAGGTGGGCACTGTTTTTGCTCTGTGTCAGGAGTCAGGGGTCGCCCCTGAGCTGCGTCGTAAGCTGCTCGACCTGGTGCTGGCAGGCGAGGCGAAAGTCTTTACCGACCCCCGCGTCTCTCCAACTGGATTTCCATTCAAGGTGGCTGAGCTGGAAGGCACGGTCTTTGACAAGGTTCTCGATTCCCAGCGCAGAAAAATTTGTGATCTGGGATATCTGCGTGAGGCTTATCAGCGGGATGATGGCGAGATTGGTTTTCGCTGCCCGGCTGAGCCGGATGCCGCGTTTATCGCCAAGGGTGGCAGCCCTGACAGCATCGCCGGACGCACCTGCGTCTGCAACTCTTTGTTTGCCACCATTGGATTGGGGCAGACGTACGCAGATGGCATTCAAGCTGTTCCAGTTGTGACGTTGGGCGATGACTTTCCGAGGGTGGAGCGCCTGCTCTCTCAGCACGGCTTGGATTACAGCGCTGAGGATGTGGTGCGCTATCTGCGCGGGTAGTCGCTTATGGGGCGCAAAGAACAATTAATTGTCCTTTGCAAAAAGTTGTCTGTTTGCAAAATCGTCTAGCTCTAATCTAGTAGCCGCTCTATGAGCGGCATGTGCTGGATGAAGGTCGGTTTCGCAGTCGATAGGTGGTGCCATGCAACTCGGAGTCGGTGTTGGAGTCGGGGTCGTTTTTTTATGCGGTTTTCGATACCGATT
>JBAYXX010000122.1:0-10748 GCA_041673345.1 Kiritimatiellia bacterium
ACGGTTTGGATTGGCCTCTGATGTCAGCACACCGGCCGCCTGCTTCAAGGCCGCGCTGTAAGAGCCTGTGGCGGCGGTAACGCGGGCCTCCTCCAGCATGCGCTGCACAAGGGGTCGTTTGCGGGTGAGGTTAATGCCGCGGCGTCCGGAGAGAAACACCAGCGCAGCGGCATCGCCCTCTGAAAGCGTCTCTAGAATCTCTCGTGCTTTACGGGTAGCCAGCTCAAAGGCGCTCTCACCTGAGCCGAGTTTGCGTTCCATTGAGAGCGTATCATCCAGCACAATCACAACATCCGAGCGGGCGGCAAAAGCGTAGGGCATGCGTTGAAAGAGGGGGCGCGAGAGGGCCAGCACCAGGGCCAGCAGGGCCAGCGTGCGAATCAACAGCAACAAAACTTCGCGCAGCCGCCGGCGATGGGCCAGGTAGCGCTTGCGGCGCTGAAAAAACTGCAGGGTGGAAAAAGGGATACGCGCCTTGCGCCGCTTGAAAAAAAGATGCAGCAGGATCGGCAGCGGCACGGCCAGCAGGCCCCAGAGAAAGATTGGATTTCCGAAAGTCATTTGTTAGGCTGAAGGGGTTTAGACTGAAGGGGTTTAGGCTGACGGGGCTTAGCATGAAGGGGTTTAGGATTTACGGAGAGAACGTATTAGAGAACCAAGAACTTTCTCTGTCTCCACAAGCAGTTTTTCACAACTATCAATATCATTTCCCGCAAGTTATCCAAGACGTAGTCAGCGACAATTACTTTTTAACATGACGACAATTATAACTTAACATTGACGACAATTAAAGCGCATAGTTAGTTCACGTCGCGTCCTGAAAAAAGTTGTCACTTTTCATTGTTGTTTTAAAATCTGACTTTTTATGATTGTCCAAGGGCTTACTCTTTGCTACTGTACATTTTCATTTCTGAAGCTAAATTTAACCAATTAGTGGGGGGGTAATTGTGATTAACGGTGTTGTCTTAAAGTTACGTTCATATAAAGGTTCAGCGTCGTTTATTAAAATTATCGCATTGATAAATACTGTAACGCTATTAGCAATTTCAACACACTCTTTTGTTGCCCGTGCGGAAAAGCTGGTGTCTACGGACGTTTTCAGTAGTCGGCTCTATGATCATCTGAGCTCTGACCAGACACTTCAAATGAATGATCTTGTGAACCAATATGAAGGCGATCTGAATGTATTCGCTTTCATTGCGCCGCCTTCAAGTGAATTCTCCCTATATCAGCCCGGTAAGACCATTTTCATTCCCGAGGAAAATCTCCTTTCAAACACATTTCTAGAAAAACTCGTCAGCTCTGATAAAAGCGGTGATTACTGCGCCTTTATCTGGATGTATGAAGATGCCGCCAGTTCAGGACGAGATCTTGTTATAGAAAATGACTACGGCATGGAACTGGCGAGAATCGCCCGTGAAGATGGGTACTCGCCTGACTGGGTTGTGAATATGATCTGCCCAGGACTGGGTCTCTATCCAACCGCGTATCAGGAATACCTTGTCTCCCTCTTTGATCCGGCCCGTGTTGTTATGCGATATACTGTAATTGTCGGCGAGAGTGACCTTGTGGACTATGTCGATCAGAAGGCATTGAATATGCAGCTCAGTTCAATGATGCAGCCGGTTGCGATGAGCATGGGCATTCCCGCTACACAATCTTTGACGAATTTGATGTTCACCGCTATAGAGCCTCAGACCAATAATACCGTCAATCTCACCATCGGCTGGCCCGACAGCGGTCTGTCCACCAATAAGCTCGAGATCTTCACCTGTGACAACCTGAGCACTGGCGCATGGAGTGTCGCTGAGATAATAACTATCAACCTTGCTACAAATCGCTATGAATGGGTTGATGATGACGGCTATACAAACCGGTCCAGTCGTTTCTACCACTGTTTCACTCTGGAGGATGATGATAGCGACGGCATAACCGATGGGCGTGAAATCCTGATCTATAAAACGAATCCCGCATTAAGCGATTCGGATGGCGATACGCTGAGCGATTATTTTGAACTATTCTGCAACAGCTATACAAATACGATATTGGGAGGACCTGCCACTTCAGGAACTGATCCCAATATACCGGATTCCGATGGCGATGGTCTTGATGATGGACAGGAGTATGAACTCGGCACGGATCCGTGGCGCTCCGATACTGATGGTGACGGACTCCCTGATGGATGGGAGATTGATATCGGTAATAATCCGGTAGACGATTCAGATGGGGATGTTGATACAGATGGTGATGGAATGCCGGATTGGTGGGAGTTTGAATATGCAGCGTTAAATCCGGGTGATTCCTCCGATGCCGTACAGGATATTGACGGTGATGGATTCAGTAATGTTGAAGAGTATATTTACGGAATGGACCCTACGGTTGTTAATGATCGACCTGAAATTGAATCAGGCTCTCGTGATTTCAAGTATGATGTCGAAGGAAGGCTCATTGAGTCGCGGGTTGATAACGACCCTGCGGAGATCTACACATTAACACCGGCGCATAATATGTCTAAGGTTGAATCTTTGTAAGGGAGGAAAGAATAATGATTAAAGCAATTGTACGCGCGGGTTTTTTGGTTTGGTTTGTTGTAAACGCCTGTTTTGGCGGTATGGATTCTATTGGAGGTTGGACTGCTGTTGGAAGTGACCCCTCTCAGTTTGTTTATACTCAGGACACTCAAGCTGTTGCTATGCCAATGATGACTCTGCTAAGCGGTGAGACTCTTCCCCCTGAAATGGCAATTACTGAATCCGTTCGTGCTCAGGCTCTTGCATTGGAAAACGATCCAGTGCAGATATTTGAGTTTGTTAGGAACCGGATTGGATTTGAGCTGTATTATGGATGTTTTAAAGGAGCAGAGGGTACCCTCCTGAGTGGTCATGGCAATGATGTCGATCAGTGCGCTCTTCTCGGTTCGTTGTTAAAGGCTGCCGATGAATCCATATCGATCAATTATATACGTGCGGATGTCGTTTATCCCGCAGTGTTTCTAACTAAACTGTTTGGCTGTCCCGAGACCTACCTACCGAACCTTAATCCTTGGTTCTTAATTGATGCTCTTGTCCAGGTGGTTGACGGATGGTTGTATAAAAAGCACTATTGGCTCCAAGCTGAAATTGGCAGCGTTACATACCAGATGGATCCGTCTTTTGTGGTTCATGATAATATGCAGGAAAGCCCTGAAACTCTTTTAACGCAAACTACAGGATATGACCGTTCAACATTGTTGAGTGCCGCCGCTCAGGGAGCATCCATTTTTCAGCCTGATCAGGTTCAGAATGTGAATGCGCCCTCAATTATTAATCTTCTGAACGGCTATGTATCCGAGATTTGCGCGTCGAGAAAGGATGGAGAGACTGGGTTGGATTCAATGATTGGACAGAGAAAGGTGGTCGGGGTCCCGGTTACCGAACTGGAAACTGGAACTCCGAGCGATATATTGCGGGTTGTTTCGCCAACAATTATTGCGGAATTGTCGCATTCGCTTTATGCGCGTTATGAGTTTACGCACCCTTCGGGATTCTCTGCTTTTCCAGTCATGGGTTATGAATTGGCCGGAAGGCGTCTAACCTTATTTTATGATTCTTCTGATGGGAACAAACCGGTACTACGTTTGGACGGAATTGAGAAAACAAGAGGTGTTTCAAACTTGACTGTGGGAAATCAGGTCAATTTTGCTATTCGAATTGTTATGCCCGCTGGCTGGGGGTCTGTGCCATTTCCTAAGACGTTAGGAATGACGGTAGGGTACAGATACGGTGTGGTCGCTGATTTCTTGAGCGCGTCTCCCAAAATGATTGCTGAGCAGAGTCGCAAACTGGCTGAGTTCCGAAGGCAAGGCCTTAGTAATACCTCTGAAGAGGTTCTTGGAACAAGCCTGCATTTAATGGGACTTTTCTATTGCCGTCAGAATATACTTCAGTTGAAATTACTCAGTAAACTTACTGGTGTGCCGGCTTCTTTAGTGTTTCAGGCTGGGGTTGTTGGGCAGGAACAGGGTTGTTATATTGATTTGCCTCATGGCGGAATTTCATATGTGGCGGAGATGCCGGATGCTTCATTCTTGTTTCAATCCGGGGCAATTTTCGGCAGCGGCCTGGAACATGCGATGCTTGAGCAGTTAATGGGTGCTGATAAACCGGGAGTTTCAACAACAAAAGGTATCGCGTTGAATAATGCCGCGGGTTATGAAACTTATTATGCGACGGAAGCGAACTGGACTTCAGGCTTGAATGTACGTGGCAGGATTGCCAACGGAGGCTATACTGCTCAACACATGGCATATCTGGATTCTTTCATTAATAATGGAGATGCAATCGTATTGCCTAAAAAAATCGTAACTGTTGAAGAGTGGAGCGGAGCTACATACTACAGAATATATGGTAATGGAATGGGCCTGAGTGCACTTATCAGTGGCGATTATGGAACGCAAAAAGGGGGGTATTCCGGTTATCAAGGTTATGTGCCGCCTGCCACGGTTAACACTGTGACGCAAGTAACATATAATCCAGTTCCCCCTCCTTATAGTCTTCAGTCACAAACACTTAGTATTGAGCCAGTTGATTTGTATACAGGTTCGTTTCTTTTTGATCATCAGGATATTGCTATAAATGGCCCATTGCCTATTGTGTTTAATCGTTTTTATGATAGCGGGCAAGTCGCCTCCACAGGAGTCATGGGGCCAGGCTGGGGGCATTCCCTGCAGATCGAAATTCAAGAGCATAGCAATGGTGATTTCGCCTTTGGGGAGCGGGACGCTTCCGACGCGTCCGCTGTTTTGTGTGCGCAGATGGTTGCACTGGATATGATGCAACATGAAAACAACGCCAAAGGGTGGACCATTGCCGCCATTGCCGCTAAATGGGCGCTTGATGCCAGCGTTGGCAATGTCCTTACCGTTCGTATCGGAAAATCCGGCAGGCAGTTTACACGTCTGCCTAATGGTGAATTCAACCCCCCGCCTGGTTCTACGGACGAACTGACTCTGGTTAACGATGTGTATGTGCTGAAAGAACGCAATGGCTCCACCTATACATTCAATGCAAAAAATAAAGTCGTTTTGATTGAGGATCAGAGCGGCAACACTCTTGCTTTCGCCTATAATAGATATGATAACCTCACAAGCGTTACCAGCTCTTTTGGCCCCGCTCTCAGCATTATTTACGACAGGATAAAACGACTTACTGCTGTTACAGACAGATTAGGGCGATCAGTGAGTTATAGCTATGATGTTGATAAAAATCTGACAAAATTCACGGATGCCGAGGGTCAAGCATGGAGAGTCGGATACAATGATGACAACTATCCAAATGCAATTACCTCGCTTACCGATCCTGAAAACATTGTTACAATCCAGAACTTCTATAATGATATTGGACAGGTGACCAACCAGATATCCGCCAGTGGTAACCGCTGGACCATGTGTTCTACAAAGTATCAGAGCTATGAAGAGGACCCTTTTGGCAACAAAACCGTTTACCGCTTTGACGAGGAAGGCCGTAGAGTTCTTACCCGCCGGGCTGACGGCTTTGAAACCCGCACCCAATATAGCAGATTCGGAAAAGCGACGAATGTTTTCAACAGCGCCGGTGTCACGAATGCGATGTGTTATGACTTTCACCATAACCTGCTCGAAAAACGTGTGGCTGCCGGCTCACCCTTGGAGTCAATCACCCGATACGGTTATGATACACTAGATCGCCTGGTTGCTGTTACTAACGCCGTGGGCACAACAGAGGCTAGCACCACCGAGTTAACCTACACCGCCACTCATCAGATTGCAACTCAGAAAGAGGCCGGCAATACAACGGATGAACGTTTGACCGCATTCACCTACTATGCCAACGGCCTGGTTGACACAATCAACATCGCCAATGGAAAACAGCTTACGCACCATATTTATAACGCGTATGGGAATCTTGCAAAGACCACCTCTTTGGATGCCAGTGATGTTGAGTTTGAATATAACCAGGTTGGGCAGCTTTTGATGACAACCGTGGATGGAGTTGATACAGAGTATACCTATAACCTCAACGGATTGCCGACCAGCGTGACGCAGGCCTCTGGAACACCGGAGGAGCTCAGCGCTAGTAAAACCTATTGGGATAACGGCCTGCTGAAGAGCACCACGGACGCCCGTCAGCAGACAACCAGTTACTACTGGACCCCCGCATATAAAGAGGCTTCGGTTGTTTATCCTGACGGAGCCATCACCACAAATCAGTACGATGCCGCCGACCGTCTTGTCCGCAGCCGTGATGCCCGTGGGCAGTGGACGGAAGTACATTTGGATGTTCTCGGTCAGGCGACTAACGCCATCGGCGCCTTTACAACCACTTTGATCCAGTACGATATCTCCGGTAACGTCACCAATACGGTTATAGACCCCGACGGACTGAATCTGTGGTCGAGCCAGACCTATGACATTCTTAACCGTCCGCTCACTCAGCAGACCCCGTTAGCATCCGAACATTACTCCTATGACACTCTCGGTCGAATCACCAATCGAACAGATGCCGCATCAGAGTCATGGCGGACGCAATATGACATTTTCGGGCAGGTCACCAACAACGTGCGTCCATCACTGGCCGCTGAGCGTTTAGAATATGATATCCTTGGCAACCGGGTTGCCTTTTATAACGCGGAGAATAATCCCGTTCGATTTGAATTTGACTCACAGGGGCGGATCACAGCTATCACTAATGCGATTGACAAGGTTACCCGCTTTGCCTATGACGGACAGGGCAACCTTATAAACCGTTGGGATGCCGAAAATCGCAGCACTGTGTATGGATACGATACTTTCAATCGCAAGACGAGCATCATTTTTGAAGGCGTGACCAAGGGTGCATATCAACACGATGCAAATGGCAATCTGACATCTGCCGCCACCCCATCCACGTCGGTTGTTTTCGGGTACGACGCAATGAACCGGCCCTCCTCATCTGCGCAGAGCGTGGGTACTAACACCTTCAATACAGCCAATGCCTATGACCTTAATGGAAACCGTACCAACATCGTCTATCCCGGCGGTCTGTCGGTACAATACAGCTTTGATGCCGAGAACCGGGTCTCCGGGGTTACCGTAAAATCCCTGACGAGCTCAGAGGATTTCGGCTTTACTTACAATGGTGTCGGTAACTTAACGAATCTGTCATACCCAAATGGAATAGACTCTGAGTTTGAGTATGATGCTGAAAGCAGAATAACCGGATTTGACTATGACGGCAAAGTCACACACGCTCTCTTGCGCGATACCCGCGGTTTCCTGACGAATGAGCTTGTGCAGGCTGGTCTAAAACCGGAACAGCCCCAGTCCTATACCCAGAACCGCACACACAACAGCGCGGACCAGCTCCTCAGTGCGGGAACTGAAAGCTACGCTTACAGTGCTAACGGCTGCCAGACCTCTGCGGTTGCGACCGCCTCCTCCATGGCTTACGAATATGATTTTGACAATCGCCTGGTTAAGGTTGTTAACGGGGCGGAAATAACGGAGTACCGCTATGACGCGACCGGCGCGCGGGTTGCTCGGACCTTCAGCGATGGAACAATAACCGAGACAACATATTATATCATCGACTATGCTGATCCTCTCAAGCGTCCTCTGGCGGAAGCCGATGCGCAGGGCAATATCAAGCGTTGTTACCTCTGGTCTTCCTACGGATTGCTGGCGCATTATGAGATGAACCGCAAAACGGGCTCGATTCTGTTTGCACGTTACTATCATGCCAATGAGCTGGGCTCGACTATCGCACTCAGCACCAGCACTGGCGCAATCACCGACCGCTTCGCCTACATGCCCTACGGTGCGGTAAAACATGTCGGCATGACCAAAACACCTTTTCAATGGCTTGGAGGATATGGCGTGTGTTATGATTCAAATGTTCAGTTGCATCTGACCCTTTACAGGGCGTACTCATGTGACCAGAAACGTTTCCTGCAATCCGACCCGCTGGGGATTGATGGAGGTGTTAATGTTTATGCTTATGGTGAGGTTAACCCGCTTGCGTTTATTGATCCCTATGGTCTCTGGACTCTTCAGGTTGGTGTGTCAAGTTCGGGTGGCCTTGCTTGGGGAGGGCAAAGTGGTTTTGGCATTGCTTTAGGTTCTTCGGATGAGCATCTTTTCCAGTTTGGTTTATATAGCATAACTGGAGTTGCGCCAGGTACCTTTGTTGGTGGAAGTGCTGCGACGACAGTTGACATAACTTGGTCTTTGAATGAACACATCATGGACCTGAATGGTCCGGCAGTTGCTATCGGAGCCTCTGCTGCATTTGGTACTGGTGCCGGCTTGAATGTTGGCCTCGAAGGTTCGATTCCAATATCTGAGGTTGCCTTTGATCCCAAACCTTCTTTCACGTTGAGCGTCGGCGGCGGCGTTGGGTCGCCAGAGTTTCACAACTTTATCGGAAAAACTAGTATATGGCCACTTATAACAAGTGAGGGTACTGCAAACACAGGAGGCATAAAATGAACAAAACATTTGTAATCACGATGATCGTCTTTCTTCTACTTGAGTTAATAGTGTTTTTCAAGGAGGCCTTTCATGCGATTATCGTTTCAGTCCGCTTAAACAGGTATCTTAAAGAGAACTATTATGCCCTTTGGCGAGACCTCTCTTCTTTTAAAAACCTCGGCCCCGGTTTAGTCAATTCGTCGAAATCTCTCCCTTGGCTATTTAATAATGATGATAATGAGGAGGAAGATGAGAAGCTTATGCGCCTCAAGGATGCTGCTCGCATCCGAACTCGGTGGTTCTTCATTACGGGCGGGGCTTTTTTGCTGACCTTGACGTCGATATTCGTAGGTTCACTTGTCTATGCGCTAGTCTTTCTTTGATATTAAGAGCAGAGGTGTAACCGTTTACGCCCTTCAGGAGGAGCTTATGTGTCTGAGTATTAGGATGACAAATTGAGGTACCTATTATGCGGCACCTTTCGTTGCTGCTGCTGGCCCGGCAGTTGCAAATAGTGCTGCAAATTTGCTGCCTCGGATTTATCTTTATGGTGGGGCCGCCGCAACTGTTGCAAATCATGCGTTGTATTCGCCTCCGGTTTTGCGAACGTCTCAAGTTTTAAGTCAGGCCGCATATTATGCCGAACCAATTATTGCTGCTAACATGGAGGGTCCAACGGCTACTTTTTCACATCCTGTACAGAATCTTATTTATGCGTTTTCACCAAATGGACCTGTGTATCAAGGTGCAAAAAATTTGGCTAATTATGTTCAGGCACAAAGTAGTTCGGCATCTGAAAACCGTTATACCAATCCGCGTGAAGTTGGAATTCGAAAGTGAAAAAATATGCTAACAAAAAATCATGAGTTTTATAAAGCAACATTAATCTTTCTTTGGTTGATTTTTATGTTGCTATGGGCAGTTTCTTTTCTCTGTAGTAAAATTATTTCAAGAAGATGGATTCGAAGCAAGCTTAAGAAAAATTCAGAAATTAAAGGCCGTTTAGTCGATTATTGGTTGAAAGACATTACTTATCCTGTTGAGTATTCCTTTGATATTTCAGAGAGTAACGTAATTTCATTTAAAAATAATGATTTTTTTTTGGTGGAGGCTGAAATTAATGTTATTACATTTAACCAAATTAAGTTTGGTGTCGGCATGAGTCACTACAAATGTTGGTGCGTGTTGGCCGTTGGGAATGATGCGATTGAGATATTGAACAATAAACGTTCGCTGTTTAAAAAAATCAGCATCGATCAGAATAATGAAATAGGGTTGTTCTCCATTCGAAAATTATTTTCTTTTGCATGTTTGCTTCGCAGAGAATCTCAGCGGTGCGTCGGGGAGGGGCAGTGACAGTAAAATTCTTGACGGGCTCAGAGAGCTTTAGTTCCAATTACAACGGGGTGGGAAGTCTGACAAACATGACCTACCCCAACGGAATAATTGCGGATTTCGAGTATGATGCCGAAAGCAGGATAATCGGGTTTGACTATGACGGCAAGGCCACCCACACGCTACTTCGCGATCTCCGCGGATTCCTGACCAATGAGGTTGTGCAGACCGGCTTAATCCCGGATCAGCCCCAGCCCTATACCCAGAACCGCACACACAACAGCGCGGATCAGCTCCTCAATGCGGGAACAGAGAGCTACGCTTACAGTGCTAATGGCTGCCAGACCTCTAAGGTTGCGACCGCCTCCTCCGTGGTTTACGAGTATGATTTTGACAACCGCCTGGTTAAAGTTGTCAACGGGGCGGAAACAACGGAGTACCGCTATGATGCGACCGGGGCGCGGGTTGCTCGGACATTCAGCGATGGAACAATAACCGAGACAACATATTATATCATCGACTATGCTGATCCTCTCAAGCGTCCTCTGGCGGAGGCCGATGCGCAGGGCAATATCAAGCGTTGTTACCTCTGGTCTTCTTACGGATTGCTGGCGCACTATGAGATGAACCGCAAAACGGGCTCGATTCTGTTTGTCCGTTACTATCATGCCAATGAGCTGGGCTCGACTATCGCACTCAGCACCAGCACCGGGGCCATCACCGACCGCTTCGCCTACATGCCCTACGGTGCGGTAAAACATGTCGGCATGACCAAAACACCTTTTCTGTGGCTTGGAGGATATGGCGTGTGTTATGATTCAAATGTTCAGTTGCATCTGACCCTTTACAGGGCGTACTCATGTGAGCAGAAACGTTTCCTGCAATCCGACCCGCTGGGGATTGATGGAGGTGTTAATGTTTATGCTTATGGTGAGGTTAACCCGCTTGC
>JBAYXX010000123.1:0-10227 GCA_041673345.1 Kiritimatiellia bacterium
CACACCAGCCACCTCACGCAGTATCTCGGGAGTTGTGCGCGAGAGCTTGAAATTCTGAATCTGTTTACCGGAAAAGGAGCTGGCGCTGTACGGCAGATCCAGCGCACTTTTAGCTCGGCGCGCGGCGGTAACAATCACATCCGGCAATTTAACAGCTACCTCACTTGTCCGGTTTGTGCCAGCGTTGGTCTCAGCACCACCGCTGTTCATAACCACACCTGCCAGCATGATCACCAGATAAAACCTCTTGCATTGATCTTTCAAAACTCGCATCCTGACAATTTTCCTTTGCTATTCAAACGCCCTGCACCCTCAAACGGTTCAAAAAATTTAGTTGCTCCGGAAAGCTGCTTTAAGCTATATTGAATATAACACAGGAGGAAATCAAAAGATGAAAATACTGGAACAGACTGTAATTATTGTTTTAGCTCTCTGCGCGTTTAATGTGTACAGCGCCGAGCCTTGGCAGCAGGCTGCCGAAAAGGCGGTGCGCTCGGGAGTTACATGGCTCAAGTCAGCTCAAAAGGAGAATGGCGCATGGTCAGATGACCGCTTTCCGGCACTCTCCGCTCTGGCACTGTGGGCCACCGTCGCCTCACAGAGCGGCGATGCAACGACCATTGACCAGGGCGTTAAATACATCACTGGGGCTGTCCAGCCTGACGGCGGCATTTACCACGCCATTCCCGGCCAGAAGGGCGGCGGACTGAGCAACTACAACACTGCGATATGCATGATGGCACTGCATGCAACAGGACAGAGGAACCTCGACGAAATCATCCGAAACGCGCGCACCTTTGTGGCGAGCGGGCAGCACACCGGCGGAGATCTCTACAAAGGAGGCTTCGGCTACGATCGCAGCACTGATCGACCTTATGCTGATCTAATGAACACACACTTCGCCATGGAAGCAATGCGCCGCACCCAAGCGGTTGAGGATGCGCGCCCGGCGGATCAAAAACGAGCTGATCTCAAGTGGGATGAGGCACTGGCATTTGTAGAGCAACTGCAAAGCCCCGCCGCGGCTGGCGCGGAGCAGCAAGGCGGATTCGCCTATAACCCCAAGGACCCTAAAGCCGGCACTGTGACCAATGCCACTGGTAAGGTTTTTCTGCGCGCCTATGGCAGCATGACCTACGCTGGACTGCTCTCAATGGTTTATGCCAAAGTTCCGCCAAATGATCCGCGGGTTGTTTCAGCACTCGACTGGGCAGGCAAGCACTGGACCCTCGAAGAGAACCCTGGAATGGGCCATCAGGGTCTTTACTTCTTTTATAATGTGATCGCCCGCTCACTCTCCGCCAGCCGCCGGGATGCGCTTTCGGGCCAAGCAGGCGACATCTCTTGGCGCAAGGAGCTGGTCGAAAAGGTCATCGCACTGCAGCAGCAAGATGGCTCATGGGTGAACGCTAACGGACGCTTCTGGGAGAATGATCCGGTGCTGGCCACCTCCTATGCAATTCTGGCGCTGGAGTTCGCGGCCAAGATCACGGAGTGAGGCGTGGTTTTGACTTGGTGACCGGGTGACCGGGTGACTTGGTGACTTGGTCAATCCGGCGGGGCTGCCGGGCGGGATCTGGGCAAATCATGTCACCGTGTCACCAGGTCACCAAGTCACAACATTTTACCCCTTAATCGCAAAATTGTCAAATTCCAGCTTGAAGACCAGGAGCTTAATCCTCTATAATGGGAACTTCATTCGGAGGGGTGTCTGAGTGGTTGAAAGAACCGGTCTTGAAAACCGGCGTGCCGCAAGGCACCGGGGGTTCGAATCCCTCCCCCTCTGCCATTTACACAAGGAGAGCAGATGAAAGCTAAAGTTGACGAAGATCTCTGTATTGGCTGCGGGCTGTGCGTAGGGATATGTGAAGACGTGTTTGAAATGGACGATGCCGTCGCTGTGGTAATCGCAGCCCCGGTTCCAGAGCATGCGGAAGAACTATGCCGTGAGGCGGCAGAGAGCTGCCCTGTGGAGGCAATCTCGATCACAGAGTAAACGCGCTCCTCAACGGTTTGCCACATGAAACCTGAGATAGTCAACATCATACTCTATTGCGACCAGTGGCAAGATACAATCCGCTTCTATCGTGACACCATCGGCTTTACCGTCAACATGGCGAACAGCTGGTTGGTCGAATTTCAAGTAACCAAATATACTTGCCTGAGTGTTGCCGACGCATCGGCCACTTCCATTCGTTCTGCGGGTGGGGCAGGTGTTACCGTCACGTTCAAAGTGCCCAACCTGCAAGGCGTGTGGAGCACCTTGAAGGATAAGGGCGTGGTAATCGGCCCTATTCTCCCAAGCAGCTTGGGCGGCCAAGCTTTTTTCTTGCATGACCCAGAAAAAAATCGCCTTGAATTCTGGTCTGCATAAAGGTTAACCGGACAACCATTTTATCTCCCACAAAGAACCTAAATCCGCATCAGGCGCGGAGTGGAGAGGTGCGTGAGGGCGCGAGCAACGTAGGTCCGATTTCCAATCGGACATGTCCGGTAGGAAACCGGACAAACTGAAGCTTGGCTGCGCCTTCGATTTACGATAGCGGCGACGATGCTGGTGGACGATTCACGCATGATCCCAATCGTCCACCAACATCTTCGCACATCATCGTCAACCGATGTTTGACTAGGACGATGATTCAACCCGCAAGCGGAACTACGCCGGACAAGTTCCGCCAACCCTACACGTTTCCGCTTTAATGAAGTTTGCATGTTGCACGGCTGGTGCGAATGCGCTACGCTGTTTTTGAGGTGAAAATGGGCGTCCACCGCATAGCGGCGGACATACTGAAAGCATCCGCCGCTATGCGGTGGATGATTGCGAAACAAGCCGCAATAAGGCCCAATAGCCAACTTTTTGCAAAGAGCAATTAACTGTTTTTTCTAGTCGCCTAAGCGACTAGCGTAGCACAACCGTAGGGGAACATCACATGCAGAGTCCACAAATTCCGAAACCGCGTAAAAACTGGAAGCGCTGGCTGGCTCTGGTGCCAGTCGCAATCGCAGCCTTGATAGTCGTTCTCCTGATGCGTACACGCTCCGGCCCGCTTGAAAAGCCTGCGGACGAAATAGGCATCCCATTACGCGTGATCACTGTGCCGGTAGTTAATCTAATTCCACGAGCCTCCGGCCATGGACTTGCAGAACCTGCGCAGGTCTGGCAGGCAGTTGCGCAAGTCAAAGGTTCAGCCGTCTTCGTCTCCCACCTGCTTGATGCTGGCATGCTGGTACAGAAAGGCACGCTGCTGGTGAAGATCGACCCCTCCGACTATGAGTTGGCTGTGGCACGTCTGGAGGCGGCGATCGGCGAGGCTGAGGCGCGACTGGCTGAGTTGGATGCCGAAGAGCTACATCTCGCGGCTTCAGTTAAGATCGAGAAGGCCTCGCTGACCCTTGCGGAAGCCTCCCTAAACCGCAAGCGCAACGCGCAGGCGAGCGGTGCCATTACCCCCGATGAGGTGGACCGCGAAGCACGAACAGTACTCCAACAGCAACAGAGTATCCAGCAACTCGAGAACACCCTTGGCTTGCTCCCCTCCCGCCGCAAGGCACTCGTGGCAGCGCTGGCTTCACATGCGGCCAACCTCCAGCAGGCAAAACTCAACCTCTCCCGAACCGTAGTCGAAGCTCCATTCGAATGCCGCCTGGCAGCGGTCAATATCGAGCAAGGGCAGTTCGTGAGTGCCGGACAGACCATGTTCGAAGCGCATGGAGCCGCAGCGGTCGAGGTTGAGGCAAAATTCCGCCCGGAACAACTGCGCAACCTGCTTAGCGACGAAAAACGCCAGTCGCTTGAAGCAGGGCTCACCATGGAAACCTTGCGGGATGTCTTTGATCTCAAGGTTACGGTTCGTGTACACAGCGGTGACTGGGTGGCTGTCTGGCCAGCGCGCTTTGACCGCATTCGTGAAATAGTGGATCCACGCACACGCGCCATCAACGTGATCGCGTTGGTTGATGACCCATATAAGAAGGTCGTGCCGGGCATCCGTCCAGCTTTAATGCGCGGCATGTACTGTGAGATGGAGCTGATTGCTCCAGCGCGACCGGACAGCGTCGTACTGCCGCGCAGCGCAGTGCATGGCGATCACGTTTACCTGATGGATGCTGACGGTCGCCTGCGGGAGCGCAAAGTTCGCATTGCTTTTACTCAAGGCGAAATCGCCAGCATCGCATCCGGGCTGACTGGCGGCGAAAGCGTTATTGTCTCTGATCCGACACCCGCGATTGAGGGGATGAAGGTCGATGCAACTCCTGATGCCGCGCTCCAACACGCTCTGGTCGCAGACGCCCAAAACGAGGCAGGTGCAGAATGATCCGATTTTTTGCTGGCCACCCCACCGCCGCGAACCTCTTGATGGTCCTGTTTTTGGTCGCGGGTGCCCTGACGCTGCCGACAATCCGGCGTGAGACAATGCCCGATTACGCTCCGAGCGAGGTTGAGGTGCGTATCCGTTACCCCGGCGCCACGGCAGCCGAGGTCGAAGAGGCTGTCACACAGCGGATTGAGGATGCCTTAGACGATGTCAATTTCGTGGCCGAGCTGCGCTCAGAGTCGCGTGAAAATCTTGCAATCACTGTGATCGAGATGACCGATGACGGCGATTTCCAGAAATTCTTTAATGATATCGAACGCGGCATTGGCGCTGTTGATGATTTTCCGCTTGAGATCGAAAAACCAGTGATCAAGGAGCTGGGCCGCACTGATCTGGTGCTGGGGCTGCTGGTTTCAGGCCCAACCCGCGCACCGGATCTGAAAGCCTACAGCGAAGATCTCAAGCACCGCATGCAGCAGGCAGGTCTCTCGCTAATCGAGATTGACGGCTTTTCGGAGCGTCAATTGAGGGTCAACCTCTCTGATTCCGCAATGCGCGCGGCAGGGTTGAGTGCGCCGCTCGTGGCAGATGCCATCACGGCCCAGAGCCGCGACACACCGCTGGGAATTGTCCAGGCCCGGCAACGCGAGATTCTACTGCGCTTTGATGATCGCCGCCGGACACCAGCAGAGCTTGAATCCGTGGTCGTTTGGGCTGGCACTGATGGCGGTGTCGTCCGCTTGGGTGATATCGCGACCGTCGAAGATTGCTTCGAGTTCGACGAAGACAAGGTCGAAATGAACGGCGAGCGCTGCGCCCTGCTCAATATCTATAAAACTAAAGCCGAAGACACCATCACCGTGGCCAAGCGCGCCAAGGTCTTTGTGGCCGAGGAGCGCCTCCGCCGTCCGCAAATGACACTGACTGTCACACAGGACACTTCGTTGATTCTGATTGACCGATTGAATATGCTGATCTCCAATGGTGTGCAGGGCCTGGCGCTGGTGTTCCTGGTGATGTGGGCCTTCTTTCATGTCCGGATTTCATTCTGGGTGTCAATGGGGTTGCCAGTCTCCTTTCTCGGAGCTTTTCTACTGGCACCGCGCCTTGGACTCAGCCTGAACATGTTCACAATGGTCGGGTTGCTCCTGGCACTCGGGCTGCTGATGGACGATGCCATCGTGATTGCCGAGAACATCGCGGCCCACCGCCAGCGGGGAGAGAGCCCCCTGACCGCAGCGGTGGATGGCACCCGCGAGGTCGCTGCCGGAGTGTTCTCCTCTTTTCTGACGACCATCTGCGTGCTGGGGCCATTGGCCTTTATCGACGGACAGATCGGGCGTGTGCTCTGCGTTGTGCCCATGATGCTGCTGCTGGTGCTCGCAATCAGCCTGATCGAAGCTTTCGCAATTCTCCCTGCGCATCTCAACCACGCCATGCGCCACTTTGATCCAAACAAAGCCAGCCCTGGGCGCCAGCGGTTTTCGGCTTTCATCGACTGGCTGCGCGACAATTTAACTGGCAGGGTCGTGGCAGCCCTGCTGCCTCGGCGCTACCTCGTATTCGGCACAGTTCTGGCACTGTTCATATTCTCGATTGGCATGCTGATCTCAGGGCGGATCAAGGTTCAGGGCTTCCCGGATCTTGAGGGTGACGTTGTTGTGGCGCGCCTGTTAATGCCGCAGGGTACGCCGCTCGAACGCACCGAACAAACGGTTGAACATGTTCTCAGTGCGCTTGATGCCACAGCACTTGTTTTTAAGCCGCAGCAGCCGCAGGGCCGCTCGCTGTTGGAAAATACCTATGTCCGGTTTTCACAGAACAGCGAGGCCTTTGAAAACGGGCCGCACGTTGCCACCATCACAGTTGATCTGCTCAGTGCAGAGGAGCGTGCGGGCACGATCGAGGAGTATCTTGCGGAGTGGCGCGAACAGATTGGCTCGCTGCCCGATGCGATTAGCCTGGCTCTTAGCGAACCGGGCTTCGGTCCCGGTGGGCGCCCGATTGAGGTGCGCCTGCGCGGAGATGACCTGCAGATGATCAAAGCCGCCGCCATTGATGCTAAAAATTGGTTGGCTAAGTTTACGGGAGTTGTGAATCTGGCTGATGACCTGCGCCCCGGCAAACCGGAAGTTCTGATCCGCATGCGCGAGGAGGCACACGGCATCGGCATCAACGCCGCGGATGTCGCGCGACAACTTGGCGGTGCGTTTCAGGGTTTGATTGCCGATGAAATCCAGGTCGGCCCTGAATCCTATGAAATAGATGTGCGCCTGACCCTCACCGACCGCGACAAAATCAGCAATCTGGATGATTTTATGCTGCGTCTGCCGGATGGGAACGAAACACCATTGCGCAGTGTGGCCACCTGGAAGCATGGACGCGGATGGGCGCGTGTGGCGCGTTTCAACCGCCTGCGGGCTGTCACAGTGTATGGCGATGTGGACACGCGCCTGATAAACACCGTGGAGCTGATGGGACTCTTTCGCAGGAACTACCTCCCTGAATTCCGCGCCAAATATCCGGAGATTGAGACAACCATTGCCGGTGAAATTGAGGAATCAGGACGCGCGCGCAAATCGATGCTGGCCTCACTGGGCCTGGGCATGCTCGGGATCTTCATTGTGCTCAGTTTTCAATTCCGCACCTACACCGAGCCGATCATCGTCATGCTCGCAATTCCTTTCGCTCTGATCGGAGTGATCTGGGGCCACGCGCTGATGGGCGTGCCCATCAGCATGCCCAGTCTGCTCGGCTTTGTGGCACTGGCTGGTGTTGTGGTCAACGACTCCATTCTGCTGGTGCTCTTCCTCAAAGAGGCGCGCACCCATGCGGGGACACTGCATGAAGCCGCCGCCAGTGCCAGCCGCGCCCGCTTCCGCGCAGTGATACTCACCTCTGGCACAACCATTGCAGGGCTCCTGCCGATCCTGTTTGAGCGCAGTCTGCAAGCGCAGATTCTTAAACCGCTGGTCATCAGTACAGCCTTCGGCTTATTCGCCTCAACGCTCCTGGTTTTGCTGGTTCTGCCTTGTCTGTATATGATCCTCGGTGATCTCGGCTGGATCGAACCCTTTGAAAAGTTGGCGGATGCAGCCACCTCACCCCAGCCCAGCGATGGCGTACAGAACAGCTAACAAGTTCAGGGTTACTACTGCAGTTACAGGCAAGCCCGCCGCGCAGCGCGCTGCGAAAAAACGATGGGGTAACTCGACGACAAAGATAAAAACACATGGGAAATACCCTGAATCATTTGAAGTTATAGGCAAGACAGACCTGCGTATAGGTGCTCCTGCGACTGAAAAGTGTTTTTATGCGTTTTTCAACACTCTGTCATTGATTTTCACAACTAATTATAGCATAATAAAACCTTCATTTTGACTATTCAGGCTGTTATTCAGCCATTGAAATGCAAAAGTGAATCCTTATAACAACTGAAACCACAAATGAAAAGGAGCAAACAAATGGCCCCTACCACAAATAAAAAGCTGCTCGACTGGGTAGCCGGAATCGAAAAAATGTGCACACCCGATCAAGTCGTATGGTGTGACGGCTCAACCGCAGAGTATGATCGCCTGATGGCAGAGGCGGTTGCCAGCGGCGCGGCGATCAAGCTGAATGAAGAGAAGCGCCCCAACAGTTTCGCGTTTAACTCCGCCCCCTCCGATGTGGCCCGCGTTGAAAACCGTACCTATATTGCCTCCGTTAAACAAGAGGATGCTGGCCCGACCAACAACTGGATCGACCCGGTTGAGCTGAAAAAAACCATGACCAAGCTCTACACGGGCTGCATGAAGGGGCGCACCATGTACATAATCCCCTTCTCCATGGGTCCGATCGGTTCACCCATCGCGAAGAATGCGATTGAGATCACCGACTCGATTTACGTTGTGACCAATATGCACATCATGACCCGCGTCAGCACTGAAGTTCTGCGCCTGATCGAAAAGGAGGATACCTTTATCCCCTGCCTGCACTCTGTCGGTTCGCCGCTGGAACCGGGGCAGAAAGATGTTCGCTGGCCTTGCGCCCCGATGGAAGAGAAATACATTGCGCACTTCCCGGAAGAGAACCTGATCTGGTCCTATGGCTCCGGCTACGGTGGAAACGCCCTGCTCGGCAAAAAATGCCTGGCACTGCGGATTGCCTCTGCCATGGCTGGCCGCGAAGGCTGGATGGCTGAGCACATGCTCATCCTGCGCCTCATAAACCCGGAAGGCAAAAAATTTCATATCGCGGCTGCTTTCCCCTCGGCCTGCGGCAAGACCAACCTCGCCATGCTCCAATCAACGGTGCCTGGCTGGAACGTCGAGACCATTGGCGACGATATCGCCTGGATGAAGCCTGGTAAAGATGGCCGCCTGCATGCCATCAACCCGGAGGCTGGCTTCTTTGGTGTAGCTCCAGGAACCTCTGCCAGCTCCAACCCGATGGCACTGGCCAGCTGCCGTAAGGATGCCATTTTCACCAACGTGGTTGTCACAGCTGACAAAGATGTATGGTGGGAGGACATGGGTGTTGAGTGCGAAGGCGGTACTGATTGGCTGAACAGACCTTGGAAACCAGGGATGGTTGATGAGAATGGCAACAAGATTAAGGGCGCTAACCCTAACAGCCGCTTCACAGCGCGCGCTGAACTCTGCCCAACCATCTGTCCGGACTGGGAAGACCCTGACGGCGTTCCGATTGATATCTTTATCTTTGGCGGCAAACGCGCCAACACCATCCCGCTGGTGCACGAAGCATTTGACTTCGAGCACGGGGTCTATATGGGCGCAACCGCCTCCTCTGAGCCAACTGCGGCAGCACTCGACGTTGATGCAAAGCTGCGTTTCGACCCGTTTGCCATGACTCCGTTTATCGGCTATCACGCAGGCGACTACATCCAGCACTGGTTTGACATGGGCGAGCAACTGGGCGATAAGGCACCCCACTGCTTCTATGTCAACTGGTTCCGCAAAACAGCGGATGGCAAATGGCTGTGGCCAGGCTTCGGTGAAAACTCACGTGTCCTAAAATGGATGTGTGACCGCGTTGAAGGCAAGGTCGAGGCCCGCGAGACCCCGATCGGCTTTATGCCAATCGACGGCGATCTGACCCTCGACGGGCTGGACGTCACCGCTGAGGACTGGGCTGAGCTGATGAAGGTCGACACCGACCTTTTCAAAGCCACGCTCGCGGATGCCAAAGAGTACTTGGCCAAGCTTGGCAACAAGATGCCAGTCAAATTGACTGAACAACTAAATGCGCTCGAAGCGCGTCTTGCCAAACATTAAGCCTGGTTCATACATTTAAAAAAGCGCCCTTTAACCGGGGCGCTTTTTTTGCCGTAAATATAGTTATAATTAAACTTATCTACAGAGACGAAGATGGCGCCATGCGGGCTAAGGTAAGCGGCACTCTGATGGCCACGGATGCGCTTGAGTCGTTTATCTCCGGCGCGGTTACTCAGGCTGTCTGTTACCGCGGAATAGCAATAGCGAGAGCTGATTTATGAGCAGTCTGTTTTGGGAAAGTTATGGGGTAGAGGGTGATCAATTCTTATCACAATCTTAATCGTAATCCGCTATCGTCGCACATCATCGTCAACCGATGTCGCTCATAGAGCGACTACTACACATGCGCCGCACTGCGGAATGCAAGGGTTATTGTTCGGTGTAGTAGCCGCTCTATGAGCGGCATTTTGCAATAGGCATGTGAAAAGCACGCCCTAGGGTGTAGTGTTGCTTCTATGAAGCAAAATTTGTATTATTCGCAGTTAAATTATTTTGACGCAATCTGATATTTATGCCATAGTTTGAATATCTTTTACGAGATATGCTGTGTTGCTGATGAAACAGACAGGAGTTAAAAATGTTCTCAAAGGGCTCTCTGCTTGGCTTGCTGTTCGGGCTGATTGCTCTTTATATTA
>JBAYXX010000124.1:0-9762 GCA_041673345.1 Kiritimatiellia bacterium
TTCTAAAAACCGCCAACCTATCAAGCCGCCTTCGGGCGGCTTTTTTTAACGAGGCTACCCCTCTATGATTGTCATTGATACCGAATGCTATAAAGATTACTGGCTACTTTCAGCCAAACACATCAACAGTGGGAAGGTTCGGCACTTCGAGCTTTACCCCGGCCACCCACTTGACGCAAAAACCATTGCTGCGATGATGCGCAGCCTGACCACCATCAGCTTTAACGGCAACAGCTATGACCTACCGATTATTGTTGCCGCGTTGTCTGGATGGGATAACAAGGCCCTTAAGCGGCTGTCTGACAAGATCATAAAAAGCGGTTTCCCATCATGGAAAATATGCCGCGACGAAAACTTGCAGATACCTTCCACATGGGACCATATTGACATTATCGAAGTTGCACCGGGACAATCGGGTTTGAAGATTTACGGCGGTCGTATGAATGCGCCCAAGATGCAAGACTTGCCGATTGAACCTGACGACAGCATTACACCTGATATGCGCAAGGTGTTATGCGACTATTGTGTCAACGACTTGGACACAACCGAACTTCTATACCGCCGACTTGAAAAGGCTATCGACCTTCGCGCCGATATGTCCAAGCAGTATGGTGTGGATTTGCGCAGCAAGTCGGATGCACAAATTGCCGAGACAGTTATCAAGTCTGAGCTGTCTGCCATAACCGGCAAGGAATATCGCGCACCAAAACTGCCTGATGATTACAGCTTCCGTTACCTTGACCCCAAGGTAATCAGCTTCAAGACTGATGCGCTAAAGCAGGTATTCAAGCGCATTCTGTCTGAGCGCTTCACGCTTGGTCCTAACGGCTCGGTGCTGATGCCTGCATGGTTGCGCGAGAACAAAATAACCATTGGTGATGCCCAATACCAGATGGGTATCGGCGGGCTACACTCTTGCGAGTCGGGGCAGTTTGTAAAATGCGCTGATGATGAGGTTTTGGCGGATTGGGATGTTGCCAGCTATTACCCCAACATTATATTGCAGCAGAGGTTGGCCCCCGATTCGCTTGGTGCGCCGTTCTTGCGCGTGTATCAGTCCATTGTTGATAGGCGCATGGTCGCCAAGAAACGTTCTCAGGAAATAGCAAAAGAAATAGCAGCGTTGAAAAATAAACTTGCCAAACTGACCGTTTGAGTTTACCATAAGTAAAACTAAGGAGATTTTTATTTATGTGCAATTCAACTTATCATAAGCGCGGCAAAAAGATTGACGGCTACTTTGTTAGAGATCACCCAAGTTATGGTGTGTGGGCCGGTATTAAGACGCGCTGCAACAACACAAAAGACGCCAGCTATCCCGACTACGGCGGACGCGGTATCACCTACTGCGCAGAGTGGGAACACTTTGAAAACTTTGCCCGCGATATGGGTGTTCGCCCAACGCCAGACCACAGCATAGAGCGTATCGACAACGATAAAGGCTACTGTAAGGAGAACTGCAAATGGGCGACACGACACGAGCAATCGCTAAACCGTCGCACATTCAAAAACAACACCAGCGGTTATCGCGGCGTTAAAGTGATGCCTAGCGGTCGCTATTGCGCGATGGTGAATTTCAAAAAGCGCCGATACAAATTGGGCGGTACGTTTGCAACAGCAGAACAGGCTTTTGCAGCACGGTGCGAACTGTTGGCTTGCTTGATGCAAGGTGCTGATGTGTCGGACAAGCTAGAGCGCCCTGCTCGGTTTGATAGCTCGACTGGTATTAAAGGTGTTACCCGCCACCAAGACGGTGGTTATCTAGTGCGGGTTACTCTGGCGGGTGAGCGGAAATACTTGGGATACTATAAAAACTTAAATGACGCAAAAGAGGCTTTGCAACAATGGGAACTGCAGAACAAATAAAAGCTAGAATTGAAGAACTGGAAGCCGAACTCTCTTACCATAAGACACAGTCGGACACACTTAAAATTGCGATAAACGGGTCGTTCGGCAAGCTCGGGAGCAAATACAGCGCACTCTATGCGCCTGACCTCTTGATTCAGACAACAGTGACGGGCCAGCTCGCTCTGCTGATGCTTATCGAGCGGCTACACCTTGCTGGAGTGCGCGTGATCAGCGCGAACACGGACGGCATAGTCCTGCACCACACCAAGGCCAAACAGCCAGGCATTGACGCGATAATGTGGGACTGGATGCTAGACACCAGCTATACCCTGGAGCGCACGGACTACCGCGCCATAGCCAGCAGGGACGTTAATAATTACATTGCTGTCAAGCTGGACGGCTCGACAAAAGGAAAAGGCTGTTTTGCCAGCGGCGGCTTACAAAAGAACCCTGACCAACCTATCATCTATGAGGCTGTCGCTGAGTATATCGCCAAGGGCACGCCGATAGCCAAAACCATTACCGAATGCACTGACATTTGCAAGTTCTGTACTGTTCGCAGAGTTAAGGGTGGCGCGGTGTGGCGCGGCGAAAAGTTGGGTAAAGCGGTCCGCTTTTACCTGTCAACGTCCGCGGCGTCTGATGAGTGCATACACTACGCCACAAACAGCAACCGAGTTCCAAAGTCAGCCGGTGCCAAGCCACTGATGGACTTGCCCGATAGGTTTCCTGACGACGTGGATTATCACGCCTACCTTGTTGCAGCTGAAAAGCTGCTGTGTGAAGTGGGGTACCGCCATGCTTGAGCGAGACATTGAAAAGGCCCTTGTAAAGCGTATCAAGGCGCTGGGTGGCGAGTGTGAAAAGTTCACCAGCCCTGCACGGCGTTCGGTGCCTGACCGGATCGTGACACTGCCAGGTGGCCGCGTTGATTTTGTCGAGTGTAAACGCCCAGGCGAAAAGCCCACAGAAAAACAAAGCCGTGACCACGAAAGGCGCAGATTGCTCGGCTGCACGGTCTTGGTCATCGACTCGCTGGAGGCCATCGACCATGCTTACCCGCTCTGACCTGCATGAGTACCAGAACCGAGCCGTTGATTTCATCAAGTCGAGAAAGCGCTGCATGTTGCTGTTGGACATGGGCTTAGGGAAATCCGCAAGCAGTCTAACCGCAGCATCTGATCTGCTGGACGGCTGCGCGGTTGAGCGCGTGCTAGTCATTGCCCCGCTGCGCGTAGCCAACAGCGTATGGGCACAAGAGTGCGACAAGTGGGCACACCTTAGCCACCTCAAGGTTAGTGTGTGCACCGGCTCAGAGCGAAAGCGCATAAGCGCACTGCAACGCACAGCGGACGTTTACACGATCAACCGTGAAAACGTACCGTGGCTGGTCAAGCACTGCGGCAAACGCTGGCCCTTTGATGCTGTCATTGTCGATGAGTCTAGCAGCTTCAAAAGCAGCAGCGCCCAACGGTGGAAGGCGCTCAAGCGCATATTGCCCGGCACCGAATACATGGTGCTGCTGACCGGTACACCGTCACCCAACAGCTTATTAGACTTATGGGCGCAGATGTACCTGGTTGACTTTGGCGAGCGCTTAGGTCGCACCATGACGGGTTTTAAGCAGCGCTTCTTTGATCAGGACTACATGGGTTACCGATGGACGATCAAGCCCGGCGCAGCCGAGACGATCCACGGCCTGATCAGTGACGTGTGCCTGAGCATGTCAGCCGCCGACTATCTGGAGCTGCCCCAGCGCATAGACCTGAGCGAGTTTGTGGAACTGCCAGCCAAGGTAGCGACGGCGTACCAGCGATTTGAGTCGGATCTGCTGGCAACACTGCCGGACGGAGAAGAAGTCGAGGCTATCAACGCCGCCACGCTGGCTAACAAGCTGCTGCAATGGTGTAACGGCGCGACCTACACGGACGATAAGGGTAACTGGTCAGAAGTCCACAGCGCCAAGCTGGACGCCTTAGCCGAGCTGGTCGAGCTGAACGATGAGCCTATGCTGGTCGCCTACAACTATAAAACAGACCTTACCCGCATCAAGGCTCGATTCCCCGATGCGGTTGTGCTCGACAAGAACCAACAGACGATTGACGACTGGAACGCCGGCAAGATCAAAATGCTGCTCGCCCACCCCGCGTGTCTACATCCTCGGACCGAAGTATTGACCGAATCTCGAGGGTGGGTCAGAATCATAGACGTTAGAGATGATGAGCGGGTTTTTGATGGTGTTGAGTTTGTTAAACATAAAGGTTGCAGCTTTTCAGGCATTAGGCCTGTTATAGATGTTGAAGGAATAACCCTGACGCCTAATCACAAACTGCTAGTTGGCGGTGTTTGGTTGGAGGCAAAAGATGTACGAAGCGATCCGAGTTTTAGAGGAAAAGCGGTTTACACCTACGAGGGCGATGACCCTTATCTTGGCGAAATGCTGCCATTGTCAAAAGGAAAGCGTCATAACGAAACAGAACTTCGACCGAGCAAACCGACAGCGGCGGAAACATTGCGCGGAATGTCACGGAGAGGATTTTCACCGGATGACAAATACCCGTTTCTGGAGCATTTGGCGAAGTATGGTCAGCCGAGCGTCCAATACATCAGACCGAGATTACCCTCGATACGGGGCTGTTGGTCGAGGTGTTTCGGAAGACTGGTTGGATTTCAAAAACTTTTACGCGGATATGTTCGACACCTACCGAGACCATCTGACAATAGATCGGATCAACAACGATTTGGGGTACTCAAAAGAAAATTGTCGGTGGGTTACGAATGCTGTGCAGCAGGGGAACAAATCAAACAATCGACAGTTGACATATATGGGGAAGCGGATGCACCTCGGAGAGTTTTGTCGAGTGGCGAACGTTTCGCGGGGGGCGATAACGCCGAGATTGAACAAAGGAATGACGCCCGAGCAAGCGTTAGAAGACTATCGTGCGTCGAAGTACCCAAAGGATCGCAAGTCTCGGAAGTATACGACCTAGTGGATTGTGGGCCGCGAAACAGGTTCCTTATCCGCAACGATGACGGGGATGTTTTCATATCGCATAACTCCGCCGGTCACGGCCTCAACCTTCAAGACGGCGGCAGTCTGTGCGTGTGGTTCGGCCTCAACTGGTCACTGGAGCTGTACCAGCAGTTCAACGCAAGGCTGCATCGACAGGGGCAGACAAAGCCCGTGCGTATTGTCCATATCGTTGCCAGGGGCTGTATTGATGAGCGCGTGCTATCCGCCCTTGCAGACAAGAACGCTACGCAGCGCGACCTGCTGAGCGCGTTAAAAAGCCGCTAGGGAAGCGGCTCGGTGCTGCTGCAGTAAATTTTTCGCAAAAGGTGTTGACAGCATACGCGGTACTGCGTACAATGAACCCATCAAAGCAACAAACACCAAACGAAAGAAAGAATAAAATGAAATACCAAATCAGAGATGCAATCGTTAACTGCGACTTCGGCGGAAGTAGAGCGCCTGCAAGCATTTAATGACAAACAAAGGAAACTGACATGACACAGAAAAAGATCGAAGCCATGACCACGCATCGCCTGATCCAACTTCACAACCTGGCCGACGACTTGTCGTCGCGTGCCCGTGTTTGCCTGCGTGGTGCTGCCAACTTGGAGCGCATAGGCAACGCGCGCGGTGCGCAGTATCAGCGCACCAAGGGCCTGCGCTTCCAAGTCATCGCGGAAAAAGCGGCCCGCCGCGTGGAGTCAGGCGCATGATGCCAGTGCGTTTTCCGTGAACGGGTGTATCCATGATCACCTCATCACGGCGGCCAAAGCCAACGATTTCAGGATGATTACAGTGGGGGCAGTGCGTGGGTGGTTTGGCAACCTCTGCTTGTACTTGATAATCATGTTCAAGCTAAGCCCGCAACCGGCCAAGGATGGCCAGCCAGCACAGGAGAATAAAATTGGCCTACAAACCCAAACCCCCCGCGCCGCGTCATTCTAGCCGCACGGGTCGAGCCGCAAGTCAAAGCGTGGCTAGAAAAACAGTTTCCAGAATCTGTTAGTCATGGCGTTAACTATATTTTGGCCGAGTACATGACCAAGCACAGCAAAGGAGGTGGCAATGTCAACGACTAAAAATATCGGGCTGATCGCCCTACTGCTGGTATTTACTGCGCTGGGCCTAGCAGGAACGATGGACGCACAGGATGCCGAGAATAGCCGCCGCGGGTATTGCGAAATGGTGGCGCTCTGGGACAAAGACGCAGAGCTGGGTATAGCACCAGAGCAGCGCAACGGTTGGCCGCCGTACGATGGCCGAAAACAATGTGACAATGTGACTGAGGAATAACATGAGCGGAATTTCAGTATACGCGCACATCAGGATCGACACAGGTGTAACTGTTAGCCGGCAGCAGGACAACGCTGGCGAATACGTAACGCTGGAGGCCGGAGACCTGGCCGTTTTCATTCACAGTCGTGAAAAGCTGCTGGAAATTGCCAGCCTGCTAGAGCAGGCGGCGCAGAAGTGGGAGGGCGAAGCGTTGCGGCCGCTATACACCGCCCCGCAGCCCGAACTATCGAAGTTCTTGGAAAAAGAGGAGTGGAACGACGCGTTCGCCCAAGGGTTCAATGCGGGGTTCAATGCGCGGTTCAACTCCGATGAAAAGCCCGCGCCGGACGTATCAGCACTGGTGGAGGCGCTGGAGGACATCGCCGGGACGCACCACCACAGTGCGAGCGCTGGCGAATACTTCGCGAAGGTGGCGCGGGCAGCCCTGGCAGCCTACCGAAAACAAGGGGGGGGGCGATGTATGAAAGCATGCGCCCATCAGATCAAGCCGCATGATTTACCCCTGCAGCGGAATGCGTTGCGGGTCGAGGCTATCACCCCAGGCCCGGTATGCGCTCTGCGCCCGAAGACTGACCAGTTTGGTCGTCGATACGAGGTTCTGCGCTGGGTGGGATCGGGTGGCGATCCAGCGACTGCCGCCATGCCCTGCGTTGGAGGCGAAAGTCCGTCATGCCCCCGCCGAGTAATTGCCGACGATGCGATTATGAATAATTTCAAGAGTGGCCCGTGCCCTGTCTGTAGAACAATGAATCGGCGTGACGGATATGGAACTGTGGCGTGCAGAGACTGCGGGCTACAGTTCACGCTGGTTGCAGAGAGCTTTGATAATGCACTACAATAACAAACATGGAAGGCACAGTGCCGACCAGCAAACCAAGGAGATTGAGATGAGCACAAAAGGCAACCTGACCCGCGAACAAGCTGTGGCGATTGTGGGCGAAGCGGCGGTGGACAAGGTGGAGCGCGAGAACTGCGAACCGACCAACCGCGTGGGCTACAACGGCGCATGCCAAAACGATGACCTGTGCGAGTGGAGCGCCTGCGTGAGCTGCGAAGACAAGGACGGCAATGACTGCACGCTGGTGGCATACTACTACACCACCAACGAGCAAGACCAGGCGATGGCTGATGCTTACGGCGACGGCTCCGCGATTGACTGGGAGATCGCTGGTTACGAGGTTGTGTGATGACAGAGGCCGCTGCCAAGCGCGGCGGCCCCGGAAGGGGCCAAGGGCGGAAGCCGGTAGCGGAAGGGGAGCCGACCATTACCGTGAGCCTGCGGATGACTGCTGCCCAGCGTGACAAGTTGGCGCGGCTTGGTGGGGCAGTGTGGGTGCGGCAGCGCATCGACAAGGCCCGTGAAACCTAACAATAGAGTTCACCGGCTGGCCGCAGTTTGGCCAGTCCGAGTGAAACGAATGGTTAGCCGATTTTATTGGAGGATTTATGAACGAGGAAACGGTGACTCTTAGTATAGAAACTGTACTGGCCGTCACATGCTGGGACTGGGAACAACTTAAAGGAAAACCTGATAGCATTGACTGGATTCCGGCACTGCGGGCTTTAGAAAAATTAGAGAAGATTGCAAATAAGCAAATATTTGGAGTGAATTACGATGAGTAAGACAAAGGCCCCAAAAGGATTTGTAATGATCTACACCGAAACACACTCAATTTGCATGCGTGTGGATCATATTGTTTCCGTGGCTGTGGCATGCGGCTCAAATCATACGCTTCATATTACTACCAAGGACGGTGAGAATTATAAGGCGGCATACAATTTTGAGGAGTTTCTAAAAATTATGGCGGAGGAAGGGGACAAGAACGATGAGTGACAACAAAACAGCCTACAGCGGAAAAGATTACCCTGTGCACAGCAATGCCCCATGGCGAATTGAGTGTGAAAATGTAAAAACAGCTATATCTTCAGGCCATAAACACATTGCTATGGTCAGCTATTTTGACTGCGGCACTGGCGATCCGCGCAGTATCAGTAAGGAAGAACACGAGGCCAACGCCAAATTGATAGCCGCTGCGCCTGAAATGCTGGAAGCATTGCGCTGTGTAGACAAATATTTTACACAGTCAGGTGAAGATGATTGGGTGCGATTTGGTAGGGAAGCACTTGAACCAGTGCGGCGGGCAATCAAGCTGGCGATGGAAGGCTAACGCTCGATTGAAATGTTATGCGGCGCGTGACTACGGAGAAAGAAATGATGGAAGAACTGACAAAGAGCGAACGCAAGCAGATTGCCGAAATACTCGACCGAAGGGCCAACGAGATTGCCGGATTCAGCGGCGACTACAGGAAAGACGGCAACCATTTCGGGAGCGTGGAACTGGCATTGAGCCGGGAGGTTGAGAGACTGCGCCGACTGGCAGACCGGGTAAATCCGACTGGGCCGGAAGATGACGACGCATAACGATATTTAAGAGGATTCAATCAATGGCCGATGATGTAGATATAGCTAACGACTATGCAGAAATGCACATAGAGCACAGCTTGGCGCAGCACGCAGCACGAGCGAAAGACTCAGAAAGCTTGTTTTATTGTATTGAGTGCGACGGAGTGATTCCACACAAACGACGTGCAGCGATTAAGGGCGTTAAGACGTGCGTGGATTGCCAAGCAGCAATCGAAAGCGGTTTGAAATGACCAGGCCGACCCGCTCGCCGAGGATCCCTCGTATCTGGTAGGTATTGCCGAAGCCGCCACCCGCTGCGCCATCGTTCGTGCTGCGGCAGAAATTGGGAGGAATATGAAATGACTGAAGAAACACTTAAAGACGAAACCCTTAAAGACGGTGACCAGGACCGGACTACACCTTGCGAAAACTGCAATCAGTTGCCTACGGTACACCCGGTAGGATTGTGCGGGCCGTGCTGTTTTGGTGAAGCTGATACTGCCGGAGGGAATTGGTAATGACCACCGAAAAAATACTGACTAACGACGAAATCATGATCGAGTGGGAAGGCACGGACAACGGACTATCATTTGCCCGAGCCATCGAGCAAGCCGTGCTGCAATCGGCAGAGATACAGTCGTTGCGGAAGGATGCTGAACGGTATCACTGGTTGCGTAATCGGGCAAGCACCGAAGGTATTTGCGTTGTCCATATAGATTATTGGAGCGAAGAATACCGAGGGCAGGCCCACTGCGAAGTTTACGACGGCGAGTTTTTGGATAAAGCCATCGACGCCGCAATGGAGCAGCAGACATGAGCCACAAACTACCTGGCGACACACTTACGGTCGTAATTAGAAATGACGCCCCCATGATTTACGCTGGGGACTGCCCCACCTACCGGAGCGTTCAGATAAAACTCACCAGCGAGCAGCGGCTGGCACTGTCGCTACAACATACTGATACCGGACCAGGAGGAATAAAAAACTATGAGGTGATCAGCCAATGCTTTATTAAGCCGGAGAAATTGCCATGACCAATAAAACAACGATGCCGGAGCTGGCGGCGTGGTATCTGCCGCGCCATATCGTTCACCGTAATCTGCACAGTTTGCGAGCCGCGATTGATGGGACTATGGCGATTAACGCATAACCAAGCCAGCCTTGCCGCTAGCTTTTTTAACGCTTATCCAAGTTTTCAAT
>JBAYXX010000125.1:0-9623 GCA_041673345.1 Kiritimatiellia bacterium
TAAGAGTGATCTTATGATAAGGGTATTTCAAGCGATTAGCGACCCTGCGTAGCAGGGATGAAATACCCTTATCCTTTTGCGGAGATTCGCGGGCAAAAAACTCTGTGCCTTTGTGAGAGATAAAAAAATGGTTGCGGCTATGCTGCGCTAGGAGCTTTGTGGAAATCAGCGGCAAAGGCATCCATGTCGGCGACATCCTTGCCATCTTTAACGGTATCGATGCTGGTGGGGCGAAGGCGATGAGAAGATATACGTTGACGGAGAAGCGTTCCCTTCGCACTTCGGTACTGGAACCGAAGACTACTACGGCTATGCCTGGAGCAGGCTGGAATACTTCGAGGCTCCCTTTCATGCCCAGCCATCAGGAGCGGGAAACAACAAGCCTGGAATGAGTGTCAACTCGCGCTATCGCCTGCTGGGTGACATTCCTGCTTGCAGATGAACAGTTGAGAATTCGGCGTGGATAGGTGTTGCTATGCAACTCGGAGTCGGTGTCGGTGTCGGAGTCGGAGTTGGCATCAGGGTCATTTTTTTGCGCCCTTCGATACCGATTCCGATAGCGACCCCGACCCTGGGCAATAGGCCAGCTTTGTCGCTGACGTAGCGATTTTTAAAATATCAGATTTTGTAGTTGTAAAGAGTCACACAATCTGCTAATCTTATTTTTATGAAATCTTTATACGAGTTTAGTTTTGGGAGCAATCGCAGGTCGTTAAAGCTTGGACAAATTCTGTCAGGGCTTCTCGCAGTCACAATCGTAATGGGCTGGAGCTGTTTAGTGTACGCTGATGCGGCACACAGGTTTACTTTTAACATAAAAAAAGGGGAAACGCTGGACATACTTGACAACAACAAGATTGTCGGACGTTTCATGCTCGCGTACGATGTTTCAACCCCGGAACGGAAGCACGAGACCTACAAACCTTACCTGCATGTCTTTGATGCCAAGGGCATAGCACCCATCACTAAAGGGGCTGGCGGTGAATATACACACCACCGTGGTATCTTTATCGGCTGGAACAGAATCGGCTGCAACGGCAAAACCTACGACCGCTGGCACATGAAAGGCGGTGAGCAGGTCGTTCAAGGAACGCCCGTGACCGACATTAGTGCGGATACCGCGACGGTCACCGCGACCGTGAACTGGAACGACGAGGCAAGTCAACCCCTGCTTGTAGAGAAGCGTACAATGACCTTTCACCGCGCTCCTGAACCAGCCTATGCGCTGATCGACTTCCAAGCGGATATCACCGCAACCGCAGGTGATATCACGCTCAACGGCGACCCGGAACATGCGGGCATCCAGTTCCGGCCCGCCAACGAGATGGACCGCGCTAAGACCACCTATCTCTATGCGGGTGAAGCAGTGAATCCCCATGCGGCCAAAGATCTCGCCTGGATCGGCGAGACCTTCACATTGAAAGACACCTGCTACAGCGTTGTTCAGATGAACCATCCGGACAACCCCTCTGAAACACGTATTTCGGCGTATCGCAACTATGGACGATTTGGCATGTTCCCGACCGTCTCCATTAACTCCGGTGACACTCGCGCATTCCGTTACCGCTTCCTGGTTACGGAAGGCGTAATGCCGCCTCTCGAAGTGATCCAGAAAGCCTGCAACGCATTCACCGGCCGCTCCGATCCGGTTCCGCCCGTGACCTCCAAAGCAGCCGAATAAGTTTAAGTGGAATTGAAAGTGATAGTGAAGTAAAACAACGCAGCGTACGCTAATTGCTTCATCCGTCTTCGCCACGGCTACGCCGGACACGGCATAATCATACAAAGTAAAAGGACAAATATGAATCGCATTAACATCTCCTCACGCCGTAACTTTCTCAAGAGCACCTCAGCTGTTTCAGTGCTTTCCGCCTTTCCTTTTATCCGAGCTTCCGCTCAGGGCGCGGCCACACCCAACGAAAAGGTCAACCTTGCCTGCTGCGGCATCGGCAATCAAGGAAAAAACGATGTTAATTCTCTGTATGAAACCGGTTTGTGCAACATTGTTGCATTGTGTGACACTGAGATCCACGACACCTCCACTAAACCCCACGTAGGAGAGATACTTAAAAAATTTCCGAATGTACCACGCTATACTGATTTTCGCAAGATGTTCGACAAGCAAGACAAAGAGATTGATGCTGTTCTAATTGCTACGCCGGACCACTCACATTTCGTTATCACAATGGAAGCCATGCGGCGCGGAAAGAGTGTCTATGTCGAAAAACCACTGGCTCAATCATTTCACCAGCTCGATCTACTCATGGCTGCCGAAAAAAAATATAAGGTAGCCACCCAGATGGGCAACCAAGGGCACTCCGGCGCCAACTACTTCCAATTCAAGAGCTTTGCGGAAGCTGGGATTATGAAAGGTGTAACCAAATTCGTCGCGCACATGAACGGAGCGCGACGCTGGCATAAATGGGACGGAGATATTAACAAAATCAAGGCTGCAATCGTCAAACAGCCGAAACCGGAGTTCCTGGACTGGGATACTTGGCTGGCACATGTGGCTGAGCATGACTATACTCCGCAATACCTCTATGGCGACTGGCGCTGTTTCTACGACTTCGGTAACGGGGCACTCGGTGACTGGGGTGCGCACATCCTGGATACCGGACATGAATTCTTGAAGTGGGGCCTGCCGACCTCAGTGGAACCGCTCAAGATGACCGGCTGGAATCCCATCACCTACCCGATGCAGTGTACATTGCTCTTCAAAGTACCGGAACGTGGCCCTGGTCTGCCCGCCTGCGATGTTTTCTGGTACGAGGGGCAGAACAACTCCCCTGAACTGCCCGAAGGCTTCAATACCTCCAAAGTCAAGACCGATGCGCCAGCCTCTGGCGGTGGTTCCGGATTCGGCAAAGATCTGCCGCCCGGCAAAGAGATCTATGGTGACGGTTTTATCTTTAAAGGCGGCTCCCACAGCGCAGCGCTCTCCGCGATCGGACCTACTGCGGAGGCTGTGAAGGCCGAACTGCCTAAGTTTCCCGGGAGTCCCTCGAACCATTGGAAAAATTTCCTGCTTGGCGCGAAAGGAGAAGAGACCTGCCGTTCTCGCTTCTCTGTCTCAGGACCACTTAGTCAATTCATGAATCTCGGAGTAATAGCAACCCATGTCAACACTAAGATCGATTTCGACCTCAAAACCCGCCGGATCACCAATCATGCCGTGGCCGATGCTCTGCTCAAGATCGGCGAACCCCCGCGCAAGGGGTGGGAAGAGTACTTCAAGGTCTAAAGCCGCTTATTTCGATATTTTGTATCCAAAATGACGGTCAGCAAAGGAAATGTACTGTTCCCAGTCATATGGTGTGACAGCATGGTCTCCCGTACGGACATGATATCGGACTGAATCCCCTACCGGATTATCAGGCTGAGGCATCTCTTTCACATCAACCCCCTTTAAGCCATACAGGCGGAAAACCGGTTCCGCGTGAAAAGCTGATAGAAACTCGCCGCGGGGGTCGGCCCAAAGATCCCGAGAAGCACTTGCAATGTAAACCGGACGCGGAGCTATTAAAGCGACCAGAAGATGCTGATCAACCGGCAGTGCGGCCACGTTGTCAGCGAATTTTTTGTGGTTTCCGCAAAACCAGATTGCAGGTATGAGTTCGACTGTCTCACCAAACCAGCGTTTCGCAAGGGCGGCCCCGCCCTCACCGGAGTTGTTTGAGATAGCCAACGCAAACCGCTCGTCTTTCGCAGCTGCCCACAGAGTGGCCTTGCCCGTACGCGAATGTCCAATAACAGCGACCTTTTTCGCATCAATGTCTTTATCTGTCTCCAAATAATCCATGGCGCGGCTCATCCCCCATGCCCAGGCCGCCAGTGTTCCCCACTCATCATCGTTCGGCTCGGTACGCCCTGCCTTCTTTAACGCGTAACCACGCACCCCATGCTGGCGCCAGCCAATCCCCCGTTTTTGGGGAATAGTTCCCGAGCCATATCTATCGATCTCGACATCCGCTCCCGCAAAGGTCACCACCGCATATCCGCGTTTCAAAAGCATTTCCAAATCCCAGCTACTGGCGTGCTGCCCGTTCGTCGAAATCGTGTTGCGTGAGGCGATGATGGCCGGATCAGCGCTGATACCTTGATTACCGTAGCTTAATCTGAGAAATGCGGGAACCGGTTTCGGCGCATCCTTTGGTATGTAGATCAATAAGTCAATCCTAGGCTCGTCACTATCTTTGAACAACCTGATTTCAACCTGTCTGCGCGTCGCCAGTCCGTTAAAAGCCTGACCGTCCGCTTCATGCGTAATAAACTTGAGATCTGTCGCAAGTTGCGGAGTTCGACCATACACGTTGGTTTCAAACGCGGCCAGAATTTCCGGACGACGCACCTCGCGCCACTCTTTCACATTATTCACTTTCTGACCGTTAAAACACACCAGCGGGTCAGGCAGTGTATATGGCTTCACCTTCGACTCGTCATGGTTATATTTCGACTTCGGTATCTGACCTCCCGCCACCAGGGCCCCAACCGCCGGCAACAGTATTACCGCTGACTTTATTATCTTTTGACTCATCCATTTCGTTGTCTTCATTTTTCCCCCTTTATTTTTTTTGTCTTTTATTTTTTAGATTAATCAAAAGAATTGATTAATTCACTTGTAACCGTTCACAGGAAGGCAAAGTTGCCTTCGCTTCCCACCTTACCGCACTATAATCACAGTACCTGCCTGGTCGTGTAGAACCGTCAGGATGCCTGTGCCTGAAAAATACGCATCATCCTTGTAAAACGCGCTGCTGTCGGTTGAACCGTAAGTACCGGCACGTTTCATCTTTCCATCCAGATAGAGCCAGCTGACCGCTTCATTTACGCTGCCTAACAGATTGACCTTGGCTCCGTCATTCGCAATCGTCAATGTCGCCGTATCAACGATACCGGCTGATGTACGCAGTTCCAGCCGGGCATTAGCGCCGGTCACGGTGATGTTGGTGCTGTTGCCCAGGCTATTATCCATAGCTAGCGCCAGCGTCCCGTTAGTGACTGTAACATCTCCGGTGGTTTCGCTAAGATTATTTGAGAGAGTCAGAGTTGCGGTTCCGGCTTTCAGAATGCTCACAGCTCCGGCTAGACGCCCCAGGTAAATAGCATCAGTGCCCTGATCGATTATCAGCCGGGCCGCACTCTCACTCTGAATAATCCCCTTAGAGGAATTAATAATTCCAGCTGTAGTCTGATCATTTCCATTAAGGTCTAATTTGCTGTTAGAGTCATTCATCTCCAGTGTCGCCTTAAACGGCAGGGCATTGGGGACATCGGTCCGTACCTTGCTGGCCGAATAGATTTGTGTTTTACTCCACACATTGTCGGAGACACTGAAGACATAAAGCCCGGTATTAAACAAATACATTACCTGCCCATGACTCCGCACAGGCAGTTTACAGAAGATCATTTTACTATTCGCAGGCACATTCATAACAACACTGCCATCAATATTCGTCAGACCACCCTCGAAGACCAGTGTCGTATAGTCGGCCATGTGAATCCGTGTTCTGTCGCAGGTGACCTCTCCGGAGAGGGTGTTACTACCACTTAAACTGTAAAGAGAATAATCAGTGCGAAAACCGCTCGCATTGAGACGCTGCCAGTTAAGGTAAAGCGGCTCCTGAACGGTGATATCTCCACTGAGTTGAAGATATCCGCCTGATTCGGCATTGACCACTGTGTTGCCGTTAGTGGTGCCCAAAGCATTGTCGTGCGTGATATGCAACATGCCGTCATTCACGGTGACAACATCATCAAAGCTATTGTTGCCGGACAGAATAAGTTTTCCTTTTCCGGTCTTAGTGAAGCCTAAAGCGTCATCGCTATTGCCGATGTTGCCCGAAACCTTCAGAGTCGCCATTTCTGACTCACCCGCGGCGATGTGCCATGTCGAATTTTCTTCAAGAGTCAGGTTTACTGCCACCTCGTACAACCGCGAGGGGGTGTCCGAACCAGCCGCTGTGATTCCACCTGCCCCCAGCGTCACTGCACCGGCACCCGGGGTAAGCGTGAAGTCGTTAGTGCTATTGAAGGTTATCCCATAGAGGCTGACCGCCGTATCGACGGTCGCGGTATTGCCGTTATCACCGAAGACAGCATGCGTGGCACCGTCAAAGGACGGCAGCACATCACCCGCCCAGTTTTCCGCAGTACTCAGGAGGGTGTCCGCACCGCCCGCATCCCATGTGGCGCCAGACACGGCAATAGGTGGACTGTTCAATACATAGATGATCCCGTCTCCTGAAAAATGGGTGTCGTCAACATGCGTCGCACCGCTGGCTGTTGTACCCCAGCTACCTCTCTTCTTCTGTACACCGTCCAAAAACAGCTGTCCCACTCTTTCGGTAAGACCTGTTGCAATCTTCACCTGACCATTGGAAATGGATAAACTCGCTGTGTCCACAATGCCATACTGCGTCCTCAAATCCAAAGTTCCACCCAGCACTGTGACATTGGTGCTGTTACCTAGACTGTTATCAGTAGTTACAGCCAAGGTGCCGTTAGTTACCGTGATGTCGCCCGTGGTGGTGCTGGAGCTGTTCGCGAGGGTTAACGTGCCTGCCCCGGCTTTAAGAAGGTTGACAGCTCCCTTCAGACTCCCTTTGTAGAGCGTATTCTTCGTTTGGTTGAGGGTCAGGGTAGCAGGCATATCGCTGGTGATGATGCCATCGCAATTGTCACTGATACCGGCTACGGTTTGATCATTTCCATTCAAGTTCAGCTGGGAGGTGTTTTTCCTGATGTCTATCAGAGAGTCGATGGGTAACGCATTCGGCTGATCCGTACGCACGGAACCACCCGTAATAATCTGTGTGATCGTCCAGACATTTCCCGGGGCATCCACAATAACCACCCCGTTGTTTAATATATACAGCAGATTTCCCGGACTTAAAACCGGTTTTTCTGAAAACACGAGAGCACTGTTATAAGTAACGCTGAAGGTCAGATATCCTATAATATTGGTGATACCGCCTGAAAAGACCAGCGCTGAATTCGGTGCCATATAGATCTTTGTTTGGTAGCAGGTGACCTCTCCGCTCAGAGTGTTGCTGCCGTCAAGATTGTAGAGAGAGTCTAAAGCGCGAATACCGCTCGTATTGGGACGCTGCCAGTTAAGGTAAAGCGGCTCCGGAACGGTGATACCTCCACTGAGTTGGAGATATCCGCCTGATTCAGCATTGACCACCGTGTTGCCGTTAGTACTGCCCAGCGCATTACCATGGGTAATGATAATGATACCGTTGTCAATGGTGGTGATACCGTCGTAACTGTTATTTGCGGTCAGGGTTAACTTCTTACCGCCGATTTTTGTCAGGCCGCCCGTTCCGCTGATAGATCCATTGACAGTGATGGCACCATCGGAGGTGTTAAAGGTACTCGTTTCCGAGAGAACAACAGGCAGATCAATGGAGTGCTCATTGGCTGAGAGATTGCTCACGTTTCCGTTCAGCGTAATCCGGTTGCCGGAAAGCGTAAAAGCACCAGCATCGTTGCTGAAGGTAATACCCCCGATCAGGGTGTCGGGTGACAGGTCATTGATGTTCTCCAGTCGGACTGTGCCGCTAAAAGTCAGTGTGTCGTTCGCCGCAGGGGCTGTGCCGCCCCAGTTGGCTGCTGTACTCCAGTTGGCATCACCTCCGCCGCCGGTCCATACCCGGTTTTCCGCGCAGACGCACAACGACATTAAGCAAACAGACAAAAATGTCCCGAATAATTCAGCTTTCATAGTGAACCTCTCCTTTTTAGTGAGTGCCAAAGTCTTCATTTTTTAAACATCTCTCTTCATATTTAATCAACATTCATACCGAACTAATGCTGATCCGACAGCAAGTATAAACCCACATCATCAAACCAGGTGCGTTCTCCCTCTGCCTGTCTGACATTCAGCATCACTACCAACTCATCCGCACCCTCAGGCACCTCCACCGTGCCGAGAGCCTGCCGCCAGCCATCACTTCCGGCTTTTGAGAAGCGCAATTGGGTTCTGGGAAGTGACCAGTCCCAGGTACCGGAGCGCTTCCAGGCAATTGTGAGTGAAGGCTTATCTCCCTGAGCATAGGCCTCCACTATAAACTCATTGCCCGGTGCCGCCTTACACGAGGTGCCGAAGCTCCCCTGTGCCACGCCAACTGCGCAAAGTGAAAAATTGTCTTTCCTGCCCTTCTGTGTATCTGTTCCAAATATGCCCTGACGCACCTTATCGTCCTGCCAGCCCCACCAGCCCCCAGGAAGTACGCCCTGGCGGAACGGTGTGGTAGTTTCGACCTTTGCCAGTGTACAGGCTGCGTTTGCAATGCAGTTTGTCGGTTTTCCCGTCAGATGGTGTTCTGCAATGAACTTTTCAGCCCATTGGCGTGGGTTGCGCAGTCGTCCCAATGTACTCAGAAAGCCAGGCAGACCCTCTTCCCAGGTCGGATTTTTTTCGCGCCCTGTTCCTTTCCATTTGATCCAATCCATCTTTTCGCCGTAAATCCAGACATACTCCTGTGCTGCATCCAGTGCCTGAGCAAAATTACTGCGCAGGTGATTGAGCCGTGAGCCGTTCAGCTCACCGAAGTAATAGGGAGGTTTGTTAGGATTAGTGTACATGTCGAGATAGAGTCCGAACCCTGCCAGCACCTGAGTCGTATATTTTATGCGGTTAACATCATCGACCAGTTTCAGTGCTTTGTTCTGCATCATTACGCTGGACATGTAAAAATCCCTCTTAGCCGCTTCGTACAGATAACCATGTTCATTTCCATCGATCATTCGTGCATTAGGGGGCAGTGCGCTCAACATCCCATTGAGAAATGCCGGCCAGAGGTCGCTGGCTTCAGCGGCCGCCGCAACCGGGTCTTCATCCCTAAACCAGTTCGGATGGAAACTGAACATCCAGAATGACAGCAAGGTGATATCAGGATATTCCGCAGCGATACTTTCCATGACCTGGGCTCCGCGTCGGCGCGCCAGTGCAGCGGTCTTTGCATACGGCGCATCGTTGTCCGCCAGAAAGTACTGCCGGGCTTTAGTGTAATCTTCATGGTCGATCATAATACCTTTGGCCCGGCCCTCCCTGGCCAGCCAGGCAAACACCCCGATATTATGCGCAAACCTTGCCCATGCGGCATCATCGTTCCATGCCAGCCGTTTTTGAGGTGCCCAGAAGCTGATCAGGAAGTTGTGTTTAAGGTTACGAGAAGAGCACTGTTGAACTGTCTTTACATCCTGCGAAAACCATTTTTTATCCCATTTCGGATCTCTCATAATTGAGTTGTATCCAATGCTCACTCCATCCGGTAACTCTTTTTTAATGGTCAATGAAATTCCGTCAAGAGGTATCCCTTTCAAGGCATCGAGGTTGCGTACCACATCTTCAGGCCGTATGGCCAGCAGATCCCAGCTGTGACCAATAATCTTTTTCTCTGTACCGTAGACCGCCAATGCAACCACGCAGATTGCAGAGGCGATTTGTATTCTCGCATCCATTCTGAACATTGTAATATAACCCTTCCAAGGGTAACCTCGCTTCGCTCGGTGACTTTTTTGAAGGATGATTCGCGAAGTTACAGCCCTGTATATTTCAAGGGTAACCTCGCTTCGCTCGGTGACTTTTTTGAAGGATGATTCGCGAAGTTACA
>JBAYXX010000126.1:0-9541 GCA_041673345.1 Kiritimatiellia bacterium
GACGCCGACACCCCTGTAGGGGGGCAAGCAATACCAGAAACAACCAGGGCTTGAGGGTATCCAGACTTTTGCCATACTTTTCCCATACCACACAGGGGCTCCAGAGGGAGTCTTATGTAGATTTTGGCTTGAGTTTCAATCTCAGAAATTTGGGGGTTATTTGAACCTTTTTTTCCACGCAAACCCAGAAATTGTATAGAGGTGGAAACCTCAGGGCAGTTTCTCCGGGATCAATACCCGGCTGAAGTAGATCACCTGCCCGATGATATTAACATCGTCCGGGGTGACCTCATACGCAGGATACTCTCCCCTGTTGTCAGAGATGACGACGACCTTCCCTCCCACACGATATGAGAGCCGTTTGATGATAACGGTCTCATTGACCCGCAGCGCAAATATTTCCCCGTCCGAGAGCGTTTTCCGCCCGGCATCAACCAGCACCACATCCTTGTTCTGGATCGTTGGGAACATCGAATCTCCCCGCACGCGCATCAGGAAAAGGCCTTTTTTGCAGGTGGCAATAGAGTTCAACCATTGCAGCTTAAAGGCATGATATTCCTCAATTTCTTCTGACAAAACAAAAGCCCCTCCCCCCGCTGACAGTATTGTTTTTACGAGGGGGACATAGCCGAAGGAGCTCTCCTCTTTCGGTGGCAGCCTTCCCTCTGCAGGCAGAGAGCTTGAAGAGGGTGCGTTTTGTGGACCTGTCCCTGACATTAACCATGCAGGAGACAACGATTTATGTCTGTCCAGAATTCTGGTCATTACTTGGTGGTTAGGCGTGCTGGAACCTTTTTCATAGCTCACAATAGTATTTTTGCTGACTCCTATTCTCTCTGCATAGTCGTCTCTCGACATCTTTCCTCTTAGAATTTTTATCCGATCTCCAATAGAAGACATTCTTTTACCTCTAATTTTTAAGGTCACTCAAGTGGAAACCAACTGGAAACCAATGGAATGTTTTTCTGTTTGGTTTCCACTTGTCTTAACTACCTAAAAACACAGAAAAAACCCTTAATGAATATTCAGACTGGTTTCCACTTGGACTGGAAACCAGAAAAATTAGTTGACATGACCCTCTGTCTGGTTTTAAATAGTGGCCAGTGGTTAAAAGCTTAACCCGTATAACAGATTTTAAGCACTTTGACAGTAAGATCAAAATATAAGATGCGGCACGGAGGAAAGAGGCCGCGCAAAAAGGAGATGGAACGGTGGACAAAGAAAGCAGAAGAGCGATCCGAAAACACGCCCGGGCATGGATGATAATCCATGACTTGCGAATTTTGGATATCCAGCGCGAACTGGGGATGAATAATCCTGTGATGATCTCTGAGACATTCGCTGGGAAGAAGAACAACACGGCGGTTTTGAATCTTCTGAGAGAGAAGGGCTGTCCGGTTGAATACCTGGCTCTTCCAGAGCGAATGATTGAAGGCGCAGTATGAAGATGTCAACCGCTGAAATATCAGCTGCTCTGGGAGTGACCAGACAGGCCATTAACAAGCGGGCAAAAAAAGAGCAGTGGAAGAGCAGCCGCCAAAAAGCCAAAGGCGGCGGCAACATCTACGAACTCTCCTCCCTGCCGCAGGATCTGCAGGACAAGATCATGGCAGCGAAACAAAAAGAGATCGTTGCAATACTGCCCGAAAAGCCCAAACCAACCGTCGCAGTCGAGCGCTGCCCGGCACCGTCGGTGCAACGCCACCTGGTGGAGACTATCCCGCAGTCGAAAAGATGGGTAAGCGCGGCGCAGAAGTCAAAGGCAAATGCAAAATTCGAGCTGACCCGAACCTATACCTGCTTTTTGGCGTCTGCGTCGTGCCGGAAAATGCAGGCGCGTGATGAGTTTATCACTCGCTATATGTCCGGCGAGTGGCCCCTGCTGAAGGAACGTCTCGGTGCCGTTGCCTGGAAGACCATTGAGGGCTGGAAAATCACCCTCGACAACCAGGGCGGCGACCCGTTCGCTCTGCTTGATACCAGAGGCGGCAGCACTCGCGGAATGCAGGTGCTTACCCCGGAGCAGATGCGAATCCTGCGCTGCTTTGCTTTCCATCCGAACAAAATGCGTATCTCTCACGCAATCAAATGGTCGCGGCGGGTGATGGATCAGCACGGGATCAACACGGTGAGCGCGTCAACCTGCCGCCGGTACCTCAACGCGCTGAAGGTCAACGACTACCCGTCGTGGGTTTTTTACCGCGAAGGTGAGCAGGAGCTGGAAAACAAGTGTGGCTACACCATCGAACGCGACTGGAACAAGGTCGAGGTCGGTGATCTGCTCACCGCAGACGGGCACGTGATGAACTTTACCGTTATCAACCCGCTCACTGGTAAATCTTGCCGCCCGACCTTGCTGTTGTGGTTCGACACTCGCAGCAATATGCCACTGGGTTGGGAGTTGATGCCCACGGAAAATACGCAGGCAATCCACGTCGCCCTGCGCCGGGCGATTATCACCCTCGGTAAGATCCCGAAAGTGGCCTATCTGGACAACGGCCGGGCGTTCCGTGGCAAGTATTTTACGCAGACTCCCGATTTCGAAAACGGCGAGATCTCTGGTCTCTATGGCCGCCTCGGCATTGGCGTCTCCTTTGCCACCCCGTATCACGGTCAGGCAAAAACGGTCGAACGCTTTTTCGGCACGATGCTGGAGATGGAAACGATCATGCCTACATACGTGGGGAACTCCATCGCAGCAAAACCCGCCCGGATGAACCGTGGCGAATCGCTCCATCGCAAGCTGTGGAAAAAATATGGCATGGGTGAGAACGCCATCTCGATGCTGCAGGCCCATGAGTTTATGGCCACCTGGTTTGACGAGTACGCCAGCGAAAAACAGCGCGGGCACCTGGCTGGCAAGTCCCCGCTGGAGGTCTTTAACGCTGGAAAGGGTCCGGGAGTGGATAAAGAGTTGCTGGCGGAACTGATGATGAGCGTCCGGCTGGCGAATATCCGCAAAGAAGGCATCCGCATGTTTGGCACAACCTACTATCACCCGGCATTGTACGGACGCAAAAAGCCCGTCGTCGTGCGCTATGACATCACCGATCAGGGCTGCATTTATGTCTACGATCAGGAGAGTGGCAACATGTTGTGTACGGCGACACCGAAGGTCCGCACCCACCCCTCTGCCCGACTGCTTGGCGATGATACCGAACAGGACAATCTCAAGGCGGAGATGGCCAACAAAAACCGCCTCAAGACATTGACCGTCGGGCCTGCACGGGAGGCATTGGAAACGCAGGTGCTCCCCGAGTACACACAGTTCAGCCATGACCTTGGCATCCTCAGTAGTCGGATTACAACCCCGGCCACAAACGGCCAGGAGAAAAAGGTGCTCTCCTTTAGCCACACACCGCGAATTGCAGCACAAGAAGAGGCACCGCAGCCGATTGACCACGAGCAGATGCAGCGCGATCTGGAAGAGGGACGGAAGTTGACGGAGGAGATGAAACAGAGAGACTTCAGGGCGCGGCTTGAGCAGCTCAGTGATGCCGACCGCTACGAAGAGTTGGTTGAACTCTACTGTAAAGGTTCCCAGATCGATGACGACCTGCTGAACTTCATGCGGATGTTTGAAGAGACCGCCGAGTATCAGAAGTTTGAAGAGTATTGGGACGGCAAGTGGATGTATTTCCGGAGAAGAAACCCTGCAGGAGTGCAAAATGAGCGAACTGCGTAAGCCCGTTGAAATTATCAAGCTGTTTTTGCCTGTAAACGCAGGCAAAAAAACAGGCTTTTCCTGCACTTTAAGAGTCGAGCTGTACCCGGCGAGTTGTTGGCGCAACCGCTGGGAACCGTGTTCGACCCTGTTTTATCCGAAAGTGCCGCTGAAAACCAGCTTGAGAAGAAACTACTGGGAGACGCGGTACCGAATCCGCGTCAATGGAAGATGGAGATGTAACCACGCAAAATACGAAACATTTACGCGGGAGGAGATCCTTGAAAAGCTCCTCCTGCAAAAAAAAGCAGGCCAGCAAAAAGCTGGCCCGCAATCCGGCATGATGAGTGCCAATCTCAATTAAGAGAGGGAACATGAAAACGATACAATTTACGCCCACATTTGTCCAGACAAAAAACGTCCGCAGCTTTGAGACGATGATGGACGGCCTGATGTTTGCCCGTGGCGGTGCTGGTGAGTGTGACGAGCGCCTGGGCTGTGTCTGGGGTCGGGCTGGCCGTGGCAAAACCCGCACGGTGCAAACGTGGGCGGCGCGGACAGGTTGTCCGTACGTGGAGTGCATCTCGATCTGGAGTGAACTGGATTTTCTGCGCGGTATCGCGGCAAAACTTGGCGTGCATCCGGGCAGTATCCCCTTTCGGCGCGGTGCCTGTTTTGATGTGGTCGTCAACGCCTTCATGCAGACGGGTCGCCCTTTGTTCATCGACGAAATTGAACTGAATGAGCAAAAAACAACACAGGCAAAGAAGTTTATTGAGATTGCCCGGAACATTGCGAAGATCACTGGCGGGATCATCGTCTGCATCGGTGAAGAAGAGCTGCCCCATATAATGATGGAGAACCGCAGGACATGGAGCCGGACCTATCGCCAGATGGAATTCAAGCCGGTCTCCTCGTCTGACATCTATCTCTATATAAATCAGACCACCGGCTTGAACATTACGGATGCAGCAATCGCGCTGTTGCTGAAACGCAGTGGCGGAGACCTGCGGGTGATCCGCAGCATCACCATAAACCTGACCCACGCGGCAAAGAGTCTGGGACGGGACGGCGAAGTGGATGTTGACCTCATTAAAATGGCCTGCAAGCTCAGTATGCAGGAGTAAGGAGAGAACCATGGCACAGAAATCATACACAAAAGATGTCCTGAACGCTGCGCTGAAGATCGCCGGGGAAAATGGAGGGGAGGCCACGGCGGTCGATATCTCCGCCGAGATGTTTACCCAAAACCGCGCCCAGCACAAGAAGGTTTTAAACATCCTCGGCGAGCACGCCAGGGCGCACCGGCTGACCCGCATCCGTCAGGGTGTCTATGGCCCGGCGGTCCCGGTGGTCGGGCAGGTTGAGAAGAGAGAGGTGATGTGGAACGTGTTGCAGATGAGGCGGAGGGTGACCGTTGAGGATCTTATGGAGATGGCGGCGGTCAGCGCTGTCTATGCCAAAGAGTGGCTGAGGATGCTGGTTGCCGCCGAGATCGTGAAGAAACATCAGATGCTGGGCAAGGTCGGGGTGTGGATGCTGGTCAACGCGCAGGCGGAAATGCCTGAAAACGCCAAAAAGGCCCGGGCTCTGCGGGAGTTGCGGGCCAGTAAAAAACGGCTGCTGGCAGGGGTCGCAGATTTAGAGATGGCGGTGAGTGATGTCTGCCAATGGATTACCGACCTGGAGGAGAGCTGATGATGAAAAAGAAAATCAAAGCATGTGTCAGGTGTGCTGTCTTGGGGCTAGTCTGTTTTTCTCTTTCACTGCTGATCTCAATGCTCCTCTTTCGGGCGATGGCATTGCAGAGCGAGATAAACGCACAATGCAACAGCTCGTATTATGCGGAGGCGGGGAATGAGTGACGTACAGGAGTTGTTGAAGAAGGCAGTTTTTGCCGCTGGAAGTCAGGCTGCGGTGGCGGTGCGGATTGGCTACTCACCGGCGACGCTGTCGATGGTGCTGAAAGGGACGTATCCCGGGGACATGGGGTCTCTGGGCGAGAAGGTCAACGAAATTTATGGGGGAAAAACAATGCAGGAGATACCTGAAGGATACATGCAGAACGCGATTGGTCACCTCGTGCCGATTGAGAGCATTAAAGAGATTGACATTGAGCGGGATGAGTTTGTGCGAGATGTCATTGAAGATGCCAGGGCAGTCAGTGTTGAACTGCAACGGTTCAAGACGCAGGTTGCAGAGGACATGCAGGCCTTTGTTGAGCTCTCCGCTGAAAAGTATGGGGCAAACCTCGGCGGCAGCAAGGGCAACATCTCCCTGCTCTCTTACGACGGAGCGTACAAAGTGACCCGGGATATCGCCAACCGCATCGATTTCGATGAGCGGTTGAATGCAGCGAAGGAGCTCATTGATGAGTGCCTGCGGGAGTGGAGCAAGAACTCCGGCCCGGAATTGCGGACGCTGGTGGATGATGCCTTCCAGGTGGACAAAAAAGGGAGGCTGAATGTCAAAAGAATCATCTCGTTGCGTAAATTTAACATAGCGCACCCGACGTGGCGCAGGGCGATGGAAGCCATTGGCGATGCGATCACTGTGACCGGCTCGTGTACCTACTACCGGGTGTATGAGCGCGATGAGGCGGGAAATTACAACCAGATTGCTCTTGATTTTTCGGGGGTGTGATCATGGTTCCGTCAGACAGCGAATGGGAGGAGTTCCACTCCGCTCTCTCTGGGACATACGGGAGGGTTGAGATGGTCGTTGACGGCTATGAGGTTGCTATCAACCGGCGGCTGGTGGGGAAAAACGCGCTGGCCAGTGCCGTCTATGTGAACGGGCAGATTCAGGGAAAAAACTTCGTCAATTATGTGGAGGGAAAGGAGGTCCTCCTGCCCGATATCACCCGCAGGTTTTACCGGAAAACGACGCGGTATCTCTATAAAGCGAAGCAACGCCAGGAGGCAGACAAAAGCCTGGGAAAGGGACTCTCTTTAAAGTCCGGCTTCCACAAACGATTCATCATGTACACGGCTTACTGGAACAGTTCGGCACTGCTGAAAAGGCACCTGCTGATAAACAACAAAGAGATCAAAATCACTGAAATAGTGGGGGTGTGATCATGGCAAAAGTGACAATTACCATTGAAGACCATCTTTCTGGTGCTGTATTTGGGCACATCGATGTCGCAAAAGCGTTTGACAAAAAGCACGCAACGACTGCGGAGCGGGTGGCTGTCGCGCTGTTCGATTCTTTTGAAAAACAAACTATCCCCGACCTGAAGGAGCACGGGCTGCAAGTTGAGATGCCGGTGCTGCAATAACACGTTTCCCCGGCCATGGTGGCCGGGGCTTTATCTCAAAATTAGAGGAGAACATCATGGCAACAGCGACAATCACACTGACTGATACGGATACGGAAGGCGGAATCAACGTGTCAGTACACTACGACCCGGCTCTTGATAAGGGCAAGACAGACAGCATAGCGCAACTCCTCGTCAAGGCTGTGGCAATGGCGTTTTACGATGGGAGCATAAAGAAGATCCTCCCGGATATTAAGACGTCACCAGCAGAAAAATAAAAGGCGAAACAGGTGGCCTCGGCCACCTGTCACCGATCCGGTGGCGCGGACGGTCTGATGATGCCTGCCATAACTAATAAGGAGGGAACAAACATGGTGAACCCGCAAGACATCTTTTTCGGCTTTCTTGTCGGTCTTGCCTGTGGCGCGTTTTACGCCACGGAGAAGGCTGCTGAAAGGCAGAGACGGAAAGAGAAGCACAGTTTTCTGATAACTTCAGATAAGCCGCTGGCACTTTTAATGATGAAGAGTTCTCTGGATGATCTTGATGTCATCCAGATCACCAAAAAAAGCGGAGGAACACAATGAAAACGCACCATCTTAACATCGACAAGGCCCGCTTTATGTCGCTGCTCTTATGGCGAAAGAATTTTGTAGTTCGTTTTGATGACCGCGATTTTCGAGAGAGAGACACCATCTTTTTTGAAGAGACGGAACACACGGCGGTTGAGATGAAGGACGGAGCGCCTCTGGAGTTTACCGGGCGGAGGTTTGAGGTGGAGATCACTTCCAAGCTTAAAGGACAGGCAGGGCTGGAGCCTGGATGGTGTGTGTTGGGTATCCGGGTTAACGGGATTGACCTTGTTGGCACAGCACGAAGAGAAAAATATAAACAACTGGAGGAGTAATCATGGGCGCAAAAGGAAGAAAAAAGAAACAGAAGATAAGAGCAAAAAATAGGACAGGGTTGCTTAAAAATATCTCTGGATTTCACAGCCTCAACCAGCGCAACAAAAGAGTTATACGGGCGCAAAAGAGGGTAATAGAGATGAAAAAATTAAAAAGACTTTTTGGATTTTAACAGGTCCGTGAAACAGCCTGAACCCTACGTCACAGACTGCCGGGCATATCCGAAAAAAGCCCGGTGCCCTGTGTCGTGGTGTGAGCGAAACCATGGAACGTGGTGCGGATCGTGTCCCCACTACACAACGATGACGGCAGCGGAGAAGGCCGCGCCGCCACAAAAGGAGACGGGATGGGAAAAACATTGAGGAGTGATGAACCCAGGTATAGAAAAAGCCGCCAACGACTGTTTGATATCAAGCCAGGCATGACCTTTAATTTCCTGACAACAGTGAAATATATCCCCGGTACCGGAGACATTAAACAGGTCTGGGAGTGCCGATGTGTCTGCGGAAACATTGTCTACAAACCGCCTTCTGATCTGCGTAGCGGCAGGGCTGTGAGTTGTGGCTGTCAGAGACGGAGGAAGAAGAAGGTCCGCATGACTCCCGAAAAGTTGAGACAGCTGAAAAAGCTCGCGACAATCCCCGGGCGCACCGACTGGGAAAGAGAACACGAATATTAAGTCCTGCAAACCTTACACGTGGAGGATATATGAGCTGGCAAAAACCGAGAGAATGGACAAGGGCAGAGCTGGGGAAAGTGCGTGCTGAAATGGGCGTAAAAAGGTCTGCAGACCTGGCCCGGGAGATTGGCGTGTCGTTGAATTGTCTCTATAAAAAGGCCCGGGAGATGGGCTTTCGGCGGAAAAAACCAAAATCAAGGACGTTTTACTGGGTTGAAGAGGGCGTGGATCTCGATCTCTGGCCGTATAAAGAGGGTCAGTTTGCCTGGATGAACAAACATCCGAACCCTGTTGTGAAGCGAAAAGGAAAGCCTGACTGGCAGCGGTATTGCCCTGGCCAGGATCGCCCATGAAGATCTTCAACATGTTCCTGTATGTCCTGCAGGGAAGGAGGCATTTTATGTCAGAGGTAAAAGATGCCATCTGGGCATGCATTAAATTGATACTGGTACTTAGTGCTATCTTGCTGATAGATAACATGCTCACAGATATATACCGAAAGGCATTCCCGGAGGTCTATCAGGTTAAAGTCCTGCATTATCTCGTTGCCCGCGATGGTGAAACTACTTTCCTGGGGAGCAATATTGTGTGGCCAGATGGCACTATTGATGAAGTAGTGGGCAAACCATGAAGATCTTCAACATGTTCCTGTATGTCCTGCAGAGCTTCAACCTGGCACTCTTTTGGGGTGTCGTCTCCCTGATAATCCTGTTGGCCGTCATTTACGGTGTGGTGCTGGCGGTGTGGAGAGGTGAGAAGGTGAGGACAGGCGGGGACAAAAACGGAGGATAACCAAATGCCAACAAAAAACGATTATGCAAAAATTGCCATAGCCTGCAAAGAGCTGGGGATTGACCGCAAGGCGTTGCTTGCCGATCGCTATTGCGTACAGAGTGCCAAAGACCTGACCGGCCCGCAGCTTGCCGATCTCTACCGCCACTTTCGGGCCTTTGGCTGGACGATAAAGACAGCGAAGCGGCCCGCTGGAAAGAAAAAAGAGAAGAACCCCAACTATATTGAGGTCGCAAACG
>JBAYXX010000127.1:0-9497 GCA_041673345.1 Kiritimatiellia bacterium
GACCTGATTTTTGAAAAAAGTTTAAGAAAATGAGTTCTTGAAGCCCCAGGCGGGCGCAAAATCACTTTTGTTTGAGTCCCACACGGCAAAAACTCGATTTTTTGCGGCTTGCCCCACTTATTGCGCCTCCCGTCGAGGAGGTATGGAGAGCAAGATGGCAAAAACAGTCAGTTTCGGAAAGACCGCCGAAGAACTTGAGATATACGCAGAACGCGGCATACAGCGCCGGATTGATGCGGGAGATATGACGCCGGAAGATGCAGACCTGATCCGGCAATTCGTCGCACACCAGCGGGCGAACGGCAATATAGGCGATGCGCGGGCATACAAAACCGCCAACTCTTTGAGCAACATCACCCGGTTCTGCAAAACGCCGCTGATAAAAAACCGCATCGGGGATATTTACCTTGCCGTTACCGCCATAAAGCGCGGCAAGAAGATTGCGGCGAAAAACGGGAACAACGGCGGCGGGACGCTATCGCAGGACACGCAGAGGGATTATATCACGTTCCTGAAGCGTTTTTACCTCTGGATGATTGAAGAGGGCTACATAGACCTTCCCGCCGACAAAATCGCCAAAATAAAAGTCCCCGCGGCGAAACGAATGACAAAGACCGCCGAACAGATGCTTACCGAAGATGAAATCCGGGCGATGATCCACTCTTGCACAAGTAGCACGGCGACGCGGGACCGGGCGCTTATCAGCGTGCTTTATGAATCGGCAATGCGGATTCACGAAGTGGCGGCGCTGAAATGGTCAGATGTCAAATTCGATACGAATTTCGTGCGGCTTAACACGGCGGGAAAAACCGGAATCCCGCGATACGTCCCGCTAACGGCGTCCCGCGGCTATCTTGCCGAGTGGCGAAGCGCGTATCCCGGCGAGGCATCGGGGGCGAATTTCGTATTCGTTACCGCCCGGGAAAAACCGCTGACTTACAACTACACGAAAAACCTTCTTCAGCGGATCGCAGAGCGTGCAGGCATACAAAAGCACGTTACGCCGCATTTATTCAGGCATTCCCGCATCACAAACATGATACGGCAAGGGTTCGGGGAAAGCACCGTTAAAATGGTCGCATGGGGAAGCCTGACCTCAGAACAACTTGCCCGATACACGCATCTGGTAAATGCGGATATAGACGCCGAGTTTGCCCGGCACGCCGGAATCGACCTTACCGAAACCCAAACCGCCGCGGAACCGCTCGCAAACCGGATATGCGCGCGGTGTCATGCCGTAAACCAACCGGACCGCAACTTTTGCGGCGTTTGTGGGCATCCTCTGACAAAAGAAACGGTCCTCGAACTTGATGAGATGAAAGCGGAGATTCACACCGACGAACGGTTTATGAAACTGATTGCTGACCTTGAACGGAAGATTGAGGCGCTACAATCAATTTTCTGATTTTTTCTTTTCGTTGTGGAAGTCAAACCGGCATTTGTCAGAGCAAAACCTTGCCGTGATAGGCCGGTCCTCACCGATGACACCGCCGCAATGTGCGCACCGGGGGCGAAGGATTCTCATCAACTCGCGGCCCGGCACGCCCAGGTCGTGGAGGAGTTGCAGGTTTTCCGTTAAATCGCCCGATTCGACCAATTTTGAGTAATACCGCTCGAAACTTCTGAATCGTTGCTTGCAGGAATCCGAACAGAAAACCCGCTTTCCCGTTTCCCGGGGGCCGAGGCCGTCAGCGAAGGGACCGCCGCACCACTCGCAGACCGTTTTTTGACCCTCGCCGTTATCCTGAGGCACGCCAATATCGCCGTCTCTCGATAGGTTGATGATCCGTGCGCGGGCGGTCAGTTTCACAAGTTCAAGGTGTTGCGGGTTTTTAAACCGGCTAACGGAGATTTTGCCGTCACGCAGGACCGCGAAAAACGGATACTCGACAATCAGATACCGCCGCTGTTTCTCGCGCTCCCAAACGTCAGGAGAAACGCCGATAGGGCGCTTTTCGTAAATCCAGAAAGCCTCTTCCCGGACCCGGGCCAAAAACGCCTCTTCAGCATTTACACGGCGCATACACTATTTTCGACGCATTGCTATATATAAGAATTCTAAACGTCAATGCTTTGGTATGGGTAATAACCACCCGAACAGGCCGATAATCGGCTTAAGCATCGATAAGCGCCTGATCGAGCGCATCGATTCGGAGCGTGGGCTTATCCCGCGCTCGCGGTATGTCGAAGAACTCATTAAAGCGGGATTCGAGAATGGAACACCGGCGAATCGTTAAACCGTCGATGATTGCGGCGCTTGACCCGGTTGAACGGATCGTCGCGCAGTGCTTCATCTCCGAAGGCCGGTGGACGCTTCAGGCCGTCGCAACCGAAGAGCGCCGCGGCGGATCGCCCGGGGCGGTGTAAATGGCCGTTATTCCTCAAGCCCTCACCGGTTGCCGGTTCATTCGCCTTGCGCCGAAGTCTAAGAAGCCCGCCAAAGGGCAACAGGGCCACTTTGAGAGCGACGCGTGTAATTACGCAATAGACGACCCAAAACTCTCTGAATGGATAGAGCGTGGCGGTAATTACGGCGTCATGACTAAAAACGGCGTCTGTATCATTGATTGTGATTCGGAAGAGTTATGGGCCGCAATTCCTGACGCTTGGAAAGAGTCGTTTGTCGTTAAGAGCGGCCGCGACGGTCCGGGGGGCTTCCATGTTTACATCCGATGCCCGGAAGCACCAGCCGCAAAATTCTTGTTCCCGGGCAAAATGGGCGACCTGCGCGGGCCGGATTCGCGTTTCTTTGTCGTGGGGCCGGGTTCGATTCATGAGGATACCGGCCGCGTCTATACGGTCCTCACCGACCCGGGCGCGCTCGTTGAAGTGGCGTGGTCCGACCTGCACGCGTGGATCGCCGCGCAACAGGGCGCGGTCGAAATCCCGAAACCGCGCAGTAGTCCGGCGGCGAGAAAGGGAGCAGAAACGTGGAAACGATTATCCGACGAATGCGGGCTTACCGTTGAAGATTTCATGATGCCTGAGAACCCGAAACGGTCAGGAAACGAGATTTACGGCAAACATCCGGTGCATGGCTCCGATAACGGGCACAATCTGTATTTAAACCCTTCTAAAGGCACATGGCATTGTTTCCGGTGCAATAGCGGTGGCGATGCGCTTCTAGCGTTTGCCGTGGCCCGCGGAATCATTGATTGCGCCGATGCGCGGCCCGGCGTGCTTACTGACGACCGCGTAATGAATGCGATCCTCACGCAACTTGAAAAAGAGGGACGCAAACGCGTCTATGGCGAGGAAATAGCGGCGGTGCTTCTTGCGGGCGCAACTGAAGAAGAGGGCGAAATGGACGAAAGCGAACCCGGCGAAGTGGCGCAGGATCGCCGGATTCTCAAAAGGCTCACGAAGGCGGCATATGGAGGTCAGCGCGGGATTGCTGAACTCTATACAGATTTCTATCGCGGGACTTATATATTTGACGCCTCCGAACAGCAGTGGTATCGCTTCAATGGTGTCGGGTGGGTAAAACAGACGATTGCCGAGCAGATCAAGGCGCTGGACCCGATCCAAAAAGAGATTAAAACCGCCGCTATTGCGGTCGATGCGCAGGTTGCAGAGATTACCGAGGCATGGGACCCAACGGACAAGAGCGAAAAGGAAACAGAAGCGTTCAAAGAGCGCATAAAACGCCTCAATGCTGATTCTAAGGCGTTGTATGCGATGGATAGAAACCTATCGAGTCTTGGCTTCCGTAAGGCGTGCGTTGAGTTCAGCGCGACAAGCGCCGAATGGCTGGCAATCGGCGGTACTGAGTGGGATGCGGACCCGTGGGTGCTTGGATGCGCCAACGGCGCGCTGGACCTTCGCACCGGCACCTTGCGACCTGGCGCGCCGACCGACTACATACGGGCCGTCTGTCCGACGAATTACGACCCTGACGCGAGGGCGCCGCGGTGGGTGCAGTTCCTTGAAGAAATCTTTGACGGCGACACCGAGAAAATCGCATACATCCAGCGCCTTCTTGGGCTGGGCCTGGTAGGCGACGCCGGATACAAGCAACACCTCATCCTGTTCGTCGGTAAGGGGCGCAATGGCAAAGATACGCTCTTGAAGGTGCTTAACCGCATTTTGGGTGGCGATTTGTGCGGTAAAGTGAATACGGGCATTCTTCTTGATGTTGGATTCACGAAATCCGCAGGCGCGCCAAGTCCCGAGGTGATGGACCTCCGCGGCAAGCGGCTTGTTTACGCCGCCGAAGCGGGCGACGGGTGTAATTTCGATGTCGGCCGCGTCAAGGATCTGACGGGCGGCGCTGATCTGAAGGGCCGGTCGCCGTATTCGAGATACGAGATCCAATTTGCGGCGTCGCATATGATCATCCTCGAAACAAACCATATGCCGGTTGCAGATGCGGCGGATAAGGCGTTTTGGTATCGCGTCAGGTGTATCGACTTCCCCCTGTCGTTTGTTCCCGATCCGGTCCTTCCGAACGAGCGCAAAGAGGAAAAGGGGCTTTCAGGCCGGCTTCTCTCTGAGGCCGAGGGCATTCTTGCGTGGTTGGTTGAGGGTTGCCGCGAGTATCAGCGCGTGGGGCTTGCAGACCCGGTGAGCGTGCAGGTTGCTGTTGAAACATACCGGCGGTCGATGGACCAGATGCAAGACTTCCTTGATGAATGTTGCATCGAGTCGCGGCAATCGTCCGTGGGGGCGACGGCACTGTATGAATCATACACCCTGTGGTGTCGCTTCAGGGGGCTTCATCCGGTCGCAATTCAGAAATTTGGGCGTGATTTAGGCGCCGCCGGATACCAGAAGATCAAGGATTCAACCGGGCGCATGGCATACGGTGGACTCCATTTAAGGTAGGAAATAAGAAAATGTATAATAAAATAAAATATTTTTTGAAAAGAGAGACAACCGGAGGATACGGAGGATTATCCCTACATGGAAATCCCTCCCTATACTTCTCGCTTGAAAGTCATTTCAAAAATTTTGATACTATGTGCCGTGGGGAGCCATTTTATGGGGGGCAATATCCTCCGTATCCTCCGAAAATGATTAGAATAGAAATAAAGGTGGAATAAAATGTCTAAACTGAAAAAAACTGATAAAATGGACTCTGAGATTACCGTTATCCCGGGGTTCGACCCGTCCGCCAACGGCGATATTGTCGGGTTCGGCACATGTCGGATGTGGAGCGAAATCAGCGATTGCAAGCCGCGATACCGCTATCAGCAGATCGCAGGGACGACGACACACACCGATTACCACAAGGCACTTGCGGCGGTTAAGCGTGCTTTCTGGCACCATTACGGCAATGCGGGTTGCATTCGGATGTATCTTACGGAAAACGCCAAATATTGGAGTTTCCATATAATTATCAAGATATATCCCCGGGAAGATCCGCTCCCGGGCGCACGGATACTGACCGCCGAGGAAGTTGGGCGGGCGATCAACGCCGCCGATGCCCTCCTGGCGCGGATGTTACTTGAACAGCAGATCGCCGCCCGCGAAAAATAAAAAAACGAGGTATTTAAAATGGCAAAAAAATCAACCATGAAAAGGGAAGAGGTTTCGGCGATACTGTCCGCCGTTCTGAAGAAGATGGACGCTCGCCTGTCCGCAGAGCGGTTTCAACCGCAGATGGTCGATGGGGAGTTTCTTTCATATGCCCGCGTGGCGGTGCAGGTAGCAACGACGTTGAACGCAGTCTTGCGGGATGCCGAACTCAGCGACATGGCACGCAGGATCGAAGCGCTTGAGGCAAAACGGCATGATGGGGCTTGAAGCGTTAAAACGCCGCATTCAGAAAATCGAGGCCGAAAACGGTGATGGCGGTATAGCGTGCGTCATTCTCACGGGGATCTACTCGCCCGAAGAGGCCACAGGCAAGGTTTACGCAACCTCCGACAAGGCACTAGCCGCGTTAATGGCTCTTCGCCCGGAACTTGCCGGAAAACACATAATTTGTTTGAAAAGCGTTAGTTTCTGCAAAGATCACCCGCCAGTTATCGGATGGGAGATTGCGGCGGGGTCTGCAAACGATTGAAGTCGTGGACGACGTCAAACCGCCACAATCTTTTTTTTCTGGCATCGTTATCAAATTCGCAGGCCATACGTTGTAATTGTATTGTGGGCCGCATATATTGACCGGAAATCGCTTCTTTTTTGGGGGTTTTCCACACTATAAAAAGACACGGAGTATCTGCGTGCGTGTTTGAGCAGGACGTACCACACCGGGTTGATACGATCCGGCAACCATTGCAGGGATCTTGCAGTCTTGTTGTGGTGAAGCCCCCTTCCTTCCCTCCTCTCTCTCCTCTTATGGCAAATCCGGCCGCAAACAATACTGTTGTTTTATTGGAAGGCTCCGATTGCAGATATTGTTGTATAGGCCCATAAGATCTTAAAAAAATTAGAATAAAATCGAAATATATAATATAATATCTAGCATATCACAACCCATGAAGAAGATAGCCCTCGCGTCTACTTTACTGATCGTCCTGATTCTCGCGTGCGGTTGTACTGACAACAGTACGAGCACAACATCAGACGTTACAATAACACAAACGATAGAACAACCGCCCGGCGTGGCCGCGCAAACTCAAACCGCCGCCCCCACACCAACCGGCACACCCGTGCCAACAACCGTTAAAACCACAGTTAGCACCCCAGTGCCTACTCCCTCTCCGATTACATTATCAGGAAATGGGCAGAAAGCAACCGATTTCTTCAACCTTGAAAAAGGGTTGGTTACGTTCACCCTGACACACAACGGCGATCGCAATTTCGCCGTTTGGTTAATGGATTCTGATGGCGATAAGAAAGAGTTGCTTGTCAATGATATTGGATCATTCAGTGGATCCCACGCTATCGGAATAAAGGATGCTGGAAAGTACTTGCTTGATATCACCGCAGATGGCAGATGGACGGTAAAGATCGAACAGCCGAGATACACAAGCGCGAAAGGCACCCCCAGAACCTTTACCGGCGAAGGAGAGAAAGCAAGCGATCCGTTCTATCTTGAAAAAGGACTTGTGCGGTTTGAAATGACACACGACGGCGATCGCAATTTCGCCGTTTGGCTACTGGATTCGAAGGGCAACAAAAAAGACTTACTTGTTAATAAGATAGGCGAGTTTGAAGGATCCAAAGCCATCAAAATATACGATTCAGGAGTTTATCTGCTCGACATAACGGCAGATGGCAAATGGAAAATTGAAATAACCTAAACCTTTTTTTTGCAGATGCACTCTGTCGGATATTACGGCACCGTTCTGCAATTTTGTGGGGGGCGGATGCATTTCACCCCTGCAAAGATCGCTCGAATTTAACCGGCGCATATTCATTGAGATATCGGCGTGCGTCCCTCATTGCGGCGATTCCCCCGGATCGAAATGTTAATCATTCTTGCGGTCGAATAAAAACGCTAAGGGGCAAGGGGATTCAAACAAAAGTGAGATTAAGCCCCAGGCGAGACTTGAACTCGCGACCTGCTGATTACAAGTCAGCCGCTATACCACTAAGCCACTGGGGCACGATGCATTATCTTATTAGTCGTTTCTGATAAAAAACATGGCGATGGTCCTGTCTTCCATCGCCCTGTGACGGGGATGACCGCCCGCTCAGCGCTTTTTCCCCCGGGCCACCGGCACGATGCCGTAATCCGTGCACCGTGCGGTCGTCCGGGAGAACTCTCCCCTGAAAAAGACCCTCACCTCGACCTCCTCCCCGTTATTGAAGCGCGACATCTGCCGGTCGTAGACCTTCTGCACATGCCTGAGGTTTTTCGCCGAGAAATACGCCCTGAGGGTTTCCAGGAATGCGATCTCCTGGTTGAGAAACGCCTTTTCGTACGCGATTACCTCGCGCGCGATCCCTCTCGCCTCGTCCTCGTCGATCTCAGCCCCGTATTCCCCGTGGAGGTTCAAGCCGCTGATCTGCCTCCAGTCGACATTTCCCTCCTCGTCCGCCTCCCGGTGGAGCATATACGGGTACACCCTGCAGATGCTCATCCGCCGGTCGTAGATCGTGCAGCGGTTCTCCGCCGAGAGAAAAACGCATCTCCCGTCTTCCTGTGTCCTGAGCGCATAGCCTGGGACGTAAAACCGGCCGTCCTGATCGCAGAACTCGAAGTACGGGGCCGGCATCAGGGCCGCGGGGTCCACCTCCAGCACCGTCTCCGCATCAGATTCGAGGAGGAAGACGTGATCGTTGAAGGCGCGGGTGCAGCACCTGCCGCAGCAGGTGCAGGAGAAACCGACATCCCTGATGACCTCGACGAGTTCTTCCTCCGGGTACGCACCGAGCGCATCGAGTTCAGAGGCATGGGATGCGATCATCGAGGCGATCCTGTCGGTCTGCTGCACAACCATTCCATGGATCTTGGATGCGGGAGGACGTATTTGTATCTCATCAGGACAGGCGCCGGGGAGGAGGGGCGGGATCTTCAGCCGCCGATCCCCTCCCTTGAAAAAAAGTGTCAGGATACCGTTGCAAGGAGCGGCGCATACCAGGTGCGGTTCTGCGCATACCAGGCGCAGGTCAGTTCGATGGCGTCCATGAACCGGTACCTGGGCTGCCACCCCAGCTCCTGCATCTTCGAGCAGTCGAGGGCATATCGCATATCATGGCCGGGCCGGTCGGCCACATACTCGATGAGGGACTCGGGTTTTTTGAGGATCGAGAGGATCGTGCGGACGATCTCCAGGTTGGTCCGCTCGTTTCCCCCGCCGATATTATATGCCTCGCCCGATCTCCCCTGTTCGCCGGCGACGGCGACCCCCTCGCAGTTGTCGGTCACGTAGATCCAGTCGCGCACGTTCATCCCGTTGCCGTAGATGGGCAGGCTCCGGTCCTGGAGCGCCCGCAGGATCATCACCGGGATCAGTTTTTCAGGGAACTGGTACGGGCCGAAATTGTTGGAGCTCCGCGTGATCACGGTATCAAGGCCGTATGTCGTGGCATATGCCGCAACAAGCATCTCGGCCCCGGCTTTGCTCGCCGAATACGGAGAAGACGGCTGCATGCGATCGCCCTCCTTTGAATATCCCGATGCCACGCTCCCGTAGACCTCGTCGGTGCTGATCTGGACAAAACGCCCGACCTCGTGGGTCCGGGCATGCTCCAGAAGCGTGTGCGTGCCGATCACGTCGGTGCGGACGAAGACGCCGGCGTCGTTGATCGACCGGTCCACGTGCGTCTCGGCGGCGAAGTTGAAGAGGAGGTCGCAGTCGCCGATCCGGTTCACGTCGTCCTTCGAGCAGATGTCCCCCTGGATGAAGGTGATCCGGTCCATCACGTCCTCCAGGTTCTCCATTCTCCCCGCATAGGTGAGTTTGTCCAGCACGACGATCTCGCTCTCAGGGTGGCGGTCCAGCATGTGCCTGACAAAATTACAGCCGATAAATCCGGCGCCGCCGGTAATAACGATTTTCATGGATTGTTCCTCCGGTTCAAATGGTCACGTTCGAGTTATCTCCGATCACAAACTTCTTTCCTGCAGGAAGGCGGCCGTCTCTCGCGATGGTGACGTTCTT
>JBAYXX010000128.1:0-9249 GCA_041673345.1 Kiritimatiellia bacterium
TGGTTACCCGCTGGATGTCTACTTTCTCTTTCATTGTATTTACGATTTTACAAATCCCCAGAAACTGGGCTTATCCTGTCGCGACATAGAGCGGCTACTACACTCGATGCTGGCCGACGATGCTGTGCGACCCGCCTTCCAGTCGTTCGGCGTGGCATGCGATAGCGGATTACGATTAAAAACTCCGCCCCTTAAAATCGTCAACCAACATCGTCGCCGCCATCGTAAACTGAAGGCGAAGCCGAACTCCAGTAGGTCCGGTTTCCAACCGGACATGTCCGATTGGAAATCGGACCTACGTTTTTGCGAAACACTGTAGCGGCGGGCTGTGATCGCAGTTGGCGCGGTCGCGGCCCGCGCCCTACAGCTGCGACTCGTATTGCAACCGAACAGACGCTCTCTCCGACAAAGTTTACGACAAAGTTCGAGTCAAAGCTGGCCTATTGCCCAGGGTCAGGGTCGCTATCGGAATCGGAAAGCGTACGAAGATGATCTTCGGCCTCCGGCTTATCTCTTGCAAGTTCCACCTCGTTTTTTAGCAGCGCGCCGCGCAGCCTGCCAGCTCAATTGTAAACCTTAATACGGAAAAAACATCTACCTAATGAGGATATCATCGTAACACGTTCTTCTACGGCTTCCGCGCTGAGCGGTTGCTGCGTCTGCATGATAATCCAAGGCGAGCAATCCGACCATATCCGCATATCCGTGGATTTTTCGACCACGAAATGCAAGGATGGATCATTGGAGCGGCGGCGATAAGCTATAACGATGATGCTTGCATTGCTACCCCTTTGGATCTCTAAAATATGATTGGCTGTGTTATTGCTTGTTCGGGGATCTGAGACAAACACATACTCCTGATTATTTGTCAAGCCATCGCCATCAGGGTCGTGATTGCGCTCGGTGATCAAACCATCAGTGATCTCTTGTTCTGTGAAGTAATCCTTCAACCAGTCGTTGTACGGGGAGGGTGCGTCGCCGCTGAAAAGCACATCATCGATGCAAACTCCGTAACCATCCTGTGCCCAGCCCTCGAAAGCGACGAAGTAGGTGGCAGTTGGATTGGGAAGGGCAAGGGTGCGCTCTGTCCACTCGGGTGTGTTCAGGTTGTACGCTTGCAGAAACACCCATGGCCCAGTGAGAGAGGTGCGGTAGTAAACCTTCAATTCGTCCTGACTGGAAAACCACTTTGTCATATGGTGGCGGAAGGTTAAGGTTGCGTTAATCACTCCGCCGCCCAGGTCGATCATGGGTGAGATCAGCTTGCTGACTGCAGCTTGGGATTGGGGGTTATAGAGCACGGCATTCCAGCTGCCACTGTAGGCGTAGGCGGGGCTACGCGTCGGGTCTAAAACAGATGTTCCGCTGGCAATGACCCACTCGGCATTACCGATGAATTTTTCTGCGCTCCAGCCATCAGGCATGGCGCCGTTATTTTCAAAATCCTCAAAATACGGTTTACCACGCACAGGACGCACCTGGAGATTAAAACGGTTGGTGGAGCTGTGGCCGCCAACCCCAACCACCCGCACAAAGAAGTTGCCGTTGTAAGCATCTGTCGGCACTCCGCTCAAAAGGCCTTCTGAGGAGAGTGACAAACCGGGTGGCGCCGCCCCGTCGGCTAGCTCCCAGAGATAGGGCGCAACGCCGCCGCTGGCATCAAACTGTGTGGCATAGGCAACACCTTTCAAGCCGCTGGGCAGATCCCGTTCCGTGGTGATGATCGGCGCGATGTTCTCATCCGTGATACGGATGTTGTCAATGCAGACACCGTAACCAAAGCGGGCGATACCCTCAAAGGCGATTGAATAAGTGCTGGAAGGATCCGGCAACAAAACAGCGCGCTGGGTCCACTGCGGGGTGTTTTGCATGTAGCTGGCCAGCAGATTCCAAGGGCCGCCAACAGTTGATTGGTAATAGACATTCAAACTGTCCTGATCGCCGTCCCACTCCTCCATGCAATGCCAAAAATAGAGTGTTATATTCTCGGGAGCCTGCCCCAGATTGATCAGCGGGGTAATTAGGCGGTTAGTGTGTACCTGGTTATTTTCAGTGCCCGGGATGCTCACACCAGTAAAGAGCCTCGCATTGTTTTCCATATGCTGGGCAGCGGGTGGATGTTGATTTTGACCACCGCTTTTAAAAACCCAAGGAGAGACATTTCCAGCTGTCGCCTGGCTCCAGCCATAAGGCAATCTGCCGCCACTCTCAAAATCCTCTTCAAAGAGATTGACCGAAGGCTTGACAACTGCGAGAGAGTATGTTTTTACAAGGATCTGCCCACGGCTATCCTGGACCTGTATGTCAACCATGGTGCGTTGCAAGGTATTGGGAGTTCCGTGGATCCGCCCTGAGGGCGTGAGAGCTATACCCGCTGGCAGGGTGCCGGAGACAACCGTGAACACGTAGGACGTATAGCCACCCTCGACCACCAGATTCAGATCATAAGACTCACCCAGCACAGCATTCGGCAGGAGGCCCTGAGTCACAAATCCATACGGCGGAGTAGGATCCCAGACCTTGATTGTATCCACGCAAACACCATGGCCATAACGGGCGGTTCCTTCAAAGGCGATATAAACCGAGCGGCTGATCGCAGGTAGATCCACTACCCGTTCGGTCCAGGTAGAGACATTACTGAGGTAGGTTTCCAGCAACTCCCACTCCCCCGCTATATCTTTCTTATAATAGACGCGTAGCTCATCCTGGCCGTTTCTCCAGCCTGCCATGAAATGGCGGAAGGACAAGCGACCAGCGCGGGCATCCTCGCCAAAATCGATACGGGGCGTAATCAATTTTGTCACGGAATCATCATCAGTGGTTGATATTAACATGACCATGTTTGTGGGGGTGTGCGCTGCCCAAGGAAAGATTTCATGGCTGTTCTGTCGAACCTTCCAGATCACCGCGTTGCTAAGCGAAACCTGCTTCCAACTATCCGGCATCAGGCCATTGCCGCTGTCAAAGTCCTCGACATAGGGAATCGTGTGTACAGGCAGTATCAGCAGTGAAAAGGAGTTGGTAATCGAAACGTTATAGGATGTCATTACCTCCACATCGAAAAAGGCATTGGTCGCCTGGGTGGGCAGCCCTGAGATCAGGCCATCCGTGCTGCCGAGCGTCAAACCAGCGGGAAGATCGCTGTTGACCACATTCCAAGTGACTGGACCGGCATCGCCCGCCAAACCAAACGAGTATGAATAGGGCTCAAATTCACGTCCGAAAGGCAGAGGGCCCTCTTTGCTCAGGATCACCGGTAGCGGCGGAATGAAGCGAAAGGTCATCACATCCGCCTGCGGTCCAATCTCACCCACATGAATCCGGGAATTGCTGCCGTCCCACCATTTAGCACTGGGGGTGGTTGAGTCTTTGAAACGATTAGAATAGTTAGCGGCACTGTTTCCCGCATACCAGGAATCATATTTGTCGCCACTGTTCGCGTTATTTTGAAAGTGATACAATCCGTCGGCCTGCACCAGTGAGCACTCATAGTTGTTATGCTGGTCATTATACGCATAGCGCTGATCGTCACGGTCTCCCAGCTCATCGATATGCCAGATGAAAAGCCCAGCGGCTGGAATACCCGCATCTCGATCAGCCTGACTGCGGCCCTCAAAGAGGTAGTACTCGGTCGCAACGTCAGGTTTACCGAAGCGATAAATCTTATTGAAATCAGGGTCGCTCATGCGGCTGGCCACAGAGGCCTCAACAAAGGTGTAGGGTTCAACCTCAACGGTGGTGGTCCAGCCAGAGGCATATTTGAGATAGGCGCAGAACTGGGCCGGATTTTTGTCGAAATTACCGTGCCCCATCAGGCAAAATTTACCAGCTCCGCCGATCGAATCGTAATCGTAATCGTAAAGATCAGGGTAGCCGCATATCATGTGGCCATTCTCATGACAGAAGGTGGCAATGGAAAGACCATCGCCCATGTTGGTGATCTGGTAGGTGAAAACCGAGGTGCGGTCGGTGATTTGCTGCGCACCGACCTCATACAGACCCCACTTATGCGGCCAGAGTCCGTATCGCCAGACACCGCCATTGCCACCAGTGTAAAAGACATTCAGCGCCAGGGCTTGGCCACTGTTATTCAAAGTCGCCTGGTCAATGAGCGGCGCGGTCGCGCTCGCAAAATCGGGTTGCTCTTTCAGAATTGTCAACGCATCCACAATCAGCTCGTTGGCGCTCTCGCCTGCATCACGTGTAGGATCCAGATAATAAGCTTTCCTGTGGAGGGTGTTTGGAATCCTGACATAGGCGGTGATCACATTACTGTAATCCAGGTTGCCAGCCGAGACATCGAGGTAATAGTCGCGCACCGAGCCATTATTGCCGTAGCCAGTATAGCCGACTGCGTTGCAATATTCATTTATCTCTTCGCGCGTGACAGCCTGCGGATCATCGTCGAAATCGATTAACAGCGTAATGCCGATGATCGCGCCGGTTGTAGCAGGCGGTGCCATCAGAGTGGGGCCGGCCGCAAGCGCGCGCTCGTAGTTATGTCGCTGGCGTTTGAGGGCTCGCCAACGCTCGCGTATGCCGGTCTGCCGCTCCCAGATCTCCTGCCTGGCGCGGGCCTGGCGCTGGGCCTCCTCAGGGTTGATGCGCAAGTGCTGGGGTAGACCAGCCGGGCGGTTCTGACCAACCAGAACACCGGTGGAGACCAACGCGCTACCATCCGCATTGAGATCCGCATAGACATAGGCCAAGGTCGCGTCATCAAAGAGGACGGTGTATCCATCGAGGGTTTCGAAGACCGCGTAAAATTCATCGCCCTCGCCCCAAAGCTGAACCAGCTCGCCATTGGGCTGAGTGAACTCGACGATTTTAGCAAATGGAGCGGCAACAGCCGTCTGAACAAAAACGGCTGCCAGCATCATAACTGCTACTGCGCTTGCTCTTAATAACTTCATGATTCTCTCAACTTTAGTTATGATGCGGTATATCATAGAGTACTCAATATTATACGCTGCAATTGCAAACCTACGCATTGAACCCTGAAACCTTCCGGTTGCGGGCTTGGCCCGCAACCGGTTAAGAATCTATTGATTTACCACTCTGACCCGGAAGAACCCTTGAGCCTCCTGGATTACCGCGGAGTCCGTAATGTCGTCTACCAGAGTCCGGCTGTCTTCCAGCTTAACCTTGTCGGACTTAACCCGTATCCACTCCGGATTGGTCAGCGAGTGCGTGTACTCAACAACGTAGCCGACTTCGCCATCAGGCGAGGCTGACATCAGATTCAGCATTGCCGGGCTGATGTTGGAGTCTTTGCGCTCAACCTTGAGGTTCCAGTCCAGCGTTAAAACGCTTTGGCCCAGCGTGAGCTTGGTCAAATCAATTGTCAGCTTATCATCGGCCCCCAGACCCAGGCGCAGGTTTTCAACCACCTCCGGCGGGTTGGGGATAAAGGGATCGGTTCCAAGGATCATCTCTTTGAAGTCGTCGATACCATCGCCATCCGAGTCGGTGCTGCCAAAGGTCAACAGGGTGATGGTTCCTGCGGGCCATCCGCCGCGGGTCAAGGTGGGATTGACCTCTGTATTGCCCATGTTTTCCGGCCAAGTGGCGGAAGGCCCGATATCGTGGAGGAAGCTGTCAGCTCCCAGAGCGGTATCATACTCCCAAGCATCCGGGAACCAATCCTGGTCTATGTCCGTATCTTCAATGAACACAGTCACCCTGGGTGTTTGAGTGTTCATATCCACGGTACAAGGCATTGCCGTATACGGGGCAATAGCACCTCCAAAGAGATCGCGGAAGATAGAGCCGCTGTGCATCGATTCAGTGTCAAGCAGTACATTTTTGCCATAGTAGTTGGCATAGCCCCATGACTCCCAGGCATCGCGCTGATTGTTGTCGTTTGAGTCAATGTAAGCCATTACATAGTATTTGCCGACAAACTTGCTCGGTGTCAAACCACGAAGAACAGCGTTGATATTGGCCGTAGTCTGATCAGTCAACGTGGCGACTTCCGCAGGAGTAGTCACGGGCACGTTGTATTGAGCCACCGGCACGCCGGTGAAGTCCCGAGTGGTGTAGGCGGCAACCTTTACGCGCGCTAAGTAGGCTCCAGTGACAGGGCCGAAGTACTTGACCGTTGCCTCAATCATGCCGTAGCCCGACGACTGCATCGGAGAATTGACATCCAGTCGGAACATTTTCCACTCAGACCAACCGGGTGCCGCGGCATCAATCGCTGTGAACTTGGCATCCAGCGGGATCACGCGCCACGCGTAGATGGCGTTGACTGCGAAGTGGCCAAGCGGCAGCTGATTGCCGGCATGGATCGGTGCTTCCCAGATATACTCTCCAGTGTTCACATCGCGCGACGGAGCTTTCATTGAGCCGCTTGAGTAAATGCGCGGCCCATTGAATGAACCTTTCCTGATCTCAAGCGCGAATGCGGGATATTTATCCGGCATGGTCCAACGGAAGATCGGGCGTGAGGTGTAAACATAACCGCCATGAATCGGCTTTGTGCTCACAGCCTTCGCCTGCGACATATCAAAGGCGTTGGTAAAGGTCTGGATCAGAACCGCACCGTCGATGGAGTTTGAACTGCCGCCCGCATAGACCTCATAGACGGTGGTCTGTGCGGTTGGTGCGACACCGGAGTTTCTCATATCCCAGTCCAGCGCCAGGTCACCCCGCGCCAGCAGATCGCCCTCATGGATGTAGGTGCGACCAGCTGTGACCACGCGATTCAACACCACCTTGCTGGCAGAGGTGCTGCCTGTTCGTTTGCGTTGAACCTGAACACGCTGCATCGTACTCACGCCACCATCGCCGCCGCCGCCATCGCCGCCAGCCTGGCCGAAGAGAACATCCTCGGGGCGCAGACCCGTTGTCAGGTCTAGACGCAGATAGCCTGGGCGGTAATCTGTCAGCTCAATCGCCATCTGATTGCGGTCCCAGCCAATATCTGTGGCGAACTGCTCCGGTAAGCCGCAAGGCTCATTGGCATTCCAGGTGCCGTTGCCATCAAGGTCGATGAAAGCAAAGAAGTAGTTCAGCCCCTCTTTGATATAGCCTTGGGTGGCCTTACCTAGATAGAGTTTTTTGGGCCAAGTACTGCTGAGGTTAACCGAGTAGGTCACATTCACGCTGCTGGCCTCGGGCAACACATAGTTGTCGCGGTCCTGTTCAGCAAACGGCAGTGCTTCATCATATCCCTCAAGCGGAATATGGGTGTTGGCATAACCGGCGAGATCTATGTCCAGTTCACCAGTAACGTAATTAATGGTGCCGACTTGCATCCTGTAATTTCCAATGAACGTGGCATAGACTTTGCCGTCCATATCGATGCCGGTGTCGACGGTCTTTTCATTCCATATGTCGGTGAAGGTCATCCGAACTGTTCCAGGGCCAATTGCACCCGGGCTCAAGCTCACGACATAGCGTTTGGGATGCCATGCGCCCAGCGCGTGGCTGTCTGTGCTCTGTGCTTCGCCTTCGGCAGCGTAGACATAGGTGTAGGTCGCATCAGGCAAACCATCCATCTCGGGCTTGGTGTAGGCGTTGATCACCAGATTTCCACCAGCCTTGAATCCGTCGTACCTCAGCGTTGTCTCAATCACCGGTATCGGATACTCGCTGATAGATGCCATCGCCGGCAACAGAGTGATAATAGAATCGGGGTGAATGTTGCGGTATGCACTGGCGTAGCGAGCCTCGGCCCAGTTTGACCAGCCATCCTCATCATTATCCTCATGCGCATCGTACACAAAGCTGTTGACGTAGCGCGGATCGTAGAGATCTTCCCAGTAGTCTTCAATGAAGTCATGGTCTGTGAACATAGCGCCAAAGGTCATGGAGCCCTGTTTCATGAAGTAATCCGAGAATTTTTGACCCGGTGCTGTTTTAAACAGGCGGGGGCTCAGATGCCGGAACTTGTAAACCTCGGAGATCAGATACTCAGCCAAGTTGGAGAGACCATCGCGATCCGGATCGCCACTCGCTCCGTCCAAGCCGACTGCGCTGCGTTTATCCAACGAGTAGATATCCTCCCACCAGTCCGGCAGGCCATCGCCATCCTGGTCGGCGGTCTGGACCAAGCCGCCAACACCAGTCGGGTTTCCAGGCGTGGCGCCATGCGCGATAGCACGCTGATACATCTCGCCATTGGTACGACCGCTGTTGTCCCAGTAGAGATCATCCCACCCGCCAACTACACCAGCAGGACCCACCCACCAATCTGGCAGACCGTCTGAATTGCTGTCAATGCCGGTCTCACTCCACGGAGCGCTGGGGCCGTGCCCATCCCACATATCAGCCACGGTTTTGGCAAACGCGTCACCGAGCGGCAATAGATCACTGCCATAACTGATTCCAGCATCCAGCGGATAATCAACTGAGTCGTCATCGATCACCCAACTGATTCCATAAGGGTCGTTCTTGTTGGGGAACATGTTTCTGGCAGGCACTCCGCCTGTGGCGGTCTCTGACCAATACACGGAATCCGCGACAGTGTCGCTCAGCTTAGCCTGTAGGATCCCATCCATGTTCACAATCCCTCCGAAAAGCGGTAGATGCGCCACACCGTTTTCGATCAGCGATAGATACTGATAGTCGGTATAGACCGTGCTTGTGACGAGTGACTGTCCAAAGCCGAGCGCATCTGCGTCAACTGCGGCAATCCGGTTGACCGTAACGGCGGGGTCGTTAAACCCGCGCGGCGAGGTGGCGATCGTGGCTGGGTCATCACCACCAAAGATGTTATCAAAGGTGTAGTGATAGAGCAGCTCAGGCGAGAGCGGCGTGGGAGCATTGATCGCACGTGACCCCCCTCTGGCCATTTCAGTGCCCACCTTAATGCGATTCTCTTCCAGATGGCGGCGTGTGTAACGCACACGCATATCAGCTATGATCTCGCTGTCAGCGCGGGCACCGTCCCAGATTCGAACCTCATCCACAAAACCCTGATAAAAGAGATCGTAACCACCCACCCAGTTCTGCTTCAGCACGGATGTATCCGGTGTCAAGTCAGAGGCGCCCACCACGATCGCTCCAGCGTAGTCATAATAAACAGCGGGGCTGCCGTCTGCTCCCGGTTCGATACCTATCAATCCTGTAACGGGAATTTTTTGCGTGGGAACCGTTTGAGCGATATCACCATTAACCATAATTTCAAATCTCCCAGCGGCCCCATCCATGCGGGCTACAATATGCGTCCATGTATTCGGCACCAGCGTGGGACCGTAGGCCTTCACAGGAGTGGTGTGGGAGTCATGCGCTTCAGAGCCAGAG
>JBAYXX010000129.1:0-9241 GCA_041673345.1 Kiritimatiellia bacterium
AATCTGTTTACCCAGGTGGAAACGGCGACCGAGGTACTCAAACTCAAATACCTCAAAGCCCGGATCAGCTACGAGGGGCTGTACCGTAAGGAACGCTTTCCGCTGCCCATGACCGCCCTGCGTGAAGCCATTCTGAATGCCGTGGTGCACAAGGATTACGCCAGCGCTGTTGCTATACAAATTAGCGTTTATCCAGACAAACTGATGATCTGGAACCCCGGCCAGCTACCGGACAACTGGACGCTGGACAAGCTCATGGCCAAACACGCCTCGCGGCCGTTTAACCCTGACATTGCCAACAGCTTTTTCCGCGCCGGTTTGATCGAAGCCTGGGGACGCGGCATCGAGCGCATCATCGAAGCCTGCCAGCAAGACAATTACCCGGTGCCGCGATGGCAAGTGGAGCCCGGAGGGCTGTGGGTGACGTTTCCATTTGCTGAGGACGATGCGGGGCTGATTGGCGATGGCAGTGAGGGTGTATCTGAGGGTGTATCTGAGGGTGTAAATGGCGGTGTGAAACGGCTACTCAACCTGATTCAAACGATCCCAGGCCAACGCGCTCCTTACTTTTCTGAAGCACTGGATACCTCAATCAAGAATATAGAACGCTGGCTAAAAACACTGCGCGAGCAAGGCTTGATTGAGTTCCGGGGGGCACCCAAAACGGGGGGGTATTTTGTCAAGAAAATTTAAAACCCATAAAAACAAAACGCCTATGGCGCATTTTATGGACTCGGTGACGGAAACAATAAATGTTTCAGACGAGGAATTTTGCAGAATAGACCGTGCTGCAACGGGTCGCAAGATAAGTATATTTACGCCCTATCAGAAGCAAAGCGAAGAAAATATTAACAAATGGTTTGATTGTGTGGACGAAAATTCATTCAAAAACCATTGTTGCGCTGATTCTTTTTTGGAAAAAATAAGAAAATGCGGGTTGGTTGAAAATGAAATTGAATGCTACCGGGGTATCTGGTACGGACCCCATAAGTACGCTAAAGGCATATCTTGGCAAGACATGGGGCCACCCCTTAAGGACGATGCTAGGACTAATAGATACAGCAATGCTATGCAGCCAGCGCTATACCTTTCCAGCACCCTATTTGGCGTAAAAAATGAACTGAAAACGAGAGAAAAACCGAGTCAAATTCTATTTATTCAAAAGTACATCATCAAAAATAGCTGTTTGAAAATAGCAGATGTCACTACTGAAGTAGACGATCTGGTTTTAATGGCTTTTGATAATAGCGAGCTAGATAAAGATTCACAGAAATACTGGAAAAGCCAGGTTTTGGCAGAGATAGCATTGAATGCAGGATTCGATGGTATATTGACACCAGGCATTAGAGGTGGTCGCACTGAAAGGTATAACAATATCGTAATATTTGATCCAACCAACTGGATCAACTGGGTTGACATCAATAGTCCAATTATCCAATGCAACGGACAACCGTTGGCGTTCAAATGAAGCCAACTTGGCGGTGATGAAAAAATATTTATACTGGACAGGAATTTTACTTTCTGTCGCGCTAGCTTCTTATTTTGTTTATTTCACTATTGGTGCACTACGGCAGTATGGTGCGAATATTGTCTTGACGGTGGACCTTGTTATTGCCATGGTAGTAGCTGCCTTTCTTTACGCTATGTGCATTCCCGTATCTGGCTGGGCTTGGCACATACTTTTGCGTGGAATGGGAGTCACATGGAAACCGAGTACGTTGTCCGCCATCATGGGAATTACTCAACTGGCAAAGTATGTGCCTGGAAACATTGGGCAGCATGTAGGGAGAACAGCTTTATCATTAGCCAAGGGAATGTCAGTGGGGGCTTATACAGGATCCGTTTTGATTGAAACGGCTCTTGCAATATTGGCGGGCTTGTTTATCGGTGTTTTATTCTCCCTGTTCTCTCCTTTTTCTATATCCAGCATAATATTTGAATATAGAGCCATTCTTGTTGTGGTGGCTATAATCTTGGCAGTTTGTGTACTTGCTCTGCCGTGGATTTTTATTAAGGTAAAAAATCTGGTTCGGTGCCGATCATTTTTCGCCAAGTGGATCAAATCTGAATTGATTATGCCAGGATTTAATCATATCGGCCTTGCTTTCATCGGCTATTGTATAAATTTTGTACTAATAGGGTTTGGACTTTGGCTGATCTCCTTGGTCGTTAACGACAATGTGAAAATCGACTTCTTTTATTTAACTGCTGTATTCGCACTTTCTTGGCTTCTCGGCTTTATAACACCAGGCGCGCCAGCAGGAATTGGGGTGCGTGAAGGGATTATGGTTCTGTTTCTGTCTGGCTTGGCGGCCGCCGATATTGTGCTTCTAATGGTTGCCGCCATGCGCATTGCGACAATCGCAGGTGACGGCCTCGTTTTTGTTATTTCTGCAATCTATATTCGCTTGAACCCTTTTGGGATTGAAAAATGAATGATGGTATTGATGTGACTGGCGAACGGTTAATAGAAGCACAATACCGTTCATCGTTGGGTCGGTATGTAATATACCTTATGCATGCAGCTAGTTACCGCTTTGCTGAAAAATATTGCCAAGGACAGAAAGTTCTCGATTTTGGTTGTGGTAGCGGTTATGGAGCAGAGGCGATCGCTAAGTGTGCAAAAGAAGTCCATGCTGTTGATGTGTCCATGGAGGCAGTTGAATATGCGCGTAAAAAATACGCCAGAGAAAATCTGCACTTTCTTCGCATCCAGCCAGAAGAAAGGCTGCCATTCTCAGACAATAGCTTCGATGTTGTCTTGTCGTTTCAAGTGATTGAGCATGTCGAGAATGATGCCAATTATATGGCTGAAGCTGAGCGAGTTCTTAAGGACGATGGAATTCTTATCGTCATTACACCTGACAGAAAGAAAAGGCTTTTTCCTGGGCAGCGCCCTTGGAATCGCTGGCATCTACGCGAATATAGCAAAAATCAAATAGTGCAATTGGTTGGCAAGTGCTTTGATATAAATTTGTTGTTAAAGATGGGGGCCTTGCCTCATGTTGCAGCAGTGGAAATAAATCGGTATGTGTTATTAAAGTGGCTGACATTTCCTTTTACTTTTCCTGGCTCTCCAGAAAAATGGAGGCAGTTCGGTCTCAATCTTATTCATCGTATCAAGCCGCAACATCATGAGGCAAAAACAAATTTTGATCCAGAATTCGGAATTGAATCAATAATTCTGGAACCTGAAGTAGATAATTCGCTCAACCTGATTGTGGTCGCGAAACCAATACGACGTAATAAATCACATCAGGTTTGAAAGTCTTGCAGGATGCCAGCCAGGCGTTGTGCGAGGACCGTCAGCGAAAGTTGCGTTTGATAAAGCTTTTGCCCTTGCTGCCCGATGCGACCGAGTTGTGCGCGGTTTTCATAGGCCCAGCGTAGTGAGATGGCGAGTGCTTGCGGGTCTGCCTGGGGGACCCGCAGGCAGTTTTGCTGGTGTACGAAGCCTTGGCTTACGGTGGTTTCCCCTACTACGGTGGGCACCGCCTGCGCCAGAGCTTGCGAAGTTTTGCCGGTGATGACGCGCTGCGCTTGTGGGGTATTGCCAAAGGGGCCGCCCAGGCAGAGGTCTGCCGTAGGCAATTCGCGTTGCAGTAAATCTTCAAAAGGAACCCAGCGCCGCGCCTGATAGCGCAGGGGGGCGCCAGGTTTGCAGATTTCTTGCAGGCGGCGCTCTATGTGGGCGTTGGTGCCGATGAAATCCAGATCAAGCGGTAGATCATCCAGCGCACGGCAGGCTTGCAGGATCACATCGGGGCCGTGCAGGGGCAGAAAGGAGCCATAGAACAGTACGCGCAAGCGCGGCGACTGGCCCGGGCTCCGGGCGCTTGGGGCTGTTTCGACGGCGCCAACAGGCAGCGCGGCTAGTTGTGCCTGGTTTAGCTGGTAACGTTGGCAGAAGGCTTCTACATGAGCGGTGGTATCGGTCAGGATGAAATCAGCATCGTGCAGGATGCTTTTTTCAATCGGTGTTATCAGGCGCGAGAGCAGCCTGCCCGCCAGGCCATACTGGTTTTCTTCCGCGAGTGCCAGCGAGGGCGACATCATGGCGTCAAGAATGAGTGGGCGTTTGCCTATCAGGCGGCGCAGGGGCCAGTACAGTTCATGGCCCCTGAAACCGAGAATGTAGAGATCAGGTCGGTATTGATGCTCGATGCGGGCGACCTGCGCCAGGGTGTCACGGTAGCGGCTCAGACCTGTCCGGGTGTTGATGGCGCGATGACATTCAATGTTGGGCAGACTATCAAGCGCAGCCAGCAGGCTGCGCGTGCGGATATAGCCAGGCGCGCGATAAGAGAGGACGTAGCAGATACGCATGGCAGGTTCAGGGGCAAGCTATATGAGGTTTCTGCGCCATGACAATCCAGCCATCCCCAAGACTGGAATTTCTGGCGAGGTGCTGCAGCAGGAACAAGGGCTGCATGGCATGCGCCAGCCAGGGGCTCCAGGCTGGCGCATGCAAAGGGCGCGTGATGCCACTTTGTTTGCTGGCTTCGGTTTTGTCCTGGGGTTGGGCGTGTTTCAACTGGCGGCGGTAATAAACCTGTCGCAGCGGATACAGCATAGCGGTGATGGGAAAGCCGTAGCTCCATAGGGCGCATATTTCAAAGCCACAGCCGTGAAGCTTTGTCCGCAATTCATCTTTTTCATAGCGCCGGAAGTGACCAGCCCAATCATCACCTGCTTCCCATTTATTCATAAAGGCGGGCACAGACAAAAGAAAGAAGCCCCCGGGGCGTAGTGACCGATGGATGCGTTCAAGTGCCAGCAGGTCATGCTCGATATGCTCCAGGACCTCGAACGCCAGGATCAGGTCAAAACTCGCTGCACGGGTGTCCTGTAGCAGGTCGTGCGTTTGCACGCTTGCGCGTGATTCATCTCTGAAACGCTGTTGAAGCTGCATCGCTGCCCGTTCGGAAAACTCCAGCAACTGAGCTTTGGCTTTTGGGTGTTTTTTTAGCAAGTAAGCCGACACATCTCCCATCCCTGGCCCAATTTCAAGAAAATCATTTATATCGTGCACATGCGCCTGTAGCAGTGCCTCAATGCAGTTTAGGCGCATGAGGTAGCGAGGGACGGGAGCTACGACGTTGCGGTAAATAGAATTTACTCTGGGCAAGATTTGTACTCCGCTTGAGCTCCGCTGGCCAGGATGTGCTGTAGTTCTTCAGGGTGTATGGTGGCTACCGCTGTAATGATTTACGCCGCTACCACATTGCCCTGCCCACCCCTCAGCCGTCCACGCGTATCTACAATTAGCCGCGCATGCTGCACCAGTTGCTGGTAATCGAAACCGTCATGGTCAGTGGCCAGTACTAGGCAGTCATAGCTGGCGATGGTATCGGGGCTGAGGGGAACAGAATGCAGGTCAAAGTGGTAGTCACGCTTGCGCGGGAAAGACGGTACGTGCGGATCGCTGTAGTCGATATGCGCCCCTTTGGCTTGCAGCAGATCCATGATTTCTACGGCGGGTGATTCGCGCGTGTCGTCGATGTTCTTTTTGTAGGCTAGGCCTAGGACCAGGATACGGCTGCCCTTGAGTGCGAGCCCCCAGCCATTGAGTGCATCAACGATTTTGCCTACGACCCAGTGTGGCATGAAGTGGTTGATTTCGCCTGCAAGCTCGATAAAACGGGTGTTGATGCCGTACTCACGGGCCTTCCAGGTGAGATAGAAGGGGTCGATGGGAATGCAATGCCCGCCCAGGCCGGGGCCTGGTCTATAGGGCACGAAGCCGAAGGGTTTGGTGGCGGCAGCATCGATGACTTCGTGGATATTGATGCCCATTTTGTCGGCAACGATCTTCATTTCGTTGACCAGACCGATGTTGACGCTGCGGTGGATGTTTTCCAGCAGCTTGGTCATTTCGGCAGCGCGGGTGGAACTGACCGGCACCATGTGCGCGATGGCATGCTGGTACAGCGCCAGCCCTAGGTCCAGACAGGTGGGGGTCGTGCCACCGATCACCTTTGGGATGTTGTGTGTGCCGTAGTGTGGGTTGCCCGGGTCTTCACGCTCTGGCGAAAACACCAGGGCACAGTTGTCACCGGGAATCAGGTTGTAGCCTGCCAGACGGGGAGCCAGGATTTCGTCGGTGGTGCCGGGCCAGGTGGTACTTTCCAGGCTGACAAGCTGGCCAGGACGCATGTGCGGCAGGGCAGTTTCGATGGTGGCGATGATGAAACTCAGATCTGGCTCACGATGTGCGTTCAGTGGAGTAGGGACGCATAGGATGAGTGCATCAACTTCTGCCGTGCGAGCAAAGTCCGTGGTCGCCTCAAAACCTTTGGCTCGCGCTTGGGAAATCAGATCAGATGTGATGCGTTCGATATAACTGCTGCCGGCGTTAAGTGTGGCCACCTTGTCTGGGTCAATGTCAAAACCGAGCACCTTCAGGCCGACTTCCGAAAAGCGGAGTGCCAGTGGAAGCCCGACATAACCGAGGCCGTAGATGCCGATGGTGGCCTGTTTTTGACTGATCCGTTGTTGCAATTGGGTAAGTGTTGCAGGTGTTTGTGCGGGCATGGTTACGGGAAAGCTGTGTCGTAGTATGGCGATGATAACCGCCAGGGACATGTCATGCTGCTAAAGCGGGGTTTTTATGTTGTTTGGCAGGTGGTAAGCAGTATGAGAATCCCCCGTGTCAACCGGCCTGTAGAGGTCCCGGTAGCATGAAAGCCACCCGTCAGCAGACGAAAACCCGAGAGAAGTTCAATTACCGGAAAGCGGCATGAGTAGGCTTTCTGGAGGGTTTGCCACATTTGTGGTAGATTGATCTCAGCTTAGGTTTTGCCCGCCCTGGAGGCCGCTATGAGCACATCGACATCCATTCGCATCGACCAGACCCTGTACGATCAGGCGCGCTCCGAAGCCGTGAGTGAACACCGCACCATCGCCGGGCAGATCGAGTACTGGGCCAAGGTTGGCCGCGCCGCCCTGGACAATCCAGACCTGCCGGTGAGCTTCGTTGCCGAATCGCTGGCCTCGCTGGCCGAGCCGCGCAGTGAAGCCACACCCTTCGTGCCGCGCTCCATACAAAAGCCCGGCCGCGCATGAGCTACGGCCTGCAGCAAACTCGGCGCTTTGCCCGGGCCTACAAGAAGTTGCACGACAACGTGGCGGCAGACGTCGATGCCGCCACCGAAGTCGTGGCGGCTGACCCGACGGTGGGCGAGCGCAAGAAAGGCGATCTGGCGCAGTTGCTGGTCTACAAATTCCGCAGCCAAGGTCAGCTCTACCTGCTGGGCTACACCGTTGATGACGCGGTGCGACTGGTCTATCTGGAAGCGGTCGGCCCCCACGAGAACTTCTACCGCGACCTCAGGCGTTCGTGATGCCCGAGTCGCACGAATCCTCCGGCGGTTTTGAATCCGCCGCGCTGGGTTGGTTGTCGGTTTGCTTGTGGCGGATATCGATCTGGTGCTCATGGATGTTTGAGGGCGCGAACGCAGTTTCTGGCGAATTGGCTCAACAGGCAGAATCAGGAAAAACTGGCAGCATGAATCTCACCCTTTGGCAGACGAAAAACCGAGGAAATCTCACATATGCCGACAATTTTGAGAGTGGGTGGATTTCGGTTCTATTTCTATAGCCACGAGCCTAACGAGCCGCCCCATGTGCATATCGACAAAGACGTGGCCACCGCCAAAGAGTGGCTGCATGACGCCACTGTGGCACGCAGCATAGGTTTCTCTGCCCAAGATTTAGGCAAAATTCAACAGATGGTGAGAAGTCACCAATCTTCATTAAAGGAAGCATGGAATGCATTCTTTGGTACCTGAAACCGACGTGCGTGCAATGAACGTTGTCTTGGATGATGCGCGCTTGGTGGTCGATTTAATGGACGGGCGCACGATTGCCGTGCCGCTGGCGTGGTACCCCAGATTGGCCAATGCCACGCCCCAGCAGCGCAGCCATTGGCAGCTGGCCGGTGGTGGCTATGGCATCCATTGGCCCGATATTGACGAAGATCTGAGCACCGAGGGCTTGTTGCGTGGAGCTCATGCACCTCAGTCGCAATGAAGTCCATTTCCTTTAACACGCGTTCGCTGAAAAACCGAACTTCAAGTCCGTCGCCTTGAGAACCGCGTTAAGAGTCCGGATGGTTGGATTGCCCCGACTCGACAGCGTGCGATAGAGCATTTCATGTGATGATGGCGATATGCACTGATGCCATAAGACTCATGCGATTGCCCAGGGAACGATGTTGGACGCGGGTATTACGGACTGGCATGCCTCAAGCGCAGCATCAGCACCAACGGATCTGCCGTCGCCGCCTGCAAGCCGTAATGCTCGTAAAACAGCTTGGCGCGCTCGTGCAGGGCATGCACGAGCAAGGCGCGAACGCCGGTGTTCTGCGCAACGTTCACCGCGCGGTTGACGGCATCTTGCAGTAGCGATCCACCCAGCTTGATGCCTTGGGCTTGGCTGTCGACCGCAAGTCTGGCCAAGACCATGACGGGCACTGGATCGGGCATGTTTCTACGCACACCGCCTGTTGCGAGCTGATGGGACGCGGCACCGGCTGCCATTGCGTAGTAACCGTAAACGCGGCGTGCACTATCCGCTACGACAAACGTGCGACTGGCTCCGCTGAGCTGATTGGCCATCGCACGACGTTTGAGCCATTCATCCAGTAGCGGTTCGCCGCAGGAAAAATCGGCGCAGCGATGATCGAGCGTCAATGGCTGTGGCGCGACCAGATCAAAGCTCATGCTTTGTTCCAAACAGGTTTCAGTGCAAGCAGGCGATCCAGCCCGGCGTTGGGCTTGGGTGGCGCATCCAGCAGTTCAACAAATTGCTGAAATTTGTCGGTATCCAGAGAGAAGTGAACCTGATCGAGTACAACGGACTGGGCGCGCTCGCAAGCAGCCTCCAGCATGAAGTCCGAACGATTTTTGCCTAGCAGATTGGCGGCGTGATCGATGAGGTCACGCTGCTCCGGCAGGGCGCGTAGATTGATGGCGGCGGCACGCATGGCGAGACTCCTTGTGTAAGCACAACAGATATACGGATGCTAGTGGCGCGTGTAGCCGTTGTCAATACAATCGGGGTTGGCCTTGCCTGAAGCAAAGCTTTTGATGCAGCGCTCGCCCCTCCGCTCAGGATGTTGGGCGCAAGTTTGTAAAACAGCGTGCAAAACTTTCCAGATTTCTGGGGTGATCAGCGTCCAAAAGTTGCCACCCTGGGTTGTGTAACCTTCCGGCGTTTTTGCCGGGGAATCTGGGGTGTT
>JBAYXX010000130.1:0-9193 GCA_041673345.1 Kiritimatiellia bacterium
GCTGAAGTCGCCGCGTCGTCGCCGTGGATGTAGAGCTTTTTGCCGCTCTCCAGGACAAAGGGAATTTGCTTGGTTGTCCCATCAATACTCAGGATACCAGTCAAGTTTGCGTTAAACTTAGCCAGCACGGCCACGCCATTTGGTGCAGCCGCGCCGGTCAGGCCATTGGTGTTGTCGGTGGAAAACCCGTAGTTAGTCGGGCCAACAAGGTTATCCGCCCCGCGCTGCCAGATGATTTCCTCAATCAGCACCGCGCCCCCGGTAGCGGTCGCCAAAAGGCCAGCCGCCTCCTGTGCGTTGTTCGGGATGGTGGTCGCGTCTGCGATGGAGGTGGTTTTGATGTCTGTCTTATCTACTTCGGTTTTGATAGCCGCAATATCTGCAGAAAGGTCAGCACCCACTGCTGCCCCAAGTTCATCGGTCTGAGCTTTAATTGCCGCTATGTCAGCCGCCAGGCTTGCGCCTACTGCAGAGCCAAGCTCGTCGGTCTGCAGCTTTATAGCCGCAATGTCGGCAGAAACATCGGCGGCAGGCGTGCCTATTGCAGCAGTCAGGGCATCGATCTTGCCCTCTACACCGGTTCCGACAGCGGTTCCAATCGGCTCGCCGGAATAGCCGTCAGTCGAGAACCCTTCGCAATCCGCGCCCCAGTTTATCTTGCCAACATTGGAAACGTAGGTTGTGCCGGAGGCTACCCTGATCTTGACATTCTCGGCCACGCCGGTGGCGTTAGCATCAATTACCATGCCGGGGGTCGGGGATGCGTTCAGGTTGTCCAGGGTGAGGTTTTTGAGCCGGATATTAAGCACTTCGTCGGTCACGTTCTCAATATTGCCGGTGGCGAAGTCACCTCTTACGTCGATGTCAACCAACTCAGCATCATCAACGCCGTTTAGCTGGATATTAGATTGCTTCTGGGTGCCGGTGGTGCTTTCAAAATACTTCCAGCCATGGATTTTAAGGCCGGTCGCGCCGGCGGCAGTGACAATGCAGTCAGTGGTCGCCATGGCTGCCGCGTCATAATACTCACCGTTTTTGATCATGAAGTTGGCCGCGTTTACGTCAATCGGGCCGGTCAGGGCGTCGAGAGCAGCCACAAAGCGTGGATTAACCAGGGTGATGTTGGCCGCGTCGATGTCCATGTCTGCCCCTACTACGGTGCCGAATTGGATGGTAGCGCGGTTGGAGCCGTTGCCCAGGAAAATTACGGTTATGCCTGCAACGTCCAGGTCAAGGCCGCCGGCTGCGGTAATAGCTTCGACGTGGCCAGGTGCAGCAAAGATAACGTCGCCATTATTGGCGGTGCATAGCTCCTTGGCGGCTTCGATAGTTGCAAGGGCGGTGCCCCAGGTCAGGCCATCGGCAGTGTCAGATCCTGTGCCGCTGTCAACAAAAAACATATTGCCGCCCATGTTGAACATGCCGGCTATTTGCTCCAGATACATAAAGCCAGGAATTGAGTTATACCCATTCGGGATACCCATTTGTGTTATACCTCCTTGTTAAAATGGCTGACCGGGATTAACCGGCCAGCCTTAGTTGTGACTTAAGCTGTGCCCTCAGCAGGGCTGACGTGAATTTCGCCGCTTACTCCTGTTCCGTGAGTGGTAGGCAGGCTCTTGGCGCCATACTGGATGTACTCGGCGCTGGCGACAACAGCGTCTTGTGTGCCGCGGTCAACGTATAGCCTGACATAGCGCTCCAACGGGCGGTATAGGTCGATGTAAAAAACCTGGTCGTCGTCATCATCGGCAACCGTTTGGGATGTCCCCTCAAGATCGGCGGCGTCAGTCATCGCGGCAACCTCTCCCTGCTGGGCCTTGATAGACGTAACGGCAGAATCGGTTATAGCGCCAAAGCGAACCACCATTAAGACTCCCTCGAATCCCTGCATGTCCAGGATGGCTCCTTCAATGTCAGTGGTAGCAGCAACGCCGGCTGTAGGCGTAATAGCGGTGCTTATTTTTACATTTGCGGAAAGGTTCATCTAGTTTTTACCTCCTTGTTTGTTTTAGGGAAAAGGGAAGCTGGCAACTAAGCCAACTTCACCCGTACAAATGCCTCGCTCAGAGTTGGCATACCGTCAGACTCCCAGCGGCCAATGAATCCAACCTGGTTGGTTTCAGCGTACAGCTGGTCAAGGACCTGGATTTGCATGTCGAGCGCATCGGCGATCCAATAGAAGCTAAAGTCGCCCAGGATACCCCCATACAGGCCGGTCGTGAAGGTATTTGGTACGTATTCAGATTCCAGGAACGGTATTTCCAGGATGGTATCAGGCTTATCAGACAGGCCAGCCTTCCAGAGATAGTCCCCGTTGCCGTCTTTGAGCTTGCGGATCATCTTAATACCGTCGCGGTGGAACATCCAGCGGGCTTTAGTCCTGTACTGAGGCTTCAGGGTGTACTTGGCGTTTATGAGCCCGTCGCCCTTAATCTCAGTTGCGGTGTTGCCCGTGCTAACATCCCGGCTGGTGGGTATGCCGCTGTCAGAAGCTATGAACACACCGAGCGGACAGTTTGCGCCAACCCCGACCAGGAACGCTTTCTCTTGGGTGACGCCGAATTTATACGCCAGGCGGCTTTGTACCAGGGATTCAATGTTGACCGAGGCGATTCTGATCAGTTTATTGCTGACCTTGATCCTTTTGGCCAGCGGGTGAGGCCTCAGTTCGCGCTTAGCGAAGTCCATGGCGGAATCTTCACTGCCGGTTTTAATCTCAGCGGTCCATTCAGCATCATCAGGGTCGCTGTCAAGCGCTGGTACGCCGAGACTTTCCGCTTTGTCGACACGGATAACAGTCGCCAGTTGGCGGACATACACCATGTCGTCAACAGCCTTAATAAGTCCGGTGGAAAACTGCTGGGACGATACGACAAATCCGCCTGCCGCGTCACTGTCGGCTTGGAGTGCCCGGTATTCTTCCGGAGTTACCGCACGCAGTCCGGCGCGCAGGTAGTGATTGAAGGCCGCCCGGTATTCTTCTGTTCCTCTGGGGTTAACACGCGCCTCTGTGGTTTGCTCCTGGGACTGGCCCGGTACTACAGGCGGTACTGCGCGTCCTTCGGACTGCTGGCCTTCTGCTTCTAGTGCCGTTACCCTGGCCCGGCGCTCCTGGGAGCGTTCCACCTGCTGGATTTCGCCGCCGATCTTGTCAACGTCGGCCATGATCCTGTCGTACTGCTGCTCCTCGTCCGCCGTAAGATCGCGCTTTTCGCCTTCTGCTTTGTCAAGCAGCACCCTTGCTTCAGTCACAAGGGCGAATCTTTTTTGTTTTTTCTCTCTCAAATCTGGCATTTTTTCATCCTCCTCGTAAATTTGGCCATTAAAAAACCGCCTATCTTCAGGCGGCAATGGCTGTTTTTTAGTTGTCAGACTGCTTTTTCGGCTATCTCCAGGCGTTTACGCAGGAGTTTAAGGCGCCCCGCCCCGCTCCTTTCTTCGCCCTCCTCACCTTCCGACCCGTCCGGTGGGGGTAGATAGCTTTGCAGTACCTGGACTGACGCTGTTATGAGATCGCGGTCTGCCGTGGTTAGTGACAGGCCGCGCTGCGCCCGGATAAATAAGCCGCACAATGCCTCAGAATCAAGCCCGTACTCCGCAAAGGACCGGGCTGAGACTGTTGTCGATGGATACGCGGGGAATGGTGTTGGCGACACCTCAAAAAGCGTGGCCTTTAGCACCTCGCGAAAGTTCTTATTATCTTTGGTGCCCCAGGTGTCATCGGTAGCGGCAAAACCAAAGGACACGCCTTCGACATCGCCGCGCTTGATAGACTCGACCGCGTCCTTGCCCCAAGAATTATCGGGTGGGGTACACTCGAAATATGCGCCGGCATCGTCTTCGCGCACTGTCAGTGTCCCTTTTGACATTCTGGCGAGTGGTTTCGATGAATCGTGGGACCAGAGCATGACAACATCCTGGGTTTTCAGGGATTCGGTAAATGCCCCCCTACGAAACACCTCTATAAAGCCCATGTCAACGCTTTCCTGGTCCCATTTGACGAAATATCCGGACAACTTAGGCGGCTGTCCTTCTTCGCCCTGATCGACGCGAATTTCTGATACCTTTATTTGCCTATTCTCTATTTTGCCTTTATCTGAGCGTAATTCCAGAAATAATGGCTTTTTTCGTGTTTTAAGCACATTTTACACCTCCTATTTACCTATCTTTCTGCCAACACAACACAGTCACAGCCTAAGTGCAGAGGCGCATGTAATATTCTACCTTTAGGTATAAGTTTTTGCCCCTGCTTGTCCTCAACTCCGTTGCCGCCGGTAAAATCTTGTTCAATGCCTACTATTTTGCCGTTTAACTGCTGACAAAATGGGCAACTTTGACCGTGGGCATGCCATCGCTTTTTAACAAACCCGCTGCGCCCGTAAACAAACAGCGAAACCGCGCCGGCGGCCTTGACTACCTCTTTGAGCGAAATCTTATCCGGCCTTTTCTCATCCCACTCGGTCAACCGCTGCTCTAACACTGGGACCGGGTCCTCCTCTGCCGCTACCGTATCCCGGACCAGCGCCTCAAGCTGCCCCTGAGAGCTGAGTATGTACCGCAAGTAGAAGGCTGACATGTAATCCTCCCGGATATATCGCTCCAGCTCCGGGGTCATGCCCGCCTCTATGCCAATTTCGTCCGCTACATTGCCTTGTACGGCTTCGGCGTAAGACAAAAGCACCGGGAGCATTTGACGTTCGATGAACTCCGGGTGCTTTTCGTAGTATTTTGTCAGCCAGTTTTGGAAATCCTGGACGTCACGCTTGCCCAGGTGGTCCTTTATGGCCCTCCGTAGGTCGTTAACCTCCCGCTTAACAATGCGGGCTCCGGCGTCTCTAAACACCGACTTAAAGGCATTCGCCAGCGTTCGGCGGCCCTTTGCTATGGTATCGGCGCGTATTTCCATGAATCTGGCGGATGATCTGCTTGATTCTGGTTTTACAGGCTGCTCCCCTTGGCCTGTTTCTTGTCCGACCATATTAGCGGGGACCATGTTAAGCGGCACAATATATATTTTCCCCTGGTCGCCGGGCAGAGGGTTCATATTCTCCATGTCCCTCACGTCATCCGGGGACAGCCAACCCCATTGACGGCCTATGGCGTAAGCGGCGTAGCGTGACGCAATATCCCCTCTCAGCATGTGCGCCGTTAAAAACTCAGCAAAATACTTCTTCTGTTCCGCTGGTGTCAGCAGTTTCCAGTTATATGTTTGCTCCCAAAGCACAAGCCAGTATAAAAGCGTGTCCGACAAAAACGACTGATTTTCCTGCTCCACGTTGGAAAATGTCGCATCCTCCATATGAGTGACTTTATGCGGTGGTATCTGGAAGATAGACGCCATCTCAAGCTGCCCGAACTTTCTCGAATCAAGCATTTGGGCGTCTTCCGGCGATATGCCTATCTGGTGATACTTCATGCCTTCTTCGAGGATGGCGATCCTGTGCGTTTTGCTTAAACCCTGGTGCATCTCGTTCCATGAGTTGCGCAGGTAGTCCTTGCCGGGGTCTTTTATCGCTCCAGGATGTTCTAAAACGCCAGCCGGCATCGCCCCGTTGCCGAAAAACCGCGCCGCGTACTCCTGCATGGACAACCCGAGTCCGATTGACTCCCGGAACATCGTCAAAACCGAGTACCCCTTTATGCCGTCAAAGCCAGGTCCGGGGATATGGAACACCTGCTGCGGCTTCAGGGTGACATAATCGTCTTTTTGGGGACCGTTTATGCCAAACAGGTTTACCTTGTATTCCAGTTCCTTGGTGACCAGGTTTCTTTCCGGCGTTACCCTGTTTGGTGTCAGCGGCCACAGCGCAACTGGACGCCCCGCCCTGTTAAACTCTATCTCAGCATAGCCATTTCCCCAGGTGAGAACGTGCGCTGTCAAGGTGTCCTTGAAGGTAAGCGCCGTCATCTCACTGTTGGGCCTGCTGTGCAGCAGGTTATAGTTAGGGTGGCCTGTGGCCCTCTGCTTTCCGCCTCCGTCAAGCCGCTCGTAAAGGTGCAGGGGCATAGTTGCCACCGGCTTACATATTACCCGGACGCAGGCCCAGAGCGCATTGTAGTTCAGTGCCGTATAATTGCTGACCGTCGCGCCTGATGCGGTCTTGCCGCCGCCAAACCACTTGATCAACCACTCGGGAGGACTGGACATGGAAGACCGCGCCTCCAATTTACGCGAAAAAAAGCCCATTAACTACCACCTCTTTTCGGCCTGCCGAGAAAGATCAGCCACATTCCCAGCGCCATTAGCGCCGCCCGCCAATCATATCCCCAGAGGCCGAAGGTAAATGCGGCTGTGCCAGCAAGGATAAAGGCGTCGTCTATGTCGAGGGGTATCTTGATTCGGGGGATATTAAGTCTTATTTTCAAGGTTTCTGGCCTCCTTTGCCGCTAAAAAGGGGTAGTTATAGGACTATAACCCCCCTGGTTTCGTAGACTGATGTTTTGTCTTCGCTGAGCATGGCCCTAGCCATAGCGTTGATTGTGGCTACTATACCGTCAATTCGCTCAATGTTTTTGCCTTTTACCGGCCTGATGTTCTCGTTTTCGTCCGTTTTTATCTCCACATTGCCCACATTCCACCTTAATATCGGGTGTCCGCTGTGGGCTAACTTCCTCCCCCTGGCAAGCTGTTCAACTTCCTTCATGGCCGGAGACATGGACTTATACCCCTGGCGCACCTCAGCCACGGTTATTCCGGCATCCTCAAGCCTGATAGCTGTCTGCATGGCGTTCCAGGGGTCATATCCTACCTGCTTAATGTCGTACAAATCCCGCAGGTCGATAATCTCCTTCTCGATAAAGGCATAATCTATGACGTTGCCGGGAGTGGTTTTTAAATACTCCTGCGCCGCCCATTTATCGTAAGCCACATGGTCAGTCTGCACACGTTCAGGTACTCTGTCTTCCGGTATCCAATACGTGGGCAACACAATCCATTTTTTGTTTATGTCGTCGGGAGGAAACAGCAGGACAAAGGATGTCATGTCAATCTTGCTGGATAAGTCAAGGCCGCCATAACATGGGCGGCCTCTTAGTCTCTCTAAATCTATTTTGCTTTTACAGAAGTCCCAGAAATCCAGGCCCAGCCACTTGGAAGTTTTTATTTTCTCCCAGGAGTTGAGCCTCAGCCAGCGGAAGTTTTTCTCCCGGGACGGGTTTCCTTTGGCCCTGATATATTGATCCCTGACCTTCTCCATCGGGACGGTATGGTCAAGGGAGGGGTTGACCAACTTCCATACTTCCTCTGACTCCCAGTCTATTTCCTCTACCGTTTGGCACTCGCGGCCGGTCCATATCCGCTTATTATCGCGGTCTATGCCGTAAATCATGGCGTAAAAGGTCGGGTCAACCTTGGCACCGGTGAGTATGTCAATGGCCATTTGATGCAATTCCCAGCCTATGCTCTCGCGATCTGGATCGTCTCCTGCGGTGGTAATAAAGAAAAACAGCGGCTGGGTTCTGGCATCGCCGCTGCCCTCTGTCATAACATCGTATAGGCCCCTGTCGGGTTGGCTGTGGATTTCATCAAAAATAACAGCTGACACATTGAAGCCGTGTTTGGAGTATGCCTCAGATGACAACACCTGGTAAAACGACCTGGTTGGTAAATACACAAGCCGCTTTTGAGACAGCACCGGCTTAATGTGTTTTCTCAGTGTCGGGTTCTGATCGACCATATCAACCGCCACATCAAACACAATAGATGCCTGCTGACGGTCGGAGGCGCAACCATAAACCTCAGCGCCCCATTCATCGTCTGCCGTAAGACAATAAAGGCCGACTCCAGCGCCTACTTCCGATTTTCCCTGTTTTTTGCATATTTCAAGGTACGCGGTATTATATTGCCTGAATCCACTGTCCCGCATTGTGCCGAATATGTCGCCCAGCGCCTGTGTCTGCCAGGGCAGCATGGTAAATTTTACGCCCTTCCATTTGCCTTTCGTGTGGGACAGGTTCTTGATAAAGTTTACAGCCCGGTCAGCCTTGGCCTGGTCGAAGTACATTTTACTTCACCCCAGACAAGAGGCTCTCCATGTCGTCTTTATCGTTATTGACACCTGGTACGATTATTCTACTTCTCGCTGATGGCGTGAGGCCGAACTCAGAGCAAAAGGCGCGAATATTGGCCAGCGCCTTGTTTGCTACGCTGACCTGTGGAAACTGCTGTACATAGCGCATAACGGGCGCTCCGTGTACGTCCATTTTGATACTGCCGTCATCGTTTCGCTCCCACAGCGTGTATGTGGTGCCAAACTCATGCAAAAACTCAACGGCCTCTTTCCACTGCGCCCAGGATTCACAGTAGCCCGCCAACGCGGTCATGTCTATTTGCGATAGAAGCCCTAATTTTTCAAGCTGTGGCGCAATGCGTTTCCATTCCTTTTTAGCATCAGAAGATAAAAACGCTGGGCACTTTGGCGCAATAGGTGCAGGCTTGGGCTCATTTTTGCCCAGGTCCTTTATTTTAGACGGATTTCCATTTAGTACATGAAGCACTGTTGGCTTTTTAGGCATTGGCATCCTGCTCATCTCCTTTCGGCAAGTCTTCGTCTTTAATAAAGCTGATAATCCCGTCAAAGTATTCTTTGTAAAACTCATATATTTCGCGGCCTATGGTTATACATCCGTTCTCAGTACGCGGATTAGTGTTGATATTCGCGCTTGACTCTATACCGAATGCAAACTTTGGCCCGTAGCCAGCGTATATCTTAGCGTGGTTACGAAAAACGGCAACTCGGCCCCGTACTTCTTTATTATCGGAACCAGAAGCCTCCATTCCTGGTTGTAGCTGTTTGGGAATATCTCTCCTACGTAGGCGTCCATCCTCTTTATTTTGCCAGCATTCAACCAGTCCTGAATTTGGTATATGTCCTCACTGGCCATACACCATGTAGAAAACAGGCAGTAATCCAGATCCTGCTGCCGGAGGACAACTTTAAGGAAACTTAAGCTGTCAACGTCGCCTCCGGTTATGACGTGATAGCTTTCGCCATCGCTGAAGCTAAAGCCAACCAAGTCCAGGAGTTGTGTCTCGCTGAACGCGCGCCGGTAGATAGACTTGTCTTTTCGCTTGAGACACGTTGACCTTTTCTGGCGCGGCTTTTCTGGAATTTTCTTGTCGGCTGGATCTTCCAATGGGGAAATATCTGCCAGCGGCCTTTTAACGCTTAAATCTACCTTTAGGGCGCTT
>JBAYXX010000131.1:0-9098 GCA_041673345.1 Kiritimatiellia bacterium
ACCCATCCAGTCCGTCACGATCTCTGGGTCGGCGATGATGTCACCACGGATCTTTTCAGCCGTGGTTTCCTGGGGAATAAGATCCAGCGCACGACCGTAGCGGTGCTGGGAAAACGTAGCCCCCACAGTGCACCCGGCAGGACGGAACCCACGAAAATGATTAGACCCGCCATCGTGCCAGTCATTGACCACCATGGGGCCATACAGGCCACGCAGCACATCGGCGGCCTGCAGGATGCGGTCATCAAACACGTACCATAACCGGTTCCCGTGTCGTTCAAAATCGACTTGGGGAACCAACTCGTACAGTTGGAAGTATTTTGGCTTGAACATGGGGCCATAGATATGGCCCAGGGAGGAAGGGGGGAAATGAAGGGATTCAGGAAAAAGTTGCAGCAAAGATGAGAAAAAAGAAGGGCGGCCCCGGTGGTGGGGTCGCCCTTCTTTTAACGATAGAGGCAAGCATTAGTTATTCAGGCTTTCCTGTGAGAGATATGAATCTTTGAATGTCTTTGTCGAATTTAGCGATGATCTTCTTTTGCTTTTCGGTAATACCTTGATCATGCCAGTTCCCAAATGGCACATCTGCATCGGGAAACTCTTGTAAATAAAGCAGGGCCAGGTTGTACCCTTCGCGTGTTTCTATTCTTATAGATCGCTCTAGTGTATAAATTTTAGAAGAAAGACGCTCGTGACGGTGAATGCATATCATTGAGTCATAGGATTCACCGTTAAGTTCAAAATCTTTATTGTCCACAACAAAACAATCTCTGGCACATGCTGCCCCTGGACGTTTTGCTGACCAGTATGGATTAAAAACATAGGCAACTGCTATAGAATTCGTCACTGACTTTGCAAACACAAAAGATTGTCCTTTTTGACCAGGGATTTTAAATTTTCCTGCATACTTGAAATTGTCGTCAACGGTTATCTTTGATATTTCGTCACCGTCAATAAAAGTCACATTGTCTTTAACGCTTACACTGTAAGGGGCACACGAGCATAGAGCCATAGAAAATATTAAAACCACAACACTTCTTGTCATTCTTAACATTTCATCCTCCTTTTTTTTAGAAGCAATCCATATTCTTTGATAGACGTCACTGCAAGGCAAAATAATAATAAACCCGTCCTCACGCGAGAACGGGTCTATTCAAATTAGCAACGAGTACCGGCCTGCGCAACGGCATCCCGGATATCCTGGCAGATGTAGGCCAGACCGGTGACTGCATCGGTAGACAGGGTCAGTTCTTCATTAGGTTGGACGCTGGACAACATGCCATTCAGGAAGGCAATCACGCTGCCCACCTTGTCCAGCACGTCCCTTGGGTTATCGTTTGGTGCACAGAGGACGCTCATGCAGCAACCCCCTTGAACGGCCTAAGTGCCCGGCGGACAATGTCTTTAGAGCAACCAAGAAGCTTGCTGATTTCCACGGAGTTAAGGCCCATGTCACGATAACGGAGAGCATGAGGCAGGATGCCGTACTGGCTTTCTGTTAGCTGAGATACTGCGCCAAGGGCCTCCATCTGGCCAGCCTGCCGGGCAAGCTCCAGACGATGCTTCCGCATGTCGCGCAGGAGACGGGCAACACGGGAGCGGAACTCCTTAGCCTTTGGAGTACGGGCAAGCATGGTGAGAATATAGATGCCCTCCTCGCTGAAAACCCGCATTTCCCGTGATCTCCCGTCAACCGTCATCGTTTTAATGACGGTTGAATATTGCTTTATTTCGTCCGCGTTTTTTTGGTAGAGAAGGTTAATGCTCTTTCTAGGCTCCGAATATTCAAGCTGCCGCCCAATCTCTTCAGACGAAAACCACGGATCGCCATCACGCTCAATATACTGGATAGGGGATTCCTCAAACAATCTAAGCTGGTTCTCTGCCTTGTTCATACTGCCTCCTGTCGGTTTTTTGAGGCCCCTCGCACAACGCAAAAAGGCCGGGAGTTCAAAACCGCCGACAGACGGCTGGGTTATTCCCTGCACGAATGCAGGTCTTGTATTACCCCAACTCCCGGCCTTCAAATAGACCGATTGTCCCTTTCGGGAACAAAAAAACCACTTGCTTACGGGAGTGGGACCGCTGTCGGCAAAAGGTGTTTTGAGCACCTAATTCACCCCGTAGCCCTTCCCTATGAAATATGTCAACCCCTAAATCCTAAAACCTAACACCTAAAACCGCCCTAAATCGGCAACCGCCCCTGCTTCGGCCTCTTCTCGTCCACGAGCATTCGAATCCTCCGCTCAGTAAGACCATATTTCAAAGCCAGCTCCATGACCCCCATGCCGCTCATTCGGTCCCGGTAAATGGCGGCATCCCGCTTCCTGCTGCTGTCCATCTTATTCCACATGGGGAAATACACCTGGCATCCCTGGAACAGTTCGGCAATCTTCCGGGCTGTTTCTCGGTCGGTCACGGCTTCAATCTCTTGATAGATTTCTGGGATCATGTGGTAATTTACCGGGTAAATAGGTGCGATTCTACAACGGCCTTTGCCTGTGCCCTGAACAGTTCCAGGCATCCCGTACATCTGGGCCCTGGGCTGTCCTTGTCCGGGCAGCGGGAGCAGGCCACCTTTTTGATGATGCCAAAAATCCCGTCCACCAGTTCCTGAGGGGCTTGCTCTCCGTGCATCAAAGCGGACATCCTCCGTTCCTGTCCGGCAAGATCACCGGCATACGTTCCGGCAACCACCTGGTAGACGGTGCCTTTGGACGGCAGGCAATCCTTGTGCGCCTTCCAGAATTTATACACCGATCCGTACCGGTCAACGATGTCGGCCTGGAGACTCATTGGGTGGCCGCTCCTTCGCGCTGCTGCTGGTAGGCCAGGGCCGCGGATACAGACCGCAGCTGGTCGTTGTGCAGCCATTGCACCTTGGCAACCTTGAACATCTGAGAGGCCATGCCGTCAGCATATCCCGGCACCGGGCGACCGAGTGAATAGCACTGTGCCCAGATCCGCTTTATCTGCTGAGCCTTGCCAGCCGGGAGGGTGCCCGTCTTCTTGGAGCGCTTGGGTGTCCATCCCATATCCGTCAGGATGGCAACCAGCTGATCCAGTCCCCGGTCGTCCAGTTCCCCAGCAGATTCCACGCCCATCCGTTCCAGCAGGATTGCCTGGTACTGCTCGTCTCCGAAGGACAATTCTTTTTTTGCAATATGGATTTTTGCCAATTTGGCCCTGCGGTTGTTCATTGATCGGTTCCTCCTTTATTAAGGAGACAAGGCACGCCTTGTCTCTACGGGGTTGATCCTTGATTTCCCCGCCCTGGGTGGGGGCAGGGTATCAAATATCAAACGGCTGCAAGTCTGTCTTTCAATCTGTTAATAATGGGCATGCCGTTCAGCGTGGCCCGCAATCGTTTCAATTTCCGGGTCTTCTGTTTGTCGATTTCGTCGCCTATCAATAACCGCAGCTGCGCCAGTATGATTTCCATATCTGCCGCTTCTTCGGCCAGTTCGGCCATGGCGTCGCGGCCATCAAGCATATGCAGTGCAGCAGTGGCCAGCTCGGACGCTTCTTCCGCGACCTTCATTAGCTGGTGTTGGGCTCCAAAGGCTTCCAGGGCTTCCTGATAAATATTCTCGCTCATCCTTTCCTCGCAAATTTATCTTTAATTTTTGTCATGTTCTGCACCATCCTCTGCCGGTTGGCCTCCAGGGCCTGTTCGTCCATCCGTCGTTTCTCGTCTTCGCTGCAAACCGTTCGGCCATCCGTGGGTGCATAGCGTAGGGCCTCCTCCTTCTTTTTGACCTGTCCCTCAAACCCGAGTTCTGCCAGCTCGTAGGCGATGGCATGTAGATAGTTGTGTCCGTCCAGGGGCCGCTTGAATTTACCGGATGCATCCCGCTCCATCACGGTCTTGATGGCATCGGCCCAGAACTCGGGGCGATTATCCACCACCCGGCCACCTTTCCACTGAGTGCGGGGTTCCCGGATATAGCCATCCAGCTCGGTGACAATCCGCAACACCCGGGACCAGGTCATAACCCGGGGAGATCCGGGCTTGCGGAACAGGCCCAGATAGGACCAGACCAGGCGGGGCAGTTCTCCGGGAAGGGCATCCACCAACGTGGTGGCAGATTTGGCGTCGGCATCGGCAAGGAAGATCTCAACAGGGCCATAGGTGCCGCAATGGGGGCAGGTGGCTTTCATGATTTTAACCCCAGCAGCTTGCCAAACGTCTTGTTTGCCCGTTCAAATTTTGCGGAATTCTTCCAAAAATCCGGGTGTGTTACATGGAGTTCTTGCATCTTTTCTAGCGCCTCATCCATTTTGGATTGCTCGGTGTCCAGTTTGACCTCCCTCTCAATCATCTCAAGCTCTCCAACCCTGACAGTAAAGCAACGATTGGCGAGATACCGCACCAGCACTGCCTTAGAGAAACTCCCGATGGTTCTTTTACTCATCCCCGCCTCTCCATCTCGTCCTTCATTGTCCGATTCCTGATATCATCATACGTCCGAGCGCATCGCTTTATGCCGTCCGGGCCTGCTGGGTGGAAGGCTTCGCAAGCGCACCATGTGCCGTGCCAGGCGCAACAGTGTTTTTTGCAGAAATCACGGGGCACCTGGTCGCATGGTGGGCGGTTGATTTCCGCCCCGATCCCGGACCCAATACCGTTGTCACTTCGCAATAGATTCCGTCCTGGATCCACCAATCCAACACCCTCGTCATGCATTGCATATATCCTCCGGAAAAACGGTTTTATGTTTTATGTTTTAGGTGTTAGGTTTATGGCAGTTACTTAAAACGTAAAACCTAAAACCTAAAACGGCCTTTTCTTCCTGGCTGCTCATCAGACCCGAGGAACCGCCCCCGGATGACCCTGTACTCACTTTACCCCCAGCAAAGTGAGTGCAGGGTTTCGCGTTGGTTTTACCAGTTTGACAGCCGCTCTTCCAACTTTCTCACGGTTTCCTTAGCCTCGGTGGTTGTCAGCCCCTGGCTCGTCGCGTGGATGAGCCAACGGTCTTCATGAATGGCAATGAACAAGCCCAGTGCCTTGAGTTCTTCTTCTGTAAGATACATTAGACCGCCTGATCATTGATTTCCTGCTCGGCCACCTCATACCAAAAGGTATCCTTCTCCACCCGTCTGGCATCAACCAATGCCAGCTTTTCATCGGTCCACTGGGCCAGCTCGTCCTTGTTCACGCTCTCCTTGGTGCGGATAGCCTCGGCAAATCCAAGAGACTTGATCTTGCCAAGCACCATGGCCAGGGTCTTCTTTGCAGCTGGTTTGATCTCCTTGGATCTTCTGTATCCCAGGCTTCCAAAATCCAGTTCCTTGGAGCGCTTATCCACAAAGAGCTCGTCCTTGTTGAACTCAGCAAAGGCCAGCAGGCCGTTTTCGAGGTTGCCCATCTTGCTCAACAGTGGAGCAACAGACGCTTCGGCCTCGGCCTTGAGACGGTCGATCTCATCATTCATTGAGGATTCCGTGGCCTTAACTGTCCGCTTCATTTCCGCAATTTCGGCCAGGGCCGTATTAGCCTCCGCAAGATTCTTAATGGGGTATAAATTCTTTGGTTTCTGTCTCGCCATAATGTCCTCCGTTAATTATTATTTATGTTCCGCCCATTTCTGCCTGTCACCATCGGGCACCGTCCAAGATCGGCCAGGGGCCAGGATGGCATCCACCTCCCCCTCTCCCGCATCCGGCATAGACCCAAAGGAGGACTCAACCTTTAACCTGGGCACCTCAAACAACCCTTCCATTTCCTCAGCCTCATCCGCAGCCTCTACCAGGTTCCGCCGTACCAGCCGGATCACGGAAGCCTGCGCCTCGCCGACCTGGTGCATGATTGAGTTCAGCGCCATGCAACATGATTTTATTTCCTGACTAACCATTGGCCGCCTCCTTTGCCCATACAGATGCAGAGTACACAATGGCCTTGTGCGCCCTGATGGTGATAACCTCACCAGTCCTGGGGTTGCGTCCCAGCCGCTCGGCCCGGTCCTTCACCTTCAAAGACCCGAGATTCAGCACGCTGGCCTTGCCGTGATGCTCAAGTTCATCCAGGACAGTGTCAGCAAAGGCATCCAGCACATCACGTACTGCAACCTTGGGAATACCTGTTACCTCTGCTATTTCTGTAATCATCTCAGCCTTAGTCATAACATCCTCCTTGTTTTTTTACCTAACCACCTAAAACCTAACCCTTAAAACCGCCCTTAAATCACCGGCACATACTGCGCAAAATTGAAATAATCCCGGCATTCATTCCACAGGTGCATCGTGTCCCATGGATCAAGCCCGTCACCGATCACAGCCCTGGATGGAGCAGGCACATTGCCGAACTGCCCGTTCATTTTCCTGATCCTGGCCATCCATTGAAGGTCACAACTAAGGCTCTCTTCAGGCCATACCCGGGCCATGACATCCATCACCCTTGACGACCGTTTTACTCCATTGATCACCAGACAGTATCTGGTAGAAACGCCATTTTTTACGATGCCAGGGGCCATAAATTTTCCGGACCCATTCTTCATCCGCCCGAAATTACTCATGGTATATTTTGTCCCCGGTACCTTCCTCCACATCTCGTCATGAATATCAGCTGTTCCCATCATCCCCTCCAAATCTGTCCATCAACACAGCGCAATGCTTCCGCACCAGCTCCCCAGCCTTATTTGTGTATGGATCCATGTTCAAAAACACCCGGCACAAACCAAGGGCCGCCAGCTTTTCGGCCTCAAAAGGATCGGCATGTTTGATCTCTGGATACGGGGTTTCCCGCTGTTCCCTGGCACTCAGCGTGCCCCTGTAGAGTAGGGTGTTTCCGGTGCGGCCAAAGCGGTCGATGTACCCGGACTCTTCCAGCCACACGCAATACTTGCGAACCATGGCATATGACACGCGGGTGATCTGGGCGAGATCCTGAAACGACCAACCCGGCTTATGGCTGCGCACTGCCCGCCATACCCGGCGGTAGGACTCGCCCTGCCTGCGTGGGGATGCTTTGGGGGAATAGCTATACACGCCATCGGAGACCCGTGATGCCTCGCCATGTGCCAGCAGGTCATGCATTCGGCGACGCAGTCGGACCTTTTCCCGTTCCTCTGTCATGCCGAAAACTTCATACAGCATGGCGTTGCTCACTTCGCGCTTGCCGCCCTCGGAGAGGCCAAGGAGCACTCCGCGCAATTCGTCCATTCCTGCCGTTACGGTCATATCGTCCGCCCCTTGGCCGTGGCCTTGCGTACAAGGTCGGCTGTAACGTTCTGCGCCTGAGCAGCCCTGGCTGCCTGGTCAACCTTGAGCATCAGATTATGCACCAGCCGGAAATCTCCGCCTGATTTCTTTTTCAGAATCTTGGCAGCATCCGGGGCCATCTTCAGCCCTGCAGCACGGGCCGCATAGTTCAGGATATCCATTTCCGAGACCTCGCCAAAGGTCACTTCCTGGGTGACACGGGACCAGATCCGGCGACGGCTGGACAGCAGCGGATGGAGGCCTGCTTCACCTATGAGCACAATGGGTGCGCCGCTCTGGTCGTGGATGTCGCGCAGGTCTTCAATGCGCTTCACGTTCAGCCGGTCGGCTTCGTCGATGATGAGAGTCTGCCGGTCCTTGTCCAGGGCTTCCATAATGGCCAGCTTGCAACGGTTCGCGCTGTTTGGTCGTTCGCCCTTGACTTCCCAGCACAGGGCCTGCAAAAATGCTGTCTGTGTCCAGTCCTGCCATACACGCAGGAAGACGCCGCCGTTTTCGGCGTGATAGTTCTCAGCGGCAAAGGTCTTGCCCCGGCCCGCCTGGCCGGAACATACGCAAAGTCCTGGTTGGCCCTTTTCCGTGTCTTCCAGGTTCCGCATTGCACTGCGGAACCTGGTCACGTTTTCCGTCTCCACAAATACCGATTTCAAAAAAACATCCTCCTTGTAAAAATGTTTCCGGTGTCCCGCTTTTTAGTGCCAGATTCTAGGTTGTTACCTAAAACCTAATACCTAAAACATAACACCCTCTTTATATCCCAACCGCGTGACCGTCCTGGTCTCGCAGCATTTCCAACGTCTGCCTGAGCTGATTATACCGAGGAGCGGCCACGGAAGCGTATTCCCGGCTCTGCTCGTAGTAGGTCTTCCAGGCTGCATCTTCTGCTGTCAGCTCTATGCCATCGACCTCGGCGACCTTGAACAGGTGTTCGTATTTCTCAAGTTCTGTGGCAAAAAATGCCGGGCGATCATATTTTGGCTGGTCCTGGTCCAGCTCCTGGGCAATGGATTCCTGCAGCGCTACCAGGGCCTGGTCCACCTGCTCGGGTTGCGTCGGCTGCACGTCCACAACGTCTCTGGACTCTGCATCCACACGTGACGCCAGGGGCTGATGCTCGTTGTTCATCCATGGAAGCTGCTTGATCGCTTCGCTGTCACGGCCAAGACCCATGGCGTCTGCATTGCGCAATGTTTCCCGCTTCAGTTTGGCTTGCATTCTGTTGGCTTCCTGCACCTTGAGCATGTCCAGCTCGTCCCCAAATTCCTTGGCCAGCGGATGGATGGCAGATACCGGTTTGGCATCGCCCAGGGGATGGTTGTCCATGGTGTACATTGCCACGCTGGACAGGTCGGCCCACTGGTATTTTATCTTGATCTGCTGGTTCAGGCCGTAGAGCACGTCTGATTCGTAATCCACACCCGCCAGGACGAACCGGCAACGCTTGGGATGCACGACTTTGGTCATTAAAAAATGCTGGTCCAACTCCTCCGACGATATACCCGGACCGCGCCCGGCTTCGAGCACTTCAATGGGGGTGGCTTTGCCCAGTGGACGGCATTCGTGGTGGGCGTACCAGCCGACGTACAGTCGGAAGATTTCGGCAGTTTCGCGGACGGATGGAATCCAGTCGGGATGCTTTGACTGGTGCCATTTCTCGTTCCTGGCACGCCATGCTGGCTTGGAATCGATATTGTGTCCGCAATAGGAGGGGATCAACCGCTGGCACTGCTCGTCAAAGGTGCGGAAGAACCGCTCTACGATCTTTGTCCGGGCCTCGTAGGGCTTGGACCTGCGGACCACGATACCCAGACGGGCATATAGGCCGACCAGGTCGTCGATTTCTGAGGAGTGATTGATGAAGTATTCGGAGGTGA
>JBAYXX010000132.1:0-8928 GCA_041673345.1 Kiritimatiellia bacterium
CTTTAACTGTTCAGTCGGCATTGCGCAGTCTAAAAACGAAGACGAGATGCTGGTCGCCAAAAACCGTGTGATAGAAAATAAACGGCATACGGGTTCGCTCAAGCCGGTGAAAATGGAAGCGATCATGGCGAAATAGGACATGCAAGCTGAGCGGCAAATGCAAAATCAACCTGTAAATTCCGGGCAATCCTGTTAATGCCGCACTAAAATCGGCTGTGAAAAAAGCATGTCAACAATGCCGACAGGCCCCTCGCCTTTGGGGTAAAGATAGTTTGTCATTAGATCTCCAAGTTTATCATGAAGCTTGGAAATCTGGTCAACATTCATAGCCGAGAATGCCTCGCAGGAGAGGGGCTGGCCGCACAAATGGGTCTTTGGATAAGAAAATGCTTCAATGCGGACATACTGGCAGAGAATGCGTCCGTCTGGACCACGCGGAAACGCGAAGAAAGCCGTGCCGTTATTCTCGATCTGGGCAATGCCCTGATCTGTCACAAACCGGATCTGCAGGTTGGGACGCTGCGCCTTGTCGGCCCCAGCCACTGCTGCTTCCAAGCCAGCGGGCGTGCCGTCCTTGTTTTGCCGCACCGCTATGCGGGTGAACCGGAAAGCGCTGTTGTCATAGGGAGCGATGACCTTGCCCGCCGCGTCCACCGACATCGCGCCGATCAAACCGAAGAACCGTCCCTGGCGGTAGGCGCGCAGGGCTTCACGTTCTCTTTCCCGCACCGTTAAATCCGACAAGCCCGAAACCAGCAGCACGTTCCGACCGCGCGCATAAAGCAGGTGATCCTTCACAAAAAAACCAAAGCAACGCCTGCCTGTCCGCAGAACATCGTCCCAGAGGTCATAGAACGGCATGGTATCCGGTCGGGTCGCACTTGCTCCAAAGTAAGTATGTTGGTTCCAGACCTCAATCCCCAGCACACGCTCGTCAAAATCAAGCAGGGTCTGCAAGGCCTTCAAACCGCAGGTTGGATGGTTGATCGTGATCCCGCCGCCATCAGGGTAGAGAAGCCCTTCGATAAGATTGCCCTGCGCGTCTTTCAGCTTACCGTCAAGGGCGGCATGAAAGGTATCACGCCAGGGGCGGTTGGTCCCCTGCATCAGGCGGAATTTCGTGATTTTGGTCACAGCGGGATCAAAGTCGATCTTGACGCGCATACTCTCAGAGTGCGCCTTTAAACAGAATGACTTCGCTGATTTCTCAGTCAGTTGCAGCTCCTGTATACTCCCGCTATCGAGCGTCGCAAAGGTTTTCCACTCCGCTCTAACCGCACCCTCAACTGTTAGCGAGGCCTCTGTCTGTGCATTCGCTCCTTTTATAGGGGCGAACTCCACATCCAGACGGTAGACCCCGCGCCACGGAGCATTTTGCGGGTCAAAAACAATCAGCCCGTCAAACACATGCTCAACAGGCGCCGCGCCCGCTGTCCTGCGTGGTGTGAACCCATAGCCCGTGGTGTAGAGACTGCCCAAGGCATTGAAGTGGATACCCAAATCGGTCAAACTGTGCTGCTCCGCGTTGGGACCGCCGATCGCATCCGGATTTTTACGGATAAACGCCTCGGGTAGAGGATAAATGGGTTTGGAGGGATAGTAGTTTGAGAGCGGCAGGTGCCGGTAACCCATGTCCCAGAAGATCTGCGGATCATGACCATGCTGGTGGGAGAACGAGTGCAGGTATTCGGCCTTGCCCCACGCGGCATCCGCATAGGGGTTCTCAATACACTCCGCGGCAGCGGCACAGGTCAAGGCAAACATGCCGTAGATAAGGAACGCAAGCGCGCCCTTTTTGATATCAACTAACATAAATTCCTCATTCAGTTTTTAAAGGTTAAGGCAAGACGCAAAAAATGCGGAAGCCGTTGCGTTCCACCCGGCTGGCGGGGTTCTCGGCACTGAAAGACACTGATCGACAATTATTTGCTACGCTGTCCCAATTTCCGCCCCGCTTCTTGCGGTCAATATTTACCTTACTCCATTCCAGACAGAACTCAAACACGTTGCCGTGCATATCGTAGAACCCCCACGCATTTGGCTGGTGATCTGATTGGCATCGTTTGTCGATAAGGTCAGATCAACTATCATGTAGAGCGGAATTGGGGTCACTGTGAACTCCGCATTGAACTGCCCTAGCACCTCATTCGTATAGCCAGCCTTTTCGGGGTCCCACACAGTATAGTGCGCTCCCTGAGAAATTCCGTGCAGGTTATCACCAGAGAGCGACTCGGGTGGTAGCGTGAGCCTGACCGCGCCGTTCTTGGCAGCCATCGTGACATCCATTTTTACCAGAGGATCGCAGATTAAAATATAGTTGATATCCACCAGTCTGCTCCACGGCCAGCGCTGACGCACCACAACATCTTTAATTGTCGGGCCGTCCGCAAGCGCGCTCAGCGCCAAACAACTGGCTAACCCAGCTAACAAGATCCTACCCGCCTTTGTTTTTTCATCTCCGACCCTCCATTTTTAAGTCTCACCGCACCTCGAAGATCAGCCCGTCTATTGGACGCGTCAGCTCTGCTGACCATATATTCGGTATCCCGGGGAAGGTCAATGTCAAGTCGAATGTACCGTAGCCCCAGCTGCCGCGCTTGATTTTCCAACCGTAGTAGCCAGCCACTTCCGCAAACACATTCGTCTGCACCGCGCCGCCCTGCTTGGCGATCACAAGCTGCGCGGCAAGGGCGTCCGCCGCTGTTTCTGAAAACGATGCGTTATAAGGGATCACCACATTCTCTGTAACCTTTATCCATGCCGGGCTGTTAGGTATCGCGTTGACCGCCGTTGCCCCAAACGCGCCATGCACCACAGCCAGACGGGATGTCAGCGTCTCGACAGCCTCATCACTGGCAGTCGATAGCCTCAGCGTCAGGTCATACACATCCTCAGTTGCGGGCGCGTCGGACACAAAGGCCTGCCAGAGGTAATTCGACACGGTCTTTGTGAAATTCGTAGTGAACGTCGTTCCGTCCATGCCAGTGATCTCCAGCCGCGCCTTTGTCGCTTGCGCGCCCCAATCCCAAGCTAAATCAACCGCGTTGGTAAATACCGTTCCCCAGTGGGCGTTCCGCAAATCGCTATCCACCACGATCTGCGCGGAGGACTCCGCGAAGGCCCCCATTCCAATCATAGACAATATTGCGGCCGCATGGGCCACCGAACGTGTCATTCTCTTCATCGCACTCTCCTTTATTTGACAGGCCAATTACCGCGCCCTTGTTGTTTAAAACAGAGACTCTAAACACAGAGGAGGCATAAATCGATCAATTACAATATACAATGTAACACTAATATACACAGTGAGTGTCAACCCGTCAACCCAAATATGGGTTAAATAAATTTAATTTAACTTTTACGTTTTTATGATTGTATCCAAACCCTGTAAGTGCTTAACTATTGGTCACAAACGTACTGTTCGCACACACAGAGGGAAGCGTTTACACACTGAGGGAAGTTTTATGGTAATGACACCTTTATACTGGTTTATCTTTGGTATCCTGCTGCTTGTCTTTGAGCTGGCGACCCCGGGTTTTGTGACCATGTTCTTTGGCATGGCCGCGCTGACGGTGGCGCTGCTCGCATGGATCCTGCCGCTGGGGCAGGTTGTCAGCTGGTTGCTGTTTGCAGCCTTGTCGGTGGCTTACATTCTGCTCTTGCGCAAGTATTTGAAGCGGGTGTTTATAGGCGACAAGGATGCGCCTGAACGGCTGGAAGATGCCTTTGTAGGTAAATACGCCAATGTAATTCAAGCCATTGGTCCAGGCAAGCCAGGGCGGGTGGATTTCATGGGGTGCGGTTGGCAAGCAGAGTCGGAGGATGAGATTGCCGCAGGCGAGCGGGTCAAAATCTGCGCTAAAAATAATCTAACACTGATTGTGTGCAAACATAATTGATTTTCTACAGTTAAACAAAAAAAGGAGATAGATATGGGACAGATCGTTGCAATTGGAATCGCGTTTTTTGTGATTTACACCTTAGCGAAGAGCGTGCGTGTGGTGCCTCAGAAACAGGCGTTTATTGTTGAACGTCTGGGAAAATATTACGCCACTCTGGAGGCGGGGCTGCATCTGCTGGTGCCGGTGATTGACCGCGTGGCGTACAAACAATCCTTGAAAGAGCAGGCACTGGATGTGCCGCCGCAGCAGTGTATCACCCGAGATAACATCTCAGTGGAGGTGGATGGTATTCTATACCTGCGGGTGATGGATGCTGCAAAAGCCTCATACGGAATCCACAACTACACCTTTGCCACCACCCAGCTGGCGCAGACCACCATGCGTAGCGAGATGGGCAAACTGGAGCTGGACAAGAGCTTTGAAGAGCGCACCACCATTAACGGTGCCATTGTGGAGGCGGTCGACAAGGCCTCCGACCCCTGGGGCGTGAAGGTGACCCGTTACGAGATCAAGAATATCACACCGCCGCAATCCATTCGGGATGCGATGGAGAAACAGATGCGTGCCGAGCGTGAGAAGCGGGCCTTAATTGCCGAGTCCGAGGGTGACCGTCAGGCTAAGATCAACCGCGCTGAAGGTGACCGGCAAGAGGCGATTGAGCGCTCCATGGGCGAAAAAATGAAACGCGTGAATGAAGCTGAAGGCCGTTCACAAGAGATCTTTCTGGTTGCCAAAGCGCAGGCTGACGGCATCCGCGCAGTCGCCTCCGCACTGAGCGAAGAGGGCGGCATGAGCGCCTTGAATATGCAGCTGGCGCAGGATTACCTGGCGCAATTCGGCAAACTGGCCCAGACCAACAACACAATGATCGTTCCAGCTGACATCGCCAATGTCGCAGGTATGATTAAAGCTGCCACCTCGATTGTGCAGAGCGAAAAAAATCGAGCCTCATAAGTGCTTTTGACTGTAATTGAGTTGAAAGTGAAAAGGTCGCGCCTCTTTTGCGGGAGCAACGTAGCTCCGATTTCCAATCGGACATGTCCCGATGCAATGGGAACTTACTGAGGTTCGGCGACGCATCTAATTCAGCACAGCAGGCGTTACGAACCTGCTGTTTGCCATCTGGTTTTCAGGCTGGTGATTTTATGACAGGTAAACCTCTTTTTGATATTCCCTTTCTGGCATCGCATTGGGAGCTGGAGTATCGCGAGTTCCAAAAATCCGGCCAGGCAGAACAGTTATACCGAAATCTGCGGAATTGGTCAGGCGAAAAACTGAAGGAGAGCTCCTCTGAAGCGGCGTTTATTAAACGTTTCTTCTGTGAGATCTGGAATTACCATCAGGAGGGCGACTGCGATGACGGCGCCTTTCAATGTCACCCCCAGTTTACCGTGGAGGGCGCTGGACAGGGTGGCGGCAAGGGACAGGCCGATCTGGCACTGGGGCTGTTCGGAAAGTCAGAAGATGCAGCCCAGACAGTTCCGCAGGTGCTCTGTGAGTTCAAAGATATCAATTCAGCACTGGATAAACGACAGAACCGCAAGGGCAATGACCGCACTCCGGTGGAGCAGTGTCTCGACTATCTGCGCGGAGTACGCACAAAATTGACCGGACATGAACTGGTCGACCCCTATTGGGCGATTGTCACCGACATGAATGAGTTCAGGCTCTACTCAGTTAAATACGGTCTTTCTCAATATCAGCGCTTTGTGATTGAGCCTAAAGCCGGCGATGAGCAGGAGTCGCTGCTGGCGGATACTGAATCAGCCGCATTTTCCCGCTTCCTCTTTGCAAAACTTTTCAGCAAAGATATGCTGCTCGCAGAGCGCGGCCCCTCCGCACTACAGAAGTTGCTTGACCAACAGTTGACCCGTGAACAGGCGCTGGAAAAGAATTTCTATCTGGAGTACAAAGCCTACCGCGAGTTCCTCTATCGAACAATCAGTGAGTGTAACCCGGCTTTCCCAGGCACCCGCGGACAGCTGGTCAGGCTCACCCAACGCCTGCTGGATCGCTGCCTCTTCCTCCTTTTCTGTGAGGACATGGGTAAGTCGCTGGACTTTCCCGGCGACCTGCTGCGCGACATCTTGATTGCCTACAGCAAGGATCCCTACTACAACCCTGCTGACAATATGCCCTGGGAACGGCTGAAAAGCATTTTTACGGCAATGCGGCTGGGAGGCACTTTCGGAGATGCTAAAATTAACTGTTTCAACGGCGGGCTTTTTGAGCAGGCCCCTGAGCTGGAGGCTCTGCATCTGCCTGCCAAAGTCTTCTGTATGAAGAATCAGGGAATCGGCGGCGAGAGCACCCTGCACGCCCACCCTCTGACTCTGCTCTATTTCTCCACCAAGTACAATTTCGGCATCAAGGATGCCGGCCATGATCGCGTGATTGATTTTTACGCGCTGGGACGCATTTTTGAGCAGTCGATTACCGAGCTGGAGATTATGGAGGCCGAGGCTGAGGGCCGCCCATCGATCAATCTGCTCTCAAAACGCAAACGCGACGGTGTTTACTATACGCCTGAGTGGGTGACAGAGTATATTGTGCGCGAAACAGTCGGCGCCCGGCTGGATGTAATCCGTCAGGCATGCGGTCTGTCGCCTGAGCTCTCGCCGGATGATGGAGATGTTGCCCAGTACCGTCTGTTTCTGAGCGACAAAAGACGAACAGCACCGGTTGCCGGCGAGTGGGTCCAATCTTTGGAGCTCTACCTGCTTAAACTGAAAAAGGTGCGGATTGTTGATCCAGCCTGCGGATCAGGCGCCTTTCTGATTCAGGCACTTGAATTTCTGAAATCCGAGTACCGCTGGATCTACGCTGAGCTGGAGCGGGTGCGCGGATATGGCGAACTCTGGGAGACAGATGTTGTGACCAAGTCCATTATCGGCAACAATCTGTATGGAGTTGACATCAACCCCGAGTCAGTTGAGATTGCGAAGCTGGCCCTCTGGATGCACACCGCGCTGCCCGGTAAAAAACTCTCCAACCTCGATGATAACATCAAATGCGGCAACAGCCTGGTCGGCCTTGATTTCTCCGCATTTTACGAAAATAAGCACAGCTCGCTCTTTGATGAGATTGATGAAAACGCGCGCGAGCGGATTAACGCCTTTGATTGGGGGAGCGAGTTTGCGAAAATTTTTGCAGAGGGCGGTTTTGATTGCGTGATCGGCAATCCGCCCTATGTGAAACTCCAGAATTTCAGGCGGGTGGCAGCCGATGTTGCCGAGTATCTGGCAGAGGCCCGGCGCACGGATGGCAGCCCCATCTATCACTCCACCCGCAGCGGCAACTTTGACCTTTATCTGCCCTTCATTGAAAAAGGGGTGAGCCTGCTTAAACCCGAAGGAGAGATGGGCTATATCGCCCCTAATGTCTGGATGGTCAATGAATATGGGAGCTCCCTGCGCAACTGGCTTAAAACAAATCGCAGCCTTGACCGCTGGGTTGACTTTAAAAGTTTTCAGGTCTTTAATGAAGCCACCACCTATACCGCGCTCCAGTTCTTTAAAGGCAGCCCAACAAATGCCATCCGCTGCGTCTTCGCCCCGGATGGAGATATCTCAGGCGTTGACTGGTCTGAGCCTGATGCAAAAATTTGCTTTGAGGATCTGCAGGAAGATGATTCGTGGAATCTTGCACCTACTGCAGAAAGAAAGCTCATAAACAAGCTAAACAGTGAGTGCATAATACTTGATGACATGGGTAAAATCACCGTTGGAATACAGACGAGCGCTGATTTAATCTACCATCTGACCAAAGTTCGGTCTAATCTATATCAAACAAAGAGCGGAGAAGAGATCTCAATTGAAGATGCGCTGATGCGTCCGCTTGTTTCTGGGACTGAGGCTAAACGGTATCAACTTCCCGCAACTGACACATACCTGCTTTTTCCTTATGATATTTCCAGTGCAAAGCCCCGCCTGTTTAACCCCTCTGAGATGGCTGAACGGTTCCACTTGGGATGGCTATACCTTCACTTGCATGAATCCGAACTGCGCAGTCGCGAAGGCGGAAAGTTTGATGATGATCAATGGTATCGGTTCGGGCGCAATCAAAACATTGACAAGCAGGAACTTTCAAAGTTGTTGGTTCCACGCCTAATTTCGCGCCTTTTTTGTGTAATGGATAATGAAGGCGAGTTCTTTCTGGATAATGTCGATGTCGGAGGAATTTTGGTGGAAGATGTTTTGACACGCCATTTCCTTGCGGGCATCATCAATGCTCCGGTCTGCGATTTTGTATGGCAGAGAATATCAAAACCATTTCGGGGGAACACCCGCTCAGCCAACAAGCAGTTCCTCGCACCCCTGCCCATCCCAAATGCGACCGATGCCGAGAAGCAGGAGGTTGGCTGCCGTGCCATGGCGTTGCAAGCGATGCACACTGGACGAAGGGATCTGATCGACAAGATTGAACGCCGGTTGCAAGGTTCGCAGATGATTGAGCGCAAGCATGCGCCAGGCTGGCTGTGGGCGGATGTGAAAAGTGTCGGTGAGTGGGCGAAAAGCCCGGAAAAACCCGCTAACTTAAAGGGGCGCGCCCTGACTGCCTGGGCCAAGGAGCAAGCCGCATTGAGCCTGCAGCACCATCTTGACGAACTGGATGCCAGGTTGAACGTCAATGCAGAGGTGTTGGTTGAAAATGATGACGATGAACTGCGGCTGCTCATCAATGGCGTTGCGGTGGTTGAGCTCTTTGACAAACCGGATACCCCGTTGATTGCAGCGCAGTGGCGGCAATTTGCGCGGACCACCAATATTACCGAGAAATTTGACGGCAAAAAACTGCTGGCCAAGATTCTGACCTTACGCTCCACCAAGGATGAGACACTGAAAAACTCCATCATTGCCATCGACCAGGAACTGCAACTGCTGGACACCCAAATCGCCGCTGCGGAGGAGCAGATGAATGATATTATTTTTCAGCTCTACAGATTAACACCGGAAGAGATTGCGCTGGTCAAAGGGTCGGCGTGAGGTCCAGATCACTGGACATAGGAACAAAACGGTTGCACTTT
>JBAYXX010000133.1:0-8607 GCA_041673345.1 Kiritimatiellia bacterium
TGTTCTGGCAAAGCTTGTTCGCAAGGCGGAATCCACCGCCAAATATTTCTCAAAACGCTATGGGATACCCAGTAAGCAAGCAATTGACAATACTGTCGGGAAGACGCCTTTGCGCTGTAAACGTTGCGGGTCAACAGATCTTGGACTCATTTGCATTTGGGATAAAAACAAGGGATTTATCTACCCCAGCATCCGAGCGGGGCCGCCTCTACCACCCTGCTCTTCTCCAGAAAAAACAGGCTCACAACCTAGGTTAGCCTTTAGAGATTTCGTAAAAAATAGTCTTGACAGATGATTGTGCTTTGCCATAAACTCGCTCACAGTTTGTAGGAAAGTAGCTACGCTCGAAAGATACAGGGCTGTAACTTCGCAAATCATCCTTCAAAAAAGTTACCGAGCGAAGCGAGGTTACCCTTGAAAGATACAGGGCTGTAACTTCGCAAATCATCCTTCAAAAAAGTTACCGAGCGAAGCGAGGTTACCCTTGGAGGTGTACTTTGTTAACGGTTGCTAATAAGAACCATAAGGAGTGATTATGACAATGCAAAACAAACGACAGCTGGCGGTTGCGCTGGCTATGATGTGGATGGCGCTTACGACGCAGGCGATAGACTATGCCTGGCAAACAGACATCGGCAGCGGGAATTGGAGCGATCCGGCTAATTGGTCGCCAGCCGGGGTGCCCGGAATTTCTGATCTGGCGGATTTTACCGAGCCTCAAAGTGCGCCCTTTACCGTTAGTTTTACCAACGACGCAGCTTCGAGGCTTTCACTGGGGTCGACAGACGTTTCTAAGCCGGTCAAGGTGACCTTCGATCTGAACGGCCATACGCTGACGCATACGAATTCGGATATAAATGTGTACCGTGCGCTGGACTGGACCATCCTGGACGGTACGCTCAGGTCGTATGCCAACAACGGGTCACTCAGGATTGGAGATTATCAAGTCGATTATGTCCCGAAAGTCACCATCGGGGCTGGTGCCGCTTACCTGCATAGTGGCATTTCATATATCAGGGTCGGCAGTCAGAGCGCAGGCGAACTGGTCATTCAAGACGGCGGCAAATTGATCACTCAGTCTAGCGATGCCAATAAGTCGAGTTTGTGCGTAGGGATCGGAACGTTCACTGGATACACGAACTACACTGCGAGGCTGACTGTCACTGGCTCAGGTTCAGTCTGGTCTAATCTCGTGGGGACGATTCTAATTGCAACCAATCCAAAGGCAGAGGCGGAACTGAATGTTACGGACAATGGGCTGCTCGTTCATAATGGGGAGTTCTTTGCAGTCGGTGTTGGTAGTGGCGCCAATGGTTCGCTGACCATTGCTTCCGGCGGTGTAGTCGATAACCGGCAGTCGTCGGTTTATATGAGCATCGGTAATTATGGAACCGGGACAGTCACGGTGACGGGCAGTGGCTCCAAATTGCTGTTGTCTAACAGTCAGAGTTTTTACTTTGGGAATAGGGCCAACGAATCGCAGGGTACGTTAATCATTGAGAAAGGCGGAGTCGTTGAGAAGATGATCGGAGACCATAGCCTTTATCTGGGGTACCGCGACAATGCGACCGGGCGGCTGATCGTCCGGGACGGTGGAGTGCTCCGCTGGGCCGGGGGAAGCGGCAATGTCTGGTTAGGCCGCACGTACGACGCAACGCATAGCGGGATTGGTGAAATGACCGTTACGGGTAGTGCCTCGCGTGCGATTATCGGTGCTTTAATAATGGGGTGGAATTACGCCAGAGCTCTGGTGACAGTGGCGGAGGGTGGAACGCTAGAGGTCTACCGGTCAATTGCCGTAGGCCTAACGAGTCTGGGGGCATACAACGATGAGGTGAAACTGGTAGTGACCGGGACGGGATCTGTGCTGAAGAAATCCGCATTGACGAAATCCGAACTCCCGAGTGCCTACATCGAGGAGATAATATCGTTGGGGATAGGTAGCAAGTTTTGGGGCTGGAACGATTCCGGCCTAGTGCATTCTTCGGGCTATCAGTCGGGCTGCAAGGCCTTGACAGTTATTGAGAACGGCGGACAGGTGGAGATTAACGGAACCGTTGCTGTGTTTCCAGACAGTACACTGCGGATCGATGGCGGACGCATGCACTCCGATAAAATCGGCTTGGATACCAATGCGGTGTTCAACACTGTTTTACGCTCGGGCGATGCAAACGGGACAGCGCTTATGACGGCGACCGGTGAGGTCCGGATCTGGGGTGCAACTCTAGCAGTTGAAAAGGGCTTGGATTTTGTTCCGGTTTCCGGCGATGTGTACACGCTGATTACAGCCGACGCGCTGAACTCGACTATTAACCGCTTTTCTTATGACGGTTCGGTTTTGCAGGATGGGGATCTGATCAGAGTGGAGGGGACCCCGTTTAAAGTCGGCTACACCGCAAACGCGGTCACACTGACGGTTCGGAATAACGGGACGGTAATTTTTGTCTTGTAGCGATTAAGAATAATTCTGCTATGCCGAATTATATGATTTAGTTCGTGAAAGGTGCGCCCTGAGGTGTAGAGTTGCTTCTACCGTGTCCGGCGTAGCCTTGGCAAAGCCAGATGAAACAATTAGCGGAGACTGGGTGTTTGTTCGCCAAAGGCTACGGGCTGTCCCTCCTATAAACAACTTTTCGGAAGGAACAACCAACTCTTCGTTTGCGCCCCAAAAGGGGCTGGCGAATGATTATAAAAAGGGAGGGTAAACGGACGATAGGGGTACATTGGAAGCATCGAGTTTTGGGTTTGGATATCAGGTGGCTGGTGGCCGTGGCTCTGTGTGTGTTGTGTACGGGAATGCACTCTTTTGCGGATGATGAGTCTGTTCTGTTTTCAATCGGCTTTGAGGAGGGCGAAGCAACGGGACTATGGAGACGCTGGCCAAGATCACTTATTCAAACCGATACGGCCAAGCTACACAGAGACCAACCCTATACAGCGCAACATCATTGACGCGTTCAAATTGACCCTACCGACATAGTTACACATCCTCGGGAATTCAGGATGGAAGCCAGCTTCAACGCGGGTTATTGAGAAGTTACCCTAAAAGTGATAGTGGAGTAGTGCAAGCATCTTGCTTGCAGAAAATATTTTCATTCAAGCTGGAAGCTTGAGGTACTTCATTCAGTACTTATGGAGATGGCGATCTGAACTTCTTGGTTTTTGCGACAGGAGTTGAGAGAACAGCAACTAGATTCGTGCGATGCACGAATGGCACAGCTCATAGCGTGCAGATATGGGCGATGAAAAGGTGTGCGAACGAGTGCGTGATTACGCGAGTAACTAGGTCGTGCCTTTTACGCGAGAGCAACGTAGGTCCGATTTTCAATCGGACATGTCTGGTTGGAAACCGGACCTACAAAAGCTCAACATCGCCGTCGGTTGATGATAGCGGCGACAATGTTGGTTGACGATTTCCAAGGGCGAAGGTTTTAATCGTAATCCGCTATCGCATGCCACGCCGGACGAATGCAAGGCGGGTCGCACATTATCGTCAACCGACGCCGCTCAGTGGCGGCATTTTGTGCTACAAGCCCGTAAAAGGCGCGCCAAATTATTACTTGTCTTTGTTGTGCTTGCGTGTTTGAAAAAAGGCTGAGCACGGGATCGAACGCAAAGAACATGATATTTAGATATTATAATAGTTAAATGCAAAGGGACAGCGTTGATCCTATATGTGATAACATTTACAGAAAAGGAAGAGCGATGAGGAAAAATGTTTGGGTTATGATGTTGGGCGTGTTTTTCGGAGCATCTGCACTCGGCTCAGCACAAGCAGCAGAGTGGAAGATATTGAAACCAGCCTCTGCACCGCAAGTCTATACTGTGGCTGCGCAGGAGTTTCAGAAGCTCTATGAAGCAGTTACTGGAACGCGGCTAGTGATCGTCTCTGAACCGGGGATATCGGCCAACCTGGTTGTAATCGGTTCGGATAGCGTGAACTCATTCTGTCGGAGCGCTGTAGAACAGAAAATTATCCCGTTAATGGGCGTGGGCGTGGATATAGATGGCTACCGAGTTCGATCAGCCGAAAAGGATGGGCGGCACTATCTCTTTCTCGCAGGCGGCAGTGGGCGTGGTACGCTCTACGCTGTCTATGATTTTTTTGAGCGACAGGCTGGGTGCCGTTATTTTTGGGACGGCGACATTGTACCGAAGCAGACGGAAATCAAGATGGAGGGGCTGGATGTGAGTGAGTCGCCCCGCTTCGCGTACCGTGGCCTACGTTACTTTGCGCACCGCAGCCTCGACCGCTTTCAGGCGGAACATTGGGGTCGGGAGCAATGGGAACAAGAGATCGATTGGATCCTGAAGAAAAGGCTCAATCTTTTCATGCTGCGCATTGGCATGGACGATGTGTTCCAGAAGGCCTTCCCTGACATTGTGCCGTATCCGTCGGATAATGGCCCGCTGCCCGAGGCGATCGCGCGCTCCTACAATGACCGGACAACTGCATGGCCGCTCCGGTATTGCGGTGAACTTCGCAAACACATCCTGCAATATGCCCGTGATCGCGGGCTGATCCATCCGGAAGACACCGGCACCATGACCCATTGGTATAGCCGTACACCGCAGGCTTTTCTCGAAAAGGTCAAACCGGAGCTTACGCAACAGTCGAGCGGATGCTATATGGAGGAAAACGGACTTGTCTGGAACATCAGGGATGATCGCAACCTTGATAACTACTGGAAGCTGACGCAGGCGCATATCGATAATTACGGGAGCCCCCATATGTTCCACACCATTGGACTCGCCGAACGCAAAGTTTCCACCAACCGTGCTGACAATCTGGAGATGAAGCTCTATGCTTATCGACGGATCATTTCGAAACTTCGCGAGCACTATCCGACAGCACCTATGCTGATCGCATCGTGGGATTTGTATCACTCCGGCTGGAGGGCGGAGGAAGTACGTGCTCTGCTTGGTATTTTGGATCCGGAGAATACGCTGATTTTAGATTATACCTCGGATTTGACGGTTTGGCCCGATCAGGTGCCTGATTTCCGGGGGTGGGGTGTAGTCGGCAAATTTCCGTGGGTCTTCGGCATTTTTCACGCCTACGAGTGGGAGAACGAACTGCGCGGCAATTACGACGCCCTTTGCGAACGCATGCCGATTGCAGCCGCTGATCCGATGTGCAAAGGGTTCATTTACTGGCCCGAGAACTCCCATAGCGACAGCCTGATGCTGGAGTTTTTCACAAAAAACGCCTGGCAGCCCGAGACTCTGACGCCCGAAGCGCTGTTGCCCTCGTTTTGCCGTGACCGCTATCAGGCGGCGGCGGAGCCGATGCTTGCTGCATGGCTGGGGGCACTGCCGCTGATCAAGCTGCATGTCGAACTGCCCCCTGAATTCCGCAGGTTTGCAATGGTTTCTGGATGGGCAGTGACCTCCAGGCGGACTCGGGATTTGCTTGCCAAGTGTGCGGAAGTGGAGTCTCAAATAAAGGCCGTTCCCGTGCTTTGCCGTACGTTGGCGGAGTTGCCGTACGGGATGGGCAATGCATTGGTTGATCGCGATGCGATCGATCTGGCACGAAGCGTGGCCGGGCGGACATTTAGTTACGCGTTTTACCGTTACGTGATTGCGCAGGGCGAGTGGGCACAGGGCAGGATCGATGCCGGGGCTGTGAAGGCGGCGGGTGGACGGTGTACGACCATTCTGACCGCTCTGCGTGATATTCTTGCGCTGCATGATGACTATTCGATGAATGTTTCTATGGCCAAGCTCAAGGCTATCCACCCAGTCAATCCCTGTTTCGAACAAACGCTCAAGGGAAACGCGGAGAACGGCTATTGCCGGACGTATATCTATGAGCTGTTTAACGAGTACTATCTGCCGCAACTGGCGCTTTACACGGACTGGGTTAATGCGCGCGTGGCTGGCGGTGATACTAAGAGCCCGATGAAGCCGGTCAAGCCATTGCCGATGCAGGTAATTGTGGATGCCTTCTATGCCAAACCGCTTGAGCAAATGGCAGCGCCGGAGGTTAAGAATTTAAATGAAGCTTATTGTTTGGTTTTGGAGCGGTTGGCTTTGGCAACCCAATGGCCTGCTTTAAAGGAGTGACGTTGATGGCTGATATAAGTGAGGTAGCGCTGACAGCGCAGGTGAAGCGCTTTGCAATCTTGGACTTGAATGCGGATCTGGTCGGCGTGGCGAATATTGACCGCTTCAAAGGTGCGCCACTGATGATGAGCCCGCAAGGAATTCTGCCCTCTGCCAGGTCGGTGGTTGTTATGGCAGTGCATCATCCGGATGCGTCCATTGAGTTGGGCGGGGAGGAGCACCCCCAGAAGATCGGTCCCTACTGTATTCAGTACGCAATGAACATGCGGCTGGATGAGATGAGTTACCGCATGGGGCGCTATATAGAGTCATTGGGGCATACCGCAGTGCCGATTGTCTCTTCCAACATCTGGCGCTACAAGGGCTATAAGGGAATGACCGAGCATTTTGCGCCAGACATGTCACACCTGCATACAGCTGTGGCAGCTGGTCTCTCTGAGTTCGGCTACTCCGGTTTATCCATTACCCCTGAGTTTGGTGCGCGTCAGCGCTATGTCTCAATCATTACCGATGCTGTGTTGACTCCTTCCCCATTGCTGGAACCCGGCTCGGTCTGCGATAACTGCATGCTCTGCCGAAAGGCATGCCCAACAGCTGCGTTAGTCAAGGAGATCGATGGTTGGAAAGAGGTCGAGATTGAGGGCAAGGTCTATCGCTATGCCAACAAAAATCTCTGGCGTTGTGCATGGGGTGAACATTTTGACCTGGATCTGGATCTTGAGATCCCAGACAAGGTGGATGAGGCGGTAATACTAAAATACGTTGAGAAGTATGGGCGTCGTACCGGTGAAATGGGTTGTTGCCTCAAAGCCTGTCTACCCAAGGCGCGGCGTTATTTTGATAAATCCTACAGCAGCAGCCCACGTCGCATACGCGATGTTGTGCCGCCATTGGGAGTGATGCCTTCAGCGGATGTTGAAAAGCTGCACGCATTGACCAAAGCGCACGGTGCATCCTGTATTCTCACTGTGCCTGTGGCAGAGTTGCAGGCAGCTGGCGTAAAGATTGAGGATTCCAAGGCCTACCTCCCTGGGGCCAAAAGCGCTGTGATCGCCTGCTTTGCAGCTGATAGCCAGTTGGTGCAGCACGCAGCAGATGTGGATAAGGAGCTAGCGCTGGAGATCACCTTGGTGGCTGGCGGATTGCGCGAGACAGCCGAGAAGCTGGCAATGCAGACCGGCTATGATCTGGCCCGCGCTCTGGAACGAATGGGCTGGTCTGCAACCGGCGGGACAGAGGTGAAGGAGAGCCAGGTTGCGCAGGCAGTTAAAGGCGTGCCTGTTGGACGGACGCTTTTTACATACACAGTGTTGACAGAAGCAGAGCTGCCATCAACAGGGTTGGCTTTCAGGGAAGAGCCAGCACCAGCAAGGGAAGGTGATTTTACGGAGGCGCTCAAGCGCGAAGCAGAGCGTCTAGGAGCTGATGTTACAGGCGTTGTTTCAATGCTTCGTCTGGGCCATGTGGCGCAGCAGGTGGATGCTATATTTGGCGGCGAGGAGATCCTTGATGCACGGGATGTTTCGACTCTGTTTACTCCGTATGATCCGGTGATAACAACCCGTAAACGAGCGGTGCCCGATCCATCAACTATATTGCCGAATGGAAAGTCGGTGCTTGTCTTCGGGGTTGCTCTGCCGCATGGTTCGGTGGACATCACAGCGCGGACACCGGCTGAGGCTGTGGGACCATATGCATTTGCTCTCTATGAGAACCTGAATTACCTGCGCCGGATTGCGCTGCGTCTCTCAATCTGGCTTTTGAAGCAGGGTGTGCAGGCTGTGGTCAGCGAGGATTTATTAGATACCGGCTCCAAGACCGCCAGTCCGCGTGGCGCAATACCTGATCTTTTTTCCAACCGCTTTGCAGCATGGTCCGCCGGTCTGGGACGCTTGGCAAAAGCCGGTTTTCTGGTGAACCCGCAGTATGGGACAAATCTGCGTTACATGGCAGTGGTTGTGAATCGTGAGTTGAGGGAGGATGCCATGCTTGAATCAGCCAGTGCGGAGAGGTGTGCGACTTGTGGTGATCTCTGTATTGCGGCCTGTGCGACAGCTGCATTCAGCAAGCAGGCATCTGTTGAGGCTGATGGTGTGCGTGACACCTTCCACACAATCGAGACCGTGCGCTGTGATTGGGCTAAGCGATACTCCTTGATTGCAGATGCAGGGTGCGGGTTTGTTGGCTGGACGCTGGATATTCCTGCACCACCAACCATTACGGATGAAGTACTGGCTGATGCCTTGCGCCAGCAGCCGCCGATCCCAAAGTATCGCCCCTGCAATTTTGAGGCTTGTTCATTAGCGTGCCCGTATACGAGACCGCCCGTGGCGGTCAGAGATCGTTTGACTGTTGACGCCTGATGGGGCTGGGCAAGGGGATGGGCCGGATGGGCTGGGTGGGCTGGCTGGGTTGGATGGGCCGGATGGGCCTTAGGGGCCTTATGTTATGGTGACCGCTCTATATAAAGAAAGATGAAAAATGCTTAAACTATCACTGTTAGATAGCGTGATCATAATTGGGTTTCTGATCTCTGTG
>JBAYXX010000134.1:0-8529 GCA_041673345.1 Kiritimatiellia bacterium
CGAAGCCCTGTATCGCAATAGCGGGAAAATCGATCGTCTGATCGGCTTTGAAATAGGTAAACGCATTGCTCTGGGTCGTCGTGCCGTGGCTGGTGGAGACCACCACCACATCACCGATGCCAGGCAACCCAGCCGTCACATTCACGACGATTTGCGTGGAACCCGCGACGCTGACCAACGAAGCCGGGGCACCGCAGAGCGTCACGGAGGTCACATCGCCCAGCGTGCCGTCGCAGAAGTTGGCGCCGTTGATCACGACCGGGTACCCGCCGCTAGCCCAACCGCGCTCTGGTGCAACACCATAAGGAAACCGCCCAAAATGGGCATTTGGAACCGGTGCTGTCGCCTCTCCATATCTATTCTCTCCCCACACCACGATGGTGCCATCGGCCTTCAAGCCCAGCGAATGTCCCTCGCCGGCCGAAACCGACACAAAGTTGCTGTTTGGGGTGGGTACCGTCGTCTGGCCAAAAGAATTGCTTCCCCATCCCACGATCGACCCGTCGGCCTTCAATCCCAGTGAATGATTGCTGCCGCCTGCTACTGCCACAAAATCAGTGTTTCCTGCGGGCACGTCCGTCTGGCCAAAATAATTGTCCCCCCAAACCACGAGCATGCCATCCGCCTTGAGCCCCAGTGAATAATAATCGCCGGCCGCCACCGCCACGAAATTGCTATTCGGCTCCGGCACGTTCGTCTGGCCATCACCATTGCGACCCCAGCCCACGATGGTTCCATCCGCAGTTAACCCCAGTGAATGGAATGTGCCTGCCGCCACCGCCACGAAATTACTGTTCGCAGTAGGCACGTCCGTCTGTCCCCAATCATTGCGACCCCATGCCACGACCGAGCCGTCCGCCTTGAGCACCAGTGAGTGATGCAATCCGCCTGCCAGCGCCACAAAATCAGCGTTGGGGGCGGGCACCGTCGTCTGTCCATAGTTACTCTCACCCCAGCCCACGATCGTTCCATCCGCCCTCAATCCCAGTGAATAATAAGCGCCGCCTGCCACCGCTACAAAATCGGTGTTCTCAAAGGGCAGGTCTGCCTGGCCATCATCCTTGCGCCCCCATGCCACGACCGAGCCGTCCGCCTTGAGCGCCAGATTGTGCTGGGCACCAGCCGCGATGTAAGGGCCATTGACAGCGCGTTTCGGAGCCCAAATCATTCCCGCCGGGTTAACCGTGTAGACTCCCGCCAACGTCATGTCGCCGCTGTCGGATGTTTGGAGTACGATATTCTGAGGACCTTGCACGCCGAACGCTGGCATGGTAACTGTCACAGAGTCCGCCCCTTGCCCGGTGATGGCCGCCGACATACCGCCGACCAGCACGTTGGTGACTGACCCTAAATCGCCGCAGGTAATCGTCACAGAGTTCCCGCCCACAGATGGACCGCTCGGGGAGCTCAACGCATAGACGGAGACACGGTTTGTCACCGACACCGCCGCATTCCAACTGCCGTTACCTGCTTGAGCTGCGACCACCACGACCGTTCCTCCTGCTGAGAAGCTGAGGGTTGCCCCGTTAAGGGTTCCCGGGCCGTCAATAACAGTGTACGCCACTGGCAAGCTGCTTGAGGCGGTTGCGTCGAGTGCCACGAAAGCTGCTACAGACTGCCGCGCGATGGCTGGGAAGGCGATCGTTTGAGCGGCTTTTTTAATTGTAAAATTAGCTGAGATGTAGCTCAGCGTATAGTTAGGATTTGCCGCCAGTGTGCCTTTAATGATTGTATATGTCCCGACGTTTTCGCCGACGTTACGGCTTAGCTTGCCGCCCAAAACGGAAGCAGCCGTGTCTGTACCCACAAGACCGCTGACATTATAGGTGAAGGTTGGATCAGCCTGACCATAGATTTTGCTCGCAGCTATTGCACTCACTGTCAGTTTTTTCGGATGGACCAAGAGCGGCACGCTGCCAACAACTGCATTGTGTAGCGTCGAATTGTCGGGACGAAAGGTTACGCTTTGATTGCCTGTGCCAGCGTTTGGAACAATGGCTGGAGATGTGAAGCCAAACGAACCGGCCACACTTGCCGCGCCCCCTGAGAGCGTCGCGGCACTGAGCGCAGCGCCGTAGGTTATCGACGAAGCTGTTGGCCAAGCCGTTACGCTCACGCCCCCACCCTGCGATCCAACCGCGCCCATCGCGATCTCAGTGCCATCTGTTTGGTAGGCATAGCTGTAAACCTTCAAGGTCAGAATTGAAGCAACCCCTGAGCCAGCGACCTCGGTGGACAATTTTACGTATCCGTATTTCTTTATATTGTTGTCGTTTGTGTCCGCAAATCGAAACGGAATATAGGTTGGATTCGTTCGCAGTTGGATCGCGGAGTAACTACCAGAGGTGTCCAATGAACTGAGATTTGCCCACGTTTGAATGTTTCCGCCATTCACGTCACTCCACGTTTGGTCCGCTCCTGCAGAGACAACAAAAGAAAGAGACCCTACAACAGCGCTATAGACATCTGGACCGACATATTGAATGATATTTCTTCTACCACCACTAAAATAAAAACTGTTGAACCGGAAAGCATCCCCCGGAAGAGGGAGTTGAATCGATTGCTCGGTCTCCGCGGTAATCGCGGTTGTTCCGAACGAGTATGACTTAGGCGTTCCCCCAAAATCATCATAAACAATTTCGGACGTTGCCACACCTGCGCCCAGCATGACTCCGATTGCGAGCATGGCTGAAAGGCTTGTTTTTTTTATCAAAGGGATCATTTTTTATATATTCCAGTTTCTAATTTAGCTATGAGCGGGACAATGTAGGCCATTACGCCGAATGTTGCAAGCACCAATTAGACCTAAAGTTGGAATTAATTTTTAAGGGGGTTCGATATAGTCGATGTAGTCGATGAAGTCGATGTAGTCGATGAAGTCGATGTAGTCGAGCGAGTCGATAAAAAGCTCAAAAAAGGGCGGATTTTGAGTTAATTAAAAATTTTTTAAATTTGTGTTTGACTTGTGAGTTCGTCATGCCTAACATAGGTCGCATTGAAAGACATAGTAGGCGCAGACAAACAACCAAGGTCGTTGATTATGTTATCAGCTGAACAATCAAGGAGTTGCCGTTAAGGAGACAAGCGCAATGAAAACACGGGGTTTTACGCATGAGTGACACAAATAAGGATGTTGTTAACAAGATTGCTGAGTTATATACGACGCTCCTAAAACATGACGGATATGGCGAGATGACGGTTGCAATGCGGATCCTCAAGCGCCACCAAAAGGAGATCGTGATCAAGTGTGGCTGTGAGTACAGATACGTGGTGGACTGGAAGAGTGCTGAAACCAAGAAGAATTTTGAAAAAAACGCACAAGGTGTCGAGGCGGGCTCGAACGTGCAAAGTTTAAAGAAATCCGCTGATTGTCCTGACGCGTAGTCGAGGCAGCGGCAATAGACCTTAACACAAGGAATAAAGAGATGAAGTTAAAGATCAAAGATAGCCGTAAAGGCTTTTCACTTATTGAATTGATGATCGTGATTGTGATTATTGGTGCGCTGGTGGCAATTATTTTACCCCAGTTCAACGCCTCGGAGTCCGAAGCGAAAGATGTGGGCTGCGATGCTTCCAACTATGGAACACTGCTTCAGCTCTCGAATTACCGCTCTATCAACGGCGTATATCCTTCACGTATGCACACAGCTCTTGAGAGTGCTGGCGGAAATATCATGGGCACAACCGAGGGTGTCTCAAAGCTGGCCTCTATCACGGCCTCCAACATCCTGTATCGTTCAAATATTGTCACTTTGGATGAGAAGCAAGCAGGTTCACTGGCCGCCGCCGGTGTGGAGTATGTCGCCAATGGCGGCTTCGGCATCGAAGCTGATTTCACTGCTGTGTCTAATGGTGTCAGTGTTGTTCAAGTTGACCACGATTGGTTTGAGGATGCCAAGGGTGAAGATAAGAGCAGCAGCGTCACAATCAACGGTCTGCCGATTTTTGCTTACGCCAATGAAGATCCGCAGCTGCAATTCAAACCGGGTGATTCATCGGCAACCAAAGCTGACGGCATTGTCGTGCCTTTGACGGTTGCACCGACCACTGACTGGGAAAACGCGGTTGTTGGCGGGGATAAGTTTGCTTCACGGATCGGTGTGGCGCAAGAGGGTGGCTGCCCCTGGATGGAGGGCGGTGCTGAGTTCCGCTACTACATCGCGTTTTTCAAGGTCTTCAATGATGGGCGCCCAGCCAAAATGATCGGCACCGCCTGTCCGGAGTGCGGCTCGCTCAACCCGTAATCAATAGCGATTAGAATTAAGACGAATTGTTAAGTAAATTATCTCTCACAGAGTCGCGGAGAACGCAGAGAGCAAAACAGAACTCTGCGCCTTTGCGGGAGATAATTTTGAGGGTAGAAACCAGCTGTCGCTCTCTGAGCTTTAGCGGTCAAGAAATAGAGGGGTAGAAAATTGGCTGCTTTTTTTGAGGTAAAAAAATGGTGGTGAAAAATGTTGCTATATTATTTTTTACCTAAAAATTTTTTACCTAAAAAACAACGTAGCGCACCCTTTGTGTCACCGCGCAGTCTTGACGGAGATGGTTGAAGCAATTAACCCTACACTTTTGACTTTGATGAAACACATTGTGCATAAATTATCGTCACTCCGAATACCGCGCTCGTTGACACGAGCGGCGTTTTCGCTGATTGAGCTGATAATCGTAGTGGTGATTCTCGGGGTCGTGGTTTCGATCATGATTCCGATCTTCTCCTACAGCGAGAAGCAGATCAAGGACGATGTGCTGATGGTCGAGATGCGCGCTGTGCAGCAGGCCTTTATTGACTACTACAACGACAACATGCCGGATCGGGATGGCTTGCGAGAGTTTGCCAAGTACGGGCTGGCCGCTCTGTGCGTCCGCAATCTAGGTGGCCCGCCACCAGTTGACTTCACCGCTGGCGGTGTGATCCGCTGGCCTTATGACCCCGCCAATCAGCTGGGCTGGCGCGGCCCATATCTGATGCACGAGGGGTTGGTTAAAGTGGGTGTCCGCGAGGCTGGTCAGCGAAGCCTGGAAGCCGCTGCGCCGCTGATTGATATTCCGGTGGTTCTGGATCCCAATGGCGGCTACTACCGTGTACTGCTGGCCGATGGCGATCAAGGCAAGCTTAGTTTGGTTTACACTGGCATAGGTAATCTGGCGCGTGATCCCAACCGAGATCTGCTGGATACCGCCACCTCAAACACCAATGGCTTCGGGTGGATCGAAGCCCAACACGACGATATCGCGGTGAGGCTGACCCCTTTCCGCTCAATGGATTTTCAATGATGTTTTTTAATAACATTGCAAAACAAGTCGCCTCACGCGCTGGGATGACGCTCATAGAGCTGATAATTACCCTGACGATTCTGGCGGCTGTGGCCTCGATCGCGATTGTCACCCTCTCCGACATGGGTCAGACCAGCCGCTATGTGGAGAGCGCCCGGCGCGGCGAGATTACCGCGCGCGCCGTGATTGGCGAGCCAGGGTCGCTGAGTCGTTTTGTATGTGATCTGGGGCGCTACCCCATGGTGCTGGTGAACCTGCCCGATGAAAGTGATCCTGAGATTAAAGAGAAGCTGACGCACTGGTACCTGGCTGAGCTATACAACATTGAGGCTGCCGATCATGTAAATGGTTCGCCGATCTCTGTTTACCTTCCCGATGAGGCGGCGGCAGTGCGCTCCAAGATCTGCTACTTGGACACTGATTTTAAATATGATTTTAATGCGGATGGAACTGCCACCCCTGATGCACGCGCTGAGGCTGGTTCGAAGCTCTCCAAATTGCAAGTTGCGATGAAAGCCGGATGGGATGGCCCCTACATGATCAACCAGTATGAGGATTTCACCGATAACTATGGCAAAGCTTGGTCGGTGAATGTGGGCACGAACGCAGTCAAGGATCTCTGGGATGATGATTGGACGACCTATCGTCGGAAGTCGGATGGGAGTGCTGAGTTGGAGATAGCACCGCGGCAGGGCGATCAAATTACAGCTATACGCTCTGACTTCAAGGTGCGGGCTGATAGCGGCGGTTTTTATGGTGTAGGCGACTTTGGCAGCCTTGAGGCTGCTGAGCTCTACGCCAATGAGGTTGAGGAGCTTACCTTTCCGTTTTATGAGTCGCATGTTTTTGCGGAGCTGACCGTGCGGCTTTTTGTCCAGGACTCCACTGGAGTGTGGTTGCCGGCCGGCAGCGCCAAGACACCTGCGGACAAAAGCTATGATCGCGCCCGCGTGATGCTCTATCTGCCCCTCTGCGAACGAGCGATTGAGCCGCAGCTTTGTGAGCTCGCCGCCTGGTGCGACACGGGCAACCGAGTGGGCACACGCTATCGCAGTTGGGATGGATCAGCGTATGTGAACCACTACAGCTGTTATGCGCTGGATGGTGATGTCGATGGCAAATTTACAACAACAGCCCCCGATGCAAGCGGCGACCACGGCACAATCCCTGACCTGATTCACACGCGCTGCCAGGTGGCAAATGCAACTGCCACAACTGGCCGCTCACCGTGGGACACCGTGAGCGAGGTCGATTTTACCAAGGTGCCGGTTGGCCGACGCAAGCTCTGGGGCTACGCTTACAGTAGCAAGGACGATGCGGCTGTTAAAAGTGGCGAGCGGTATTCGCCGGTGCAGACAGTTGAGATTAAACCGGGTCACAATATGGTTGAGTTGTATCTCACGGAACGAGAATTCTGATCCACCGTATGTCCACCGCTATGCGGTGGACAAAATGATCCACCGTATAACGGCGGATATACTTAAGAATTCTGATCCACAGTATAACGGCGGATATACTTATAGTTTTAAAGCCGACGGGTTGAGCTCGTAGCATGAAAGTGAAATTCAGTGAAGAAAAAAAAGAAAATGGCGGTTGGTAAGCGGATGCTTATCTTGATCCACGATGGCAGCCAGTGGCGGGCTGGCATCCGCATGGCGTCTGGTCGCTGGGAGATGCGGAAGGAGAAGCTCTCCAGCTTCGACGCGCTACCGGATTCCATGCTGGAGTGGGCGGTTAATCAGGGTGCGCTGAGTGTGCGTATCGCCATACCCGCTGAGCTGCATCAGTTTGAGATGGATACCGCTGACTTTCTGGTGCTCAAGCCGAACGAGGTTTACCAGATGCTCAGCTATGAGCTGGCGGAGAGGTGCGGCGGCGAAGTTGACAATATCGCGCCAGCGGTTGTGAGCGCGGTTGAACTGGAAATTGATAGCGATCCCAATCACCTGATTGGCGGTGCGATTGCGCGCTCGCTGATCGCCGATTTCCACGATACGCTGCATCAGTACGGCATGCGGCTGGAGGGCATCACCTCGCTGCAGGGAGTGCTTCTCGCCTATCACGCCCGCACCCGTTTGGATTATCGCGAGAGCATTCTGTTCTTCGGAGAAAAGGAGTCCTTTGTCTGCGGCCTGGCGCAGGAGGAGCGCCATGCGATCTATCGCTCCATCCCGGTCGGCTATCCCAAGGAGAGCCCTTCAGAGGAGTATAGCCGCCGCATTGAGCGCCGGATCCGGAGCTATGCCGGCAACCGGATGAACATAATCGCGATCTCAAGCGCACTTGAAAATTGTAGCGGCAGTGTGACCCCGATGGTTGAGCGGGAGGTGCGCGCCACCCCACTGAAGCAGGTTCTACCCGAGCTGATGACGTTGATGAGCGGCGCGCGGCATCACCTGCTGGAAGGGGCGGTCGCGCTCACGAATCTGCCGCCCAAGGTCAAGGATGATAAATACACCGGCGGTGTGATCTGCTTCTGGTCAATTCTTTTAACCACCTTGATTCTCTGTGCCATGCTGGGTGTTAAGACAGCGCAGAAACGCGCACTGACAAAACTGCGGGCTGACATCAGCAACCTTGAGGGGCGGCAAAAAAGTGCCAGGACTGCCTTTGATCTGGTTGCGGGCGAAATTGAAACGCTCAAAACACTGACCACGCTTTTTAGTCTTGAGCCGCCAAAGGTTGATCGTCACTACAGTACTCTGCTCGCGGCGATCAGCAAAACCCTGCCGCAGTACAGCCGCATAAATGCGGTGTACCAGACAAAAGACCGCACAATTATCTCCGGTTCCACGGTTTGGGCGGGAGAGCTGAGCGGGTTTTCCATTGCGTTGCAAGCGGAGTTGGAGGGTTGCGGCCTTACGGTTGTTCCTAAAACAACAACTCCTGATCTTAAAAGCGATGCCATCCTCTTCACAATGGAGATCCTGTAATGTATGTTGTCAAACGCCAGTTCCGAATTTGGGGCCATGAGATCGCGCAGAGCTGGAGCCGTGTCAACTTCTTTGGACGGGTGATTATCGGCGCGGCCATCAGCTTGAGCATGGCCTATGGCTCGGTCAAGTATATGCTGGTGCCGCTCAACGCAGAGATTAACAAACTGCGTGAGGGGCTGGTGGTGCCGGAGAATCTGAATCCTGATCAGGATCAGGAGATCATCATGCACCTGGATCGCGCCAAAAATCTGCAATCCAGTGCCGCCAGCTGGCGTCAGCGGGTGGCGCTATTCAAAGAACGCGCCGCGCATTTAAAACC
>JBAYXX010000135.1:0-8417 GCA_041673345.1 Kiritimatiellia bacterium
CGTCATGGCCGGCAAACGGCCACTAACCGGCAATTCATCGCCATGATAAACGTCTGTGCTCCACACAGGGCAGGCCGTGAGTGCCTGCTGATAACTGAAGGTCATCTCACCCAAATCGGTTCGCACCAGCAGCTGCAACGGCTTCCCACTGAGAGAAGACGTGGCGCGATACACAAACGTGGCCGTTTCCCTGGCTTTGAGCGCCAACGGCAACTCCGCCTGCGCAAAATCAGCCCCCGCCATCTGTAATGAGCCCTTCTGCGCCCGCCCGCGCAAATTGCTGACCATCAATTCCACCGTATCAGCACGACGCAAACACCACCGCACCTTCAGTGCCGGTAATTCAAAACTGGCTTCTTCAATGCACTTTATTACCTGCTCACGCGAGACGCCAGCCGTCAGCAGATAACTGACCTCACCAGAAATGCCCCACTCGCCTTGGCTGGTCGCAACGGGGTTCCACAGCCAGTCACGCACTTCTGCCCCCGCCGGTAGCTCCACGCGAATCTTGGCCTTCTGGCCAGTGCTCAACCACAGCGCGGTGACAATCTTGCCGTCCTCCCGAGCAAAGGAAAAGGCATGAAAATCATTGTTGGCAATCACATCCAGCGGCTCGGCAAATTCCAATGCCTGGACAGCTGCCGCATACGCCGAAGTGGATGGCAATGGCCGCCCCGAGCGCCAGAGGCCGTAGTAATACCGCTGGCGTTCCAAACATTCTTCCACCAGAAAGTAGAAGACCTTTTTCACCCCAGCCGCTTTGCCCAATACCATCAGGCGTGGAATATAGGAGGCGGTCTGCAAGGCCGCTGCACTGGTGTAATCTTCATCAACCGCCAGCGCCCAGCCCACCTCGCCAAACCAAACCTCGGCCGGGGACTGCATATCCCGCAGTTTTTGGTGCAAAGCAAGCGTCTTCCCGTATACATCAATCGTCTCCGGCCCGCACTCCTGCGAATCCCGATCAATGTAGCGGTTGAAGACATACGGATGAACCGACACCACGTCCAGCGATGATCCCGTAAGCTCGAGAACGCGACTGGTAAACGGCAGATACTGATTGAAATCCACCCCCGACACACTGCCACCAATGATTTTTGCCTCGGGATCAATCTTCCGCAGTTCGGGAACCGCCAAATTGACCAAGCGCGCATACCTATCGGCGTCGCCACGGAATGACAAGTCCGGCTCATTATCCAATTCGAGGTAATGAATCTTGCCCTGATACGATTCGACAACCGCGCAAAGCCACTTGACGATCTCAGCATCCGCAGGAAATCCTTCTTGGCCAAGGAGGCTCTTCGGCGCTCCGCGCATACGAATGCTCGGAGCTTGAAAAACGCCCTGCTCCTGCCGCTGCAGCAAATAATCGCCCTTGATGCGATAGCGCCCGTCAACCGGCGCCTTACTCCAAATGACAAAGGAACGATTCCAACTTGCGCCGATATTGCGGCCGATATTGCCTTCGGCAAAATGGACGCCGAAGAATGATTCTTCACGAGCAGGCGGCGGCTGATCGACAATGGCAAAGGGCATGGAATACTCGGATACCACCGCACCATTGGCTGATAAGCTCAGACGTAGGACGTAATACCCGCGCTCCGCGCGCGGCAGAACCACCAGTAGTTGTTCCATGCCCGCGCCGGGCTTGAGGGCGACATCCATGTGCGCCAACTCAAGCGGCTGTTCTTTGCCCAGTTGTTCCAGATCGACTCGTAGCTCCCCTAAGAGATCGCTGGCGCCGGCATTGTAGACTGCCAACTGCGTTTGTACCGGCACCTCGGAAATAGTGAGAATGCCACACTCACCTATCTCACGGCAGCCAATGTTGGTGGTCCGTGATGCCGTATAGTCACTCGTGCCTTCAGGCGAGAAGGATATCGCATCAAACCACACCGTGGCATCAGCATTCTGAACCTGCAGATTGAGCGACACACTGCTGATCCGCGGCTGCGGCCGCAAAGTAAGTTGATAACGCTGCCAATCCGTACCGATCGTGAATGAGCCTCGCCCGCTGTATTTCCACCAGTCATTCCAGGTTGTCGCCACTAGCCCAGTTTGCTTATCAGCACGAGCATAAAAAGACAGGACATAGCCCTGATTGGGCTGATGCAACAAAAAAATTTTTCTGAACCCACCTCGCTGCCCCGCCGGCAAGCGCAAGGAGTACTTGCCATCAAAGGCTTGCGTGTCATCACGGACCAAATTGTAAGAACAGTCCTGAGCAGTCTCAAATGAACTGTCGTATGGCCAGAGATTCGACGCGCCATGGACATTTCCTATAAGGAAAAATACCGCGATTATACTCAGTAAGATGCTTCGATTCATGCTGTTATATCCTTGTTGCTAATGCTATCACTCCACAGCTGGAACTACGCTGCCCCTGGCAGACATGTTGATGGCTTACCGAAGAGGCGACTTCCCGTAATTAATCACACCCCATTGATTACAAAAACGTTGATATTCACCTCCCCGATGCTCGGTAACATGACCATCGAGAAAAAGAATATTCGAGCCGTAATTATGCCGCAGCGCAATCCAATTTTTGTAGGGCACCCGATATGGCCAATTTGCCGTGTATTGCTGGTTTTCAAGAATATAGGCGGCATTACCCGGCGTCTGGTAGTCAAAAATCTTGAGATACATCGACACGGGGTAGGTGCTGTCACTAACTTTGTCGCCAGACATCACCGGGTTTATGCCGTAGGAAGCATTCTGATTCTGCGGCTCTTCGCTCGGGCATTTCGGATAATAATCCTTCGCGTTGCTCGGATCCGATATGCCACCATTGTTCAATTTGTACATCCAATAACTCCATACCACCGTGTAATATTTGGTATCCCCCGCCTCCGCTGGCAAACCGGTCTGCCGCATGATGTAGTCATCATAATCGCTTAAATAAAATTCATGCGCCAGACCCATTTGCTTCATGGTATTCTTGCACGACGTCGCCCGTGCTTTTTCCCGCGCCTTCGTCAGCGCCGGCAACAGCATCGCGGCTAAAATGGCGATAATCGCGATCACCACCAGCAATTCGATCAACGTAAACAAATTCGCTTTCCACAGCCGCTGTAAACAACGCTCAGAACTTGTTTCCATTTCTCATCTCCCTTTGCCTTATTACTTACCGCCCAAAATACCCAATGTCTTTCCAGCTATAAACTCATTGGGAGTCACCAAGGTCGAATTGTCTATGAACCTATCTTCAGTCAATCTCATCTTGACCGCTGTCACCGCGCCGTACGCCAACTGCTTCAAATCAAAATAAATTCGTGTTATGTCCGGCGTGCAGTTGGCAATAATATCCATATTGTCATAGCCAAATAAAGAAAAATCCTTGGGAACGTCGTAATGCTTGGCACGGAGGTAATTCAATAAAAAAGCGCTCATATAACAATTCAGCGCAAAAAACACCGTCGGCAGGTCATGAGCCTGCTTGGCAAAAAAAGCATCCAAGGCCTCTGTTCTGAGTTGGTCCTCTTCCGCACTATCATCACGTTGATCAATGAAAAGCTGGTCAATTCGTGCCTGTGGACAAAGTCTGAACATCTCACCCGCAAAGCCCGCAAAGCGCCGGCGATAGCTGGTTTCATGCTTCCGGGAAAATACCGCCACATGGCTATGGCCTACCGCAACGATTTTGCGGGCCGCCATCACCCCGCCGCCATAATCATCCGGCACCACCGATAAGACGTCGTGCCCTTGGCCAAGAACCGTAATGATGTTGACGTGGCCATAGGTGGTTTTGACTTGCGCAAAAAGGTCGTCCTCAGTATTCCGACCATCGGTGAAGGGACCGAGTATCAACAAGGACCCGCATTCCGCTAATTTGGCCAAATCATCATCCTTGTTGGAAAGGTCAAGTAAGACCGACTCAAAGCCCGCGCTCTTGAGCCGCTTCAAAAGCAAATAATGAAGACGCATGAAAATGTTGCACTGCCAGTCATCGTATAGCTTCTGGTCACTGCAGAATACCGCGACTCGTTTTTCCCGTTGACTGCCTATCACTCGCGAGGCATCCCGATAGTCATACCCAAGCTCGCGTACTTTCAACAACACCTTCTGACGCATCCTGCTACTGACCGACTGATGGCTGTTCAGCGCCCGGGAAACAGTCATCACGCTGACGCCAAGCTCCTGCGCTATCATGCGCAACGTGGGTTTCTTCTGCAACGTGGGTTCACTCTTGTTCATTGTTACTTTATCACCTTATATCATCAATAGCTGCTACGGATTCAAGGATACCGCGCCACTCACCAACACTGGACAAACTACCACGAACCCAATGAAACGGCGCCATTACTACCCGAACCACAACCGCTTCGCCAGTGAATAAAAATCATCCTAAGCAAAATGTTGTCTTTTTATTTTGTAACTTTTACTACTATGCTACGCGCTAACGTGAAAATCAAGACCAACAGAAAAAAATGCGCACAGGGGACAATCGACCAGCGATTGAGAACTGCTCGCCTCAAGTACCACTCGAAACCGTGGAAATTTCTTTGCCGCGCGCTCTGGAATGAGGACTCATGTCAACGCCAAGTTGAAAGTGTACCACTACCGACATTTATTCTGGCCCAACCTTGGTGCCTCTTCTTCTCGGCTTTCTGAGGAGAAAAAGCCGTTTCTTCCTCTTCTTCCAATGCTTTCGCGGCTGGGGCCAGGTAAATGCCACTTTTGGGCACTTTTCACATTGTCGTTCACAGACTCACATCCCACGCCCCATGATCGGGACTCCAGGGACTGCCGGGACTGCGGGGAATGACGTCTTGGACACCGAAGACTGGTTGTGGAACGCTTGGTCACCGGAGACTGGTTGGTGGCAGCCAGGATAGAGTCCACAGAGTCCATATAAACTCCCGGCTCCTCGTGGAGGTGAGAGGTGGCGAGGGGAGCCGGCTGTAATTCAATCACTGACCGATTTCAGGGCAAGCAGCGTTGAAAGCGCGCCCGCCCTGGGTAAGCCGCCAACTAAGGCCGAAGAACCCCTTCCCTGGCCGCAAAGCGGCAGAAGCGCTATAGCTTCAGACTGGGCCAAAGAGGCCGAGGAACCCCATACGTTTTTATCGTTAGATGCGCCTTGTACCCTCCGCTGCGTTCTGTTAGGGCGCCCTTTCATGGCTGCACTTCGGGTGGGGGCCCTACCCTGGGCGACGCGCCCTGCGGGCGCTTGCCCAGGGCTATCTTTGGCGCTGAAGACAAATGCCCTCGGGCACCAGAGCGGATTGAGTTGGCAGATTACTCAGACGCTGGACGGATAGAATAGGAAAATGACACGTTTTGTCCACTGGACAAGCTGCCGGGCAATTCCAGTTCGAGCCGGTCGATACGTAACGATCTGACCTGAAGTTTTCCCTGCTGAGCAGACAGCGGCATATCGGCTGGCAGATCAAGATCAAATCCCTTGCCCGCGCGATTGCGGACCTTCACCAGGCCCTTGACCTTCTCCATACTAAAACCGTTGGCTTTGGCTTCGCCTTGCGCCAGCGGGATAATCTCCACCAGACGATCAAGCTTAAGCTCTTGTGCTGCCTGCAATTCCACCTTTATATGCAATGCGTCATCGGCATAAGTGTAGACGCGGGTATAGGTCACCGGAATGTTTTCCAGTTTTCCCGATACGCTCAGGATGCCTGATTTCTCATCCAGTGTGAACGACGTGGAAAAGTAATCCTCCCAATAGCGCCGGCCATGGTCATAGGCAAGCAATCCGTTGTGGCACAGTGGCGACCAGTTGGTGCCGACTACCAACGCGCCGTAATCCGGCGAGGAAAGCAAAGAAAGTCCACCACCGAGAAATGGCGTGACGTGCCGAGGGTCGTGGCGGTCGGCCGCTTCATCACGAAAATTCTCTTTGTTTCTGATGTAATGTGCCACCGGCGCGGGCTTGCCAACGTATACCGCCGCATAGTAGCCAGGACGCTTCACCGCGACCAGTTCATTGCCGAGGTTTCTGATGAAGTTCGTTTTCTCCAGCGCCGGCCACTCGCCGGCTGTCGGCGTATGGGTGAAATACTCGTAACGGACTGAAGAAATACCATAGCGGAACACGTTTTTATTGTTTGTCTCCACGACAGTATCCGGCATGCCGTCTATGATTTTAGCTATGCTGGCGCGGGCTTGATCTGGTCCTTGGCGTGGCCTTGCCCATACCCCGACCTCGGGTAAGACATCGTCAAGAATCCCTCTGGCGCCATTCCATTGTTCATTTTCAAAACCGTCGCGGGTACGATGGCTGAAGTTGTTGCTGCCAATAACTCCGCCCGTCGGTTCGGGCGCCACGGTATGGTTGAAGAAGGTATAGCCACGACGGATAGTTTCCAGGAAATCTTTATCGCCACTCATGCGGTAATAGACCGCCATGTGCCAGTTACTCATACCGGAATAGCTCGCATCCGGACCCAATTGCTCCACCTGAAAGCCCGCCGGATGTGTTCCTTCGGTGAACCTTCGTGCGTAATGCCTTGCCAACGAGGCGTAACGCGGTTCGCCTGAACCGATGGCGAACGCCTGAAACGCCACCAGGTAATGCGAAGACTGATTACGGCAGGTAACCAGTTCATCGGGGTAGGCACGGTCGATGATATGGCGCAAGGCATCTGCCCACAGTTTGCGAATGTTTTCCGGCATCTGCGGGGCGACCAGAGCAAATACCGGCATCGTCTGCTGTCCCAGTACAAAGGCCATATAACCGGGATATGGGTCTTCGCTCCCCCCGTCGCCATGTACGGTTCCGCGCCACACTTCATCTTCACCCAAGGCAGTGAGATCACGCAACGCAGAGGCGGCAGCACGGAAAAGCAGTTCTTTCTTGTTGAAAAACGGGTTGCCCGGAAAGTCAAGAGTGGCGGCGAGCGCTAGTTTCTCAGCGCCACCAGCACAGTTCATAGGGGTCACGCCGCCTGACACGCCAGGGATATGTCGCAAGCGATCCCAACGATTACCAGGGGCCGAATCGGCAATTTTTTCCTGCCACCCGCACAGGGAACCGCTCCAATGAGAGTCCGGGTCGAGATTTTGGCTTCTGAGCAGGGGGTTGATCGCGGGCATCAACGCATCAAAAGACGTGAACAAAATAGCCTCACGTACCGGATCACCCGTAAGCGCGTCTTTGACTGTGCGCCAATCGGCGACCAGCGCTTCGGTTTTACCGATATACTCTTCTTGTAGTATATCCTTGAGCAGATTGTGGATGTCCTCTTGAAACTGCCAACTGAAAACAGTGCCGTCGGCGGCTTCAATCACCGAAGCTTTAATCTCTCCGGCGGCAGTGGCGGAATTACACAATATCACCGGAAAACCATAGAGAAGCATGCGCTTACAGTCGGCCGGCAGCTTTACCTGCCATATTTTTCTATGGTCGGCGGCAGAAATGGGCACCTTGCCCGGTACTTCTTGACCATTTATTTCCAGAGTGCCATTTTTGACCACCAACTCTTCGGCACGAGGAGGAATGTACACATAGAAGCGTTCCGGCTGCTTCCGCCATGCACTGTAATAGCCATTCTGAAAGGATATGCCGTAATCTTTACCCGGAAGTTCGACATGCACCTCTGAGTTGGACTCTCCAGCGGTAACCCGTAGCTGATAAATACCTTGGCGGGGAAACGCCAAGGTCGTGTCCAGAACAAGGCCGTCGGGGTGGGGTTGCGACGTGATCGACGTAAATCGATCTTTCATGTCGTCTTTGCCCATGCCCTCGCCGTAAAGCACTCTGTCCGGCTCGACGTACTGCCAGAGCACAAGTTTTTCGTCGGGATCAAACAGCCGTATCAGCAAACGCTCGCCCGACCGCTCGCGACTGCTCTGAATACGGATACGTCCGACGGCGTCAGGCTCTTGATTCACATAATACACGGTCAGCGCCGGTGTTGGACGCAAGCCATCAAGAACGGTCATGGCGGCCACCGCCGTGCTTGACGGAAAGCCGACCATCACGAGTAAAAACGCCAGCGCCAAACCGGTCTTTGCCGATAACACCCAGGGCGGTGTGGCCACAATGGTCGTGAACTCGCGCTTGGCGGCAAAAGCCAGATAATCGTCAATGAGTGTCATCGCCCGGGTATCCTCAACGTGGAGTTGTTCCGCGGAATCATACGAACTGCGACGCGTGGCTGTATCATAGCGCCAACTGCGCCTGAAAGCGAACCTGGTAACCACTCACCCCAACGAAGAATGTAATCGCTCAGTCATTGAGAACGGACGCCCAGACATGTCGCCGACGTCAACCCCGGGTAAGTAAGTGAGTTCCATTGCCTCATGCTTTTTGGCCACAGGTTGCAGGCGCACTCCCCCCCCCAACCACCGTCCCACGTTCCTCACAGCTCCAGCGTGAGCTGTTTACGGCGGAGTCGCGTGGGCTGATCGGCGCCGTCGTCGGCCTGGTTACACCAGCATGCCCAGCCATCGCGTGCGGC
>JBAYXX010000136.1:0-8380 GCA_041673345.1 Kiritimatiellia bacterium
CAGTTGCATTGCTGATTATGTTCACTGCGGGCAGGGCAGTTGCATTGAAGAGCTCCGGCGTTATTGCAACCGGCAGGGTCTCGCACTTAAACCAGATAAAGCCGCCGCTCTGTTCAAAACCGCTCTGCCCCAGCGATAGCCGGAATTTCAGAGAGCCTAGATCTGGACCGTCGTTACCGCTGCAGTCGCCATCCGCGCATCCATCGTCGCAGCCGCAGCGATCCTCCTCGGCTGTCACTGAGGTGGCAGGGCCATCACCCCAGTATCCCGTGCCGCGGTCAGTCATATCAATCCGTACAAGAGTAGAGTGCCAAAGCACATCTGAGGAAAGGGTGACTGTGGCATGGGCGGCGGTATCACCATCCTTCCAATTGTAGAGAGCTCCTTTTTCGTTATTGACGAATATGTCGAATTTCTCCGCCTCCTCAGCGGAGAGCCCGAGCGTCACCTCGACGCCCTCGTTCCCACCCTCCGAGTAGGCATTAGTGGGGTAATAGGAGTAGAGCCACTGTTTTCTGAGGCAGGCATTATCGAATGGGTAAGCGTTGCCACACTCGCAGAAATTATTACTGGAGTTTCCGCTGCTATAGTAAGTTATCATCGGGGATATGCGGTAGAGAGTCAGCGGACCTTGGCCCGCTGTGCCTGGGTTGCCCTGTCCAGCTCCGCCCTCGCCACCTGCCGCTCCTGCAACCGGCTCTCCGCCGGGTGGCGTGAGTGACAGCGCACCGGAAGTACCGGAAATAAAAGAGCCGCCAATAATTAATCCAGACGCATCGGTCTGCAAGTTGAAAGAGTCTCCGCCATCACCAAAGGGATCATTCAGAGCGGCCAGCTGACAAGCGTTCAGTGCGGCTCTTGACGGACAGCCCTTGGTGTTGACAATGAATGACGCCTCCGTTGAACCGCCCTGTTGATTGGAGATCAGCACCATCACGCTGCCCTCCTCGGTGGCGACCAGCGTGGCGTTGGTGTCGACCGTCACAGTGGGTGTCCACTCGATCAGATAGAGCGGCTGAGTGCAGCGCGCTAGCTCGTTGCTCCCGGTTGTTCGCAGGCCAACTGTGACTGTGGCCGCATCGACACCAGTTTCCAGCCACAGGGTATCGCCGCTCGGCGAGGCATTGGTCACGCCTGCGCAGCCAGTGCTGTCAGACCACTCCAGCGTCAGCCCTTCGAGTGCCCAATCGCCGACAACATCGTCGGGGCCGGCATTGACATCCGAGGCGATATAGTACTGGTTGTAGGCGCGGGTGCGGTTAACGGCAAAGGTGCGCTCGATCACGGTCATGCCCTCTGACGGAGATTGCAGGGCGCAGGCCGGGGTGATGCTGTAAACCGTGCGGTTCGGCTGCACCGGCTGCTCAAACATGACCGGCCCTGTGACATGAAAGGCTTTGTTGGTGGAGTCAACATGGGCGGCGGCGTAGAGCGCATACACCCCGTTGGTAAAGCCGCAACTTGTAACCAGTATGGAGCAGACGTTGGTAGCAGCTGCAATCACGTTGGTCTGCGTTCCGTCATCTCCAACCGCGTAAAAGCTGTAGTTCGTTGCACCCGGCAGCGAGGTGCAGGAGAATAGGTTCGCGCCGTGGGTGGTGGTGACCGCATAGGCGGCGAACGCCGCGTTGTTGCCAGTGAGCAGATCCGCAAGCGCAGAACGCCCGTTGCCGTTCGAATCATTGGCGCCTCTGTTAGTGACATTGGTTGAGCCGAACCAATAGATCTCCCATACGTCATCAAGACCATCGTGATCAAGATCAAGCTTGGAGTAGGTAAGCGAAAATGGATCCGAACCATCGGGGATTCCGTCGCCATCCGTATCTCTGTTGTTCGGATCTGTGCCAACCGCAATTTCCTGAGCATCGGTCAAGCCGTCAAGATCTGTATCCGGCATATGCGGGTTGGTATTATATACCAGAACTTCGAGCGCACTTGAGAGGCCGTCATTATCGTGATCTGAAATTGCGGGGTCGAGGTAACCGAAATTTTTAAATAAAAGTTCAGAGTTCGCAAAAATCGCATTTGTGGGCGCAAAGAAATAACTCGATCCGCCGGTTTGATTCTGAATACCAACCACGTAGTTAGTTAGGGCGAAATTATTTGTCGGCAGGCAGTAGCGGCAGAAGATGTCACCGGACTCCATGATTTCAGCCTGTGCGGTGGCCAATGAGTTGGCATTTGTTTCGCGTCCAAGCTGGAGGTTGTGCCAGCTCACAAGCAGCGAGTTGGAGGGGGAAAAAGCGGCTGTCACCCTGCCGGCGGGTGGGATCAGCCCTGATGGACCCTGCAGCACCGCGAGGAACGATCCGGCGCTGGCAGTGCCCTCCAGCGGGAGAGGCCGCGCAACCGGCGAGCTTTTTGGGACAGAAAAAGCAATCAGTCCTGCGCTGCCAATATGAACGCCCTCTGTGATTAAATTTGTTCCGACAGTGAGTGCCGCGCCCGCCGGGAATGGAAGCCACCATGTATCCTCCGCAACTCCCATCTTTGACCAACGCTCACATTCAGCCATAGCCAACCCGTTTGTATTGCTTGTCCAGCCTGGTGAAATCTGACGATAAGTGACAACCGCGTAGCCGGAGACAAGCTGATTGGTCGATAAAAACGCGGTTTCCGCCTGGGCCGCCTCTGGAAGATCCAGTGCAAAGCCAGTGCTGGAGTACGAAATAACTGGTTCTTGCTGTGGTGGGGTGCGCGGAAATTTTGCCCCGCCATAATTTGTGAACAGAGATAGAACACAGAGGACTAACACTTGCATCATCTTTGTCAGAGCTCTGAACTGCCGCCAGAGCTCGCGCATCAACTCAGCATAGGATTTGTAGCACTTAACGCTCAGGTATATAAGAAAAAGTGCGCTGACCAGGATCTTAAGGAAAATGGCAGACATAAAAAAACTCCTTGTCAGCGAATTATAATGGCAGTGCTATTCGCCGCGATACTTACCCTAATTCCATCCAGCGGATCTTCAACATACCCTCGTCTGGTGAGTTTCATATCTTTCCAAGTGGGACGCAGCCAAGCAGCTGTGGCAGGTGCGGAGATATCCAGCCCGTGGAAGTTAAAAGGTGTGCCATTATCCATAAAGGCGATGTTTTGAGGAAGACCGGAGGCATCATAGCGGATCGCCAAACGTAGTTTTTTTGCGCCTGTTTTGGCGAAATCATTGGTGCAGGTATAGGTGCGGCGCAGACCGCGCTCACGCAGAAACCAGGTTCCGCAACTGATGCCGAGGATAAAGTCGATATTCTCGGCTGGCAGCTCTCCTTCGTTGTCGGAGCATCCCATGGCTATCTCATAATTATTTGAGAGCGTTGATCCACCAAACTCCAGATCAATTGAAAAAAGGCGCACTTTATTCAGATCAAGCGGCACGATCTTGATATGCCTGCTTGTTTCAAGGTCATCGAAATCAGAATCCGGCAGCGTGGATTCATTTACCGTAACCCCATTCGCATGGCCCAACACAAGGGAGCAACAAAACAACCAGCACAAAGATTTCATGACAAACTCATACTACAATTTATTAAATTCATTAAAACTGATTATTCATAAAAATGCAACATAAAAATGTGAAAAAATAATTCGGGCTGATTTCCAACTACGAATGGCCGTGAATAAACTCGTTAAACATTCATTTTAGGGGTCAAAATACCGCTCTAAGAGCCAAAAAACAGCGTTTTTTTGATGTAAGTTGTTTTCAATTATGATTTTACAGAGGCTTAGCGTCAAAACAGGCGTAAGCCTGCGTAAATTCAGCGAGTGGGCAAGGAAAGTTCGTGGAGTAGTAAGAAAAGGAGAGATGATTCGGCAGGCGCGTAGGCGCATTGTCGGACACATGAACTATTACGCTATAACGGACAACGCGGAACGATGTAACGACTACCTTTATTTCGCAACGAGAACTCTTTTCAAGTGGCTCAACCGTAAGAGCCAGCGAAAGGCATATACATGGGCACAGTACAGGCAGGTGTTAGAACTGCATGACTGGCCGACCGTGAAAATCCGTAAAGACCTTAATCCGTTTCGTAGAGCGGAGGCTCTCTGAATGATTGACCGAGGAGCCGGATGTGGGAAAGCTGCTTGTCCGGTTCTGAGAGGGGTCGGGGAGCAACGATGACTATGTCATTGAAGTTCCCCTTCCTACTCGAAGCCCGCCGCGCAGCTGCGCTGCAAAAAAACAACGGGGTAACTTGAAGGTACGTGAAATCGAAATCTGGATCAGTGAGCAGTGCCACCGAGTCACCAGGTCACCGAGTCACCAGGTCACCTGGTCACCAAGTCAATCGTCCAAGTGGACGATTTTCCGCATGATCCCAATTGTCCACCAACATCGCATGGCACGCCGAACGCCTAGAAGGCGGGTCGCACCGCATCGTCAACCGAAGCCGCTCTGCAAGCGGCCCCGTGAAAAGTATCCGGTTAGCGCAACAGCAGCAAGGTGGCAATAGGGTAAACGTCCAGAATGAATTCGCCCTCAATAATTTTGGCAGTGAGCGCCAGTTTACCAGACAAGGCCGGAGCCTTGACTGTCCATTGCCCCGGCGTTGCCGTGAGTGAAGCGCAACTGATGAGCACATGCCGTCCGAGTGTCAGGTTCTCAACCTCGCCGATGAGCGTCACAGTGCCTCCATTCGAAAGATCAACCAGACCCGTCACAATGAGCGTATTAACCGAACCGTCGGGTTTGACTGCTACCTCGAGGATCGCGTTCGCCGCCATGGCAACCGAGCCAGAGACTGTGCCGCCGCCGGAGAGCGACTTGACCGTAATCGGTTGGTTGCCGACGAGTGTCAGGGTCGCCCCTGCGTCTACAATCAGATTGCTTGCCATGGCCGCGCGAAAGCCGGGCGTTTCGCGGTTGAACCACTTCTTGGCAAGGTACGCCTCCACCTTTGTCGTGGACTCGCGCGACAGCCCTGTCTTGTAGAAAATCGCCTCGCCGATTTCCTGGCCGCCCACCTCTTTGTTGTAGTTGTTCGAGGAAAAACCGCCCGAGCCGAACGCCTCGTAGGAGACGAGCGAGATGAGATCCCAGGAACCCGAAAGCCCGGTTTCCGTAGCATTCACGTAAGTGCCGTTCAGTTTTGTCCGCATGCCGCCAGGCAGGATGAGGTTGTTAAATGCCGCCCCGTAATAGGTTATGACCAGTGGGCTGCGCCAGTCGCCGCCGCCGCCCACGACACCGCGCTGAAGACCGTATCCTTCCGACCAGCCATGGCCGGGAAAGTACTGCTTGCCGCCCACGATTGAGCCGCCGCCTTGAGCACTCCCGTAAACTAGGAACGTTGAATGCAGGTACGCGCAGGTATCAAAGGCCAGGGCCGGGGTATACCACTTGTCTGCCCAGGACACAGTGGGATGGTAGAGGTGGGGGCCGAAATCAACGGCGGGCTTCCCATTCAGGGCACTCATTTTCAAAGTCGCGTAATTCGTGGAGCTTGCATTACGGAGATAAGCAAACGGGTAGCCGTCGCCACGGCGATCTTCCCACTTAGAGATGCGCGTCGCGCCGGACGGGAGAGTGTTGGTTGTGAGTGAATCGAGCTTTGACGCATCAACATGGATGTAGGCGCCTGCGGGGATCTCTTCGACCGTCACTTGAGTTGACTTAAGCGACAGGACACCTCCTGATACATGTAGTGAGCCATTGGAGTTGGCATAATCGTCCACGCACAGCAGGCCCGCGCCGGTCTTGACAAAGCCCTGGCTGTCATCGATCTGCCCGATGTACGCAGTTTTGTTCGCCGCGACTTCAAGACCGGAGATCTGTGTTGTGTCCAAGGTGTCCAGAACGCTTTCAGTCACGGATGAGCGTTTGTAGTTGACTTCGCAGTTGAGCCATTTCTTCATGAGGTGGCCGGTAATTGCCAGGCGCTCCGCCTCAGTGACCGTGTTTGTGTAGATCAGACATTCACAAACGCGGTGGAATCCGCTGCGCCCCCCTGCAGAGGAGTTGAAACTGAAGGCGTCCGCCGAAGTGTCACCTGTCGGATGGGCGGAATCAACGTGCGGCGTCCACCAGATGGCACTCACCCCGTCGTCCCGGAAACGGGTGTTGCCACCGCCCTTGTAGGGATAACCGTTGACCGTGTTCCAGCGGTCACCGTTGATATAAAAGTCTCCGCTCAAGACCTTCTGCTGATCGGGGGAGTTGTGGAAGAGCAGTTTCGTGTAGATGTCGCCCCATTCCGCTGGGCGCATATAGTTGCCTGTGCCACCAAGGCGGGCGGTCTTGCCGAGGAATTGCCCGCCGCCGTCTGTTGTGTCCTGCACAAGGAAGACTGTGCGGATATTTGTGATGGGTTTGTCCCAGATGAGATCGTCGCAACTCGAGATATCCGTCGAACCGTTTACGATGCGCGTGAACTTGATATGATGCGGGTTGCCGCTCTCGTCTGTGACAAGCGAGGGGTAGTGGACCGCGTTCGTTGCAAAGCCATAGGCAGCACCGCGCACGTCGTCAATACGTGAGATTGTCACGCCATCGTTATCTTTGAAGGTGATTGTGTCTGTACGCGAGGCATCCACCCAGAAAGCGGGCGTCCCCACTACGTTTGTCGCGGGTGGCTCGTAGAAAATCTCGCCCGCATCCGGTAGGCGTACAAAAACGTCGTTTGTAAAGTGAACGCCGGAGATCCCGGCAGCGGAAGATAGGGCGATGGTCCCGGGTCCTTCAACAGTTGCGCCCGGTGCCAGGATGATTTCATCAGGTGAGAAATCACTGGAGATCTTTAGCGTCGCGCCGTTCGAAACCACGACAGACTTTACCCAGGATCCCGCTGTAAGTGCCAGTGTCCCCTCCTTGACGATAAGTGAGCCTGTGTTTTTAGCCGTAAGATTTGTGGCTGTGATCGTGAGTGTACCGACACCGTCTTTTGTCACCGTCCCAGTCCAATTCGTAAAATTACCAATGACAGCCGAGATGTTGTTCGTCACCGTGAAGCGCGCCATCGCGGAAGACGATGCTCCGTAAAAACAAACGTGCGAACGGGGGAAGCCGCTGGTGGTGCCCTCCGTTCCTGTTTCGGCGAACTCAAGGTGGCAGGTTTCAAGCGTTACATGGAGATGCTCCGCATGTGTGCCGTCGGCATCATGAATTACGATCGTCGCGGGTTTCATGGATGCATCGTAGACACCGGGTCTGAAAGTGCAATTAAAAGTCGGGGTGCTGGCAGTCAGCGACTTCACCACCACGCGAAAATCATCGTCTTCGGCGTATTTCGCGAACGACATACGGCCAGCGGTCCACGAGGCCATGACTAGCTGATCGAGATTGTAAACAACATGGGGAGTGAAAGCAGCGAAGGAAAGGGTTTTATCGCCCGACTCCGTTTCCACAGAGGCGGCAGCGCTCAGTTCTACCGAGGAATCCGAAAAGACGCGCTTAACGAACGTCCCTTCAGGGAAGAGTTCACCTGAAACAACGGTTGTGCCGACTGCAATCGTGTGTGCAGCACCCGTACGGAAGACGTAGGGCGAGCCGGCTGTTACATTCCATGTTCCTTCAGCAGCGGCGGAACCCTTGGGTGCATAAACGCGCCAGCCAGCTGAGCCGCGATACAGGATCGGCGTGACTATATCGTTCGTGCGAACAGGATCGGAGCTCTTAGCATACCAGTCAAGGCGATGGTAAGAGTCTCCGCCGGCAAGGGTGAACCTTGTTGCGGCAGAGATCGTGCCGCAGTACTGTCCGACCAGTGGCGTCTGGAGTCGTAATGTCCGTGAAAAAACGGCTGGGCCCGAGGTGATAGGTCTTGACCGAGTTGTCTATCGTGAGCGGATAATCACTCACGATAATGGAGGCATTGGCACCGCTCCACGTACCGGAGATTGCACCAAGCGTGAGAGGTGCGCCGATCTTAATGTAGCGTGTACCGCTCGCGCCGGCTAGGACGGCCTTGTATGCGGCGGAGTTTGCGATGGTGCCGCCTGACCAGTTAGCAGCATTGAACCAATCGGCTGCATTTGTGATCGTGGTGCCGGTGTTGGCGTAATCCCAGGTGGCATCAGTTGTCGCAGCGTGGGCAAACGGCAACAAAATAACGCATATCAACCAAAGAACTGATTTTTTCATAACACATCTCCATTTTATTTTACTTCAAGGGTAACCTCGCTTCGCTCGGTGACTTCTTTGAAGGATGGTTTGCGAAGTTACAGCCCTGTCTATTTCAAGGGTAACCTCGCTTCGCTCGGTGACTTCTTTGAAGGATGGTTTGCGAAGTTACAGCCCTGTCTATTTACTCAGTAAATCGAGCGTAGCTACCATCCTACGAACTGTGGGCAAGTATACGGCAAAGCATAATCATCTGTCAAGACTATTTTTTACGAAATCTCTAAACATTAAATTGGCAGGAGCATCTGCACAAACCTAGGTTGT
>JBAYXX010000137.1:0-8327 GCA_041673345.1 Kiritimatiellia bacterium
GTTTACCGCCTGAAACGGAGATATCATCGTTTCCAGCCCATCCTGTAAAGGTGTTCATGCCTGTCAAACGCCACACTCCGGAATCTGTTTTGTTTAATTTAGTTAGGGCGCTAGCATGATTCGCAAGATTACCCTCGAGCAGGCTTGTACCTGAAGATATGCCGCCAAGTAAAACGGTCGTATTCTTGCTGGTAAACCTGAGTTGCCCAGTAAGACTTAACGAACCGGTCGCGCTATCGTTTTGTAGCTTTGGCGTAATGTACAGCCAGATTCTCCGGTTTGAACTGCAATCGCGCGTACCGGTATAGATGTATTTGCATGCTTGACATAAAAGCGAACTACCTGCACCGAGAGCCGAAGGGACACCGCTGTCGGCTATGGATGTAAAATACACGCTGCCCGCAATCGGGGAGGATTCGCCTGTAAAATTATTGGCGTCGTTTCTCAGATAGAGAGAGAGCGCCTTGCCGGTCTTCGCAGTTATCCGGAACCCGCCGGGACCCGTAATCAGGGAGTCAACCACCAGTTGGCCTGCGCCGATCAGGTAACGGTTACCTGAGGGCGCAAGATTCAGCGTGAGATCTTTGCTTAGGGTCACGGTACTGAGCGCGTTGGACGGCAACAGCACATGGCTGTCTGAATAAGCGGGAAGCCCACTCGTGTCCAACGTCAAGGTATTCGTCCCGTTAAGGGTCAGATCACAGAGCACTCCCGCTGCCGTGCCGAAGCTGAGCCCGTTTGTGGGGGTGTGATCCGCTGTCAGTTGAAGGGCGGCATTGCCAGTGATGCCAGTGTAGTCATTATCAATGATGCCTCCGGCCCAGTTGGCCGGGCCGTTGATATCTGCCCCGCCTGTGCCGCCTGGCACGCCCGCGCCGTTCCATCCCGCCAATACCTGGCCGACAATACTTGCGGCCAGCAATCCGGATAACATGATCCGGCTGAATTTCATTTCAATGTTCTGTTTCATGTTCCTTCTCCGTTTTATGAACTTCCTTACTTGTGTCATGCAGAAAAACTTGAAATTATATTTAATTTCATTATTGAAATTTATTATACCGAAAATGCGGAAAATGTCAAGTCTCGCAGTCTCGCAGGATTGTATTACCGCACACCTCATTCTTATTGTCCCTCCCACGCTGTGACCGCATTGATAATAAACCACGATTTTCTCTGGTTGCCTTCGTGCGCCGCTCGGAAGGCCTCTGACATTAACCGCGCATTCTCGGGAAGCTTTATCTCGCCGGAGGTGGCTGTCTCAAGGGTGTCGTTCTGTACCGTGAGCGTAAAGGTTTTACGAGTTGGTGCAACGCGCACGGTGAGCATGTACCAGCGTTCTGTCGCATAATCGGCGATATTCTTGTTGTTGGCTAAAATCTTACCCGCATTGTTCAAGGAAACGGTTACAATCGGTGTTTCGTTTTTATCGACTAACATCAGCGTCGCGGTCTGATCGGTCTGGCCGGCCTTGACCCGCGCATGAAGGACGAGCGCGTTGGTCGCCGTCACGGGAAACGCCAGCAGCGCCGACGCGCCGGCCTCGAGCTTCAGCCCACGCAGGTCGAGCGGCTGATAGCGCGGCACAGTGCTCAGATCGAACACGCTGGGGCGTATTTCGGCATCATAATCGGGAACATCCACGACAACGGCGCGGCCTTTGCAGCTCCATGCGGCTGGAGGGTCTCCGAACGTGTCGCTGCGGAAATTTTCGAATACCAGCAGCTCGGGACGCACGAATACGACGTAAGGCAACTGACGCGGATCTTCGGCATTCGGGCCGAGCTTTATTTCCCCGGCCTGAAACGTTTTGGCGAACAGCTCGTAATCAGTTTTGTAGTTTGGAGGGCGGTTACGGTAACGGAAAGGCCAATTCCAGTTTCCGACTGTCAGCGACTCGCTGGTCGCTGCGAATTCGTCGGCCTCAAGCCAGTCGAGTTTATTTGCCTTTGGTTTCGCGACATATACCGTGGCCCTGCCTTGCAGCGTGAACCGGTAGGACAAACCGTGGTCAGAAGTATAGTCAGAGCTGACATTTTTCCATCCGCTGTAAGCAAACCGAGATCCGGCGATATGGAAAGTCCCTTTTAGTGGAAAAGCGGTGAGCGAATGGCGAGAGCCGTTATAGAGTGAAGCACTGAGCCGTTCAGCTTGCGAACCATAGACCGCATCACCGATCTGTGCGGGATCGTGCATGACCACATTTCCAAAGTACGGATGGCGCTGCGGCTCGATCTCTGTCACAAAGTCCATCGACTCTGTCTCCAATTTCAGTCGGGCTTTCTGGTAAAGATTGTACATCTGATAAAAGTCTTCGTTGGTCCCGCTGCGGAACCAATATTTCCACTTCTCTGTTCCGCACTCGTTGCGGAAGGCCGCGACCAGCTCCTCTGTCAGGGGGCGCGCGTCGAGCAGTGCGGCCAATGCACCGGCGCGGTCACCGTTTGCCAGCAGGTCGATCGCGTCCTGCGTGGCGATCGAGAGCTTATAGACGCCGCGGATGATCCGAATCGCATCCACAAACTCGTAGTCGAAGAAATAGCACCGGTTCTCAGGTATGGATGACCGCAGAGCGAGTGCCTGGTCCAGAACCTCACCAAGGTCGCGGATGCCTTGCTCGTACATCTCGCGATTAAACTGGTAGGCAAGCTTAAACCCGTCGCGGTTATTGTTTCCTATGTTCAATAGGTTGGCGACCACCGTGAAGAAAGGCTCCATCACCTTGACATAATTGGGAATCGTTTTATTCCCGTCGTTTCTCGTTGTGTGAGGGTATTTTTCATAGTAGGCATCATAAAGCGCGGCGACTTTTGGTGCCACAGACTCGCCGAACTCTTCGCGGCAATACCGCTGCAGGTATTCTCTCGGATCGAACCCTGGATAGTCCCACAGCATTTCCGCGATTCCGCGGATTTCAAGCTGCTGGTGGCGTAGCTCGTTCATGGCCAGGAGCATGTGCTGCGTGTCGCCCCGCTCGAACATCGCGTCCATGTTTACTTTGAGATAGGTCTCGATCGGCGTGCATTTGGCGAACTGCGGTCCGCCGCCGAAATACTGTGTGTGGAAATACTGCCCGTAGCGGCGTTTAGGATCGCGAGGCTCGGTCCAGAATTTCTTTGAGTACGACATGCCGTGCATGCCCGCATCACAAAACCCCGCAGTGACTCCCTCCGGTACAGTGAGCCACCCTTTGTCATAATTCTTACCCAATTCACTGTACAGACTGGTCATCATCTCCAAGTCGGGGTTAGGGTCGATTTTCCGCACCAAAGCCACCATGTTGGCCAGGGCCTTGGTGATGATCTCGGACCGTTGCTGCTCGGTGCCGCCGTCGGGCAGGCTTTTATCAGAATAAACCCCATCGGCCCGTCCTCGCAGGTTAATCTCCCAGACAACCTGTGGTGAGAATTCAGACCAGCGCTTGATGTAGTAGCTCCAGAATTCATGGAACGTCTCGGGATGTTCCAGATAGGAGAAGATCTTAGGCTTCCCGTCTGGGTTGTGGTTGTCCCAATAGTCGTCCCAGAATGCGGTGTTCGCGCCAACCCCCTCCATCTGGTGCTGCGTGATGAATAGTCCGCGGTCGACCGCGGCCTTGAGCTGCTCGTAATCCGGATGCCAGTCGATGTCAATGAAATACCAGGAGACCATGTTCATCTTCAGGCGCAGGGCCGCCTCCCAAAGCCGTTCGAACACTTCAGGATGAATCGCGAACATGTAACGCGAGTAACGGGCCCGCTGCACTATCCCGCTCTGCAGCCACTCCATGAACTGCGGGTGGTCGTTAAGGGTCCAGCCGCGGTATTTCCAGGTCGGCTCTTTTGTAGGTCCGAAGTCTATCCGGTTATCGAAGATCAGTTCGCCTTGCGTCGCGGGCTCATGATCCGCCCAGAACCAGAATGGATCCACGCCGAGATGCTTCTGTTCAAAATCGTAGATGCCGAAGATGGTTCCCCGCACGTTGCTGCCAGCAATAGCCAACACCTGATCCTTGCCGCCGACATTGTTCAGGACGCGGTATTTGTAGATCTCCCACTTGCCCTTCAGGTCATCGGTGGACACGCCGACCGAGGTCAGAAGCGCGGCACCAGCTGGACAGTCGGCACTGCCGATCACGATACACTTGCCCCACGTTTCGTTGAGTGCATGGACGATGTTCGGTGTCACGCCGGTAATTTTAGTGATGTCGCGCTGGAGGTTTTTAGCCGCTGCCAGCGCGCCTTTGTGTTCGCTCTTTGCAAGAACGATATAGGCTGGTTTGACCCCTTTCACCACCTCGATGACAGGGCGGTTAGCTTCGCTGTCGGCGAACAGAGCGCTGCTTATCAGGCAAGTCGCACACAGGACGATTGTGGACACAGAGTCCACAAGTTTTTTACTTGTTTGTTTTTTTATCATCTGTAGCTTCCTAATTTACATCACGTTTTCAGCATATTGCCCACAACCATCTAAAAAACATCTCATATTCATTATGCTAAAAACCATCTTCCGAAATCTTAACTCCATCCAACCTTTGTTTAAGATCGCTGATCGAATAAAGGCGCAGGGCTCCATGGACCACATCGGACATAAGGTGGCGGTGCCCATTTGCTATAACATCCTCCCAAGCCTCAGGCGCGTTCAAAATTTTTAGGTTTCGGAATAGTTGCGGCTCGCTGGCTGCCGCATGCAAGGCCGGTGTTACCGCCCAAGAGGAGGCCTCCATGTCCACCCGCTCCGCACCGCATATTCCAGCCAGCCAGCGCGCGCCGGCCAAAATGTCCTCGGCCCTGATTCCCACCAGGGAACGCCCCAGGACATACGCCATCACAGCTGGCCCCTCATCCCAGACCACGCCTGAGGTCCAGGTGCCACGGCCACGTCCGATGGTCTCGCCAGTGCCTGAAACATCCATTGCCATCACAGGTCGTCCGCTTGCTACGAGGGTTTTCACCTGTTTCCACAAGTTGGTTCTAGTGGCGCCGTCTACCAACAGCACAGGAGCTCCGCTGGCTTGGGGCGGTAAAAAGAGCGTGGCCGGCAATGGCGTACTGTCTTGAATCTGCAGCACGACGCTCCTGACCTCATATTGGCTATATGCTTGGCGTGAATGTTCTTTGGCCTCGTTCATCGGGATCTCGGCCAATCTCCTGATATTGGCCGCGCGTCTTACCTTCTCCTTGAGATCACCGGCTTTTGGGCCAGTTGCCCGTGCTTGTGCCAATCTTGCCGCTTCTTCACGCATCAAATCATAAGCGCTGCGCGCGCCCGGCAACTTCAAAACCTGCCCCTCGGGTGTGACCAACGCATCCTTGTCGGACAGATAGTCATCCGGGCACATGACAAAGTCCGCGCCTGGACGCAGCCAGCGTACCATCCAGCGTACTGCCGCCTCCCTGAGCGGTGCGGCCCAGGCATGCCGGCCTTCATACTCAGCCAACAGGATGCGCTCTGCGGCATTGCAGCGCGCATAAACTTTTGCGACCTCCGCAACAGTTTGCCTTGTGATGTTTATGGGGTTAATATCTTTTTGCGCGGCGCAGACGCAGGTCGGCTTGGTCGCCCGCAGCATCAACAAACCGGAGTGCTCAAGTCCGAAGGCGAATTGACCGTAAATGCTCTGCTCGCCTTCCGGCGGACCAAACCCTATATTGGGGCCTTCCGGTGGACCTCGCCGTTCACATAGAATTTGGTATGAGGCGATGTAGCAGCTTGGAGAAGACGCCACGATACGATCGTCAAGCGCAGAGTGGAAGGCGGTCAGGGTGCCGCCGCCGCTGTTGCCCATACAACCCAGACGGGTCGCGTCAACATCAGGCCTGCCAGCCAGGTAATCCAACGCGCGCATGCCGTCCCAAATCATGATCGTGGCCGTGTTCCAGCCCAGCAAGACCGCGTTCACCATCACGTGACTGTGGCCGATTGTTGCAGTTCCAATTGAGCCTTGCAGCCTTTCGCCCTGATCGATCGGGTCAAAAATCATGGCCGCGATACCGTTGGCCGCAGCCAAAACCGCGCCGTTCTGATAAGCGCGAGCCGCCTTGCCGTTCTGGCTGTGTCCGCAAGGTATCAGCACACCGGGATACGGCGGCTTGAACCGGGAGACCTGCGGCAGATAGAGCAGCGCGGTCACGTAAAACCCCGGGCGACTCTCAAACAGGATCTTCTCCACTCGGCAATCTTTCATCTCCATGGTGCCTGTGACACGGGCTTTCAGATCAGTGCGCTCCGGAAAACCGCCCAGTGCATTGAGAAAATCTGTTTGTACTTGCTGCTGCCATGCCTGCAGCGATGGCTTGTCCACCAGCTTTTCATATCCACTCGAGATCTTATCGCCCGCCTGCGCCATCTGATTTGAGAGCGCAAAGTACAAAGCGAGCCGTCTTTTTCCGCCGACTTCCTCCTCTGAAAGCACCCGTTTGCGCAACTCTTTAATTATATTAGCGTCAAGCGGTTCTACCGCCTGCGCCAGCATTGGTAACAAAAACAGCACTAAAAACCATTGTAATCTCTTCATGATCAACCTTTCAAAATATCAAAGCACCAAAATAAGTGTGCCTTGCTTAATTTTAACCAAATAGCCCTGTTCATCCAGGCGCACCCGGTTGTCGCCATAAGTGATCGCCGCGAGCTGCGCTTCAGTAAGCCCTTGGTTGTCTGTACCGAAACGCAGGGTGTTGTCACCGAGTATGCCAGTGATGGCAAGTGTGCCTGTCCAGAGTTTGTCGCGACTGTCGGCAAAGGAAAGTGCTGTTTCATTGTCACCAAGATCAATGCCGCTGTCATCCAACAGTTCCAGCGTGGCAAACACATTGCGTTTATCTGCGGCATCCAGCGTGGCGTTACCCAGTACAAGATCGTTCACACCGCTCGCGTATATGTTATCCGCGCCGAGGCGTAACTCGCCGCCTGTGACCGAGACGCTGCCGCGATAGGTTTGCGCCCCGGTCAGCTCCAGCGCACCGTCGCCGCTTTTAACCAAGCTACCTCCGAAAGAATCACTTCTGATCGTCCCTGTCAGCCGTGCATCAACCGCGGCTGACCCGTCCCGCACCCGGAACTCGCGCGGATAATAGGTCAAATCAATCTCGTTCTCAAAGATCAGGGTCGAGTTCGCATACGGCGAACTCAGCACAAAGGGTTTTCCGTCGGGCACAAAATAATCGACGTTCCATGTCGCCCGATCTCCGCTGCCGCCCAGGTTAACCACACGGTCTCTGCCGTAAGCGCTGAAGCCTCCGCCAGCATAAAACGTCACACACCCATTTCCATTACCGATGCTGCGCGTATAATCACCATACGTCTCGCCGTTAAGATCAGCACCGATTTCCAAGACTCCATCACCCGCTATTATGTTTTTGCCGACTGTCCAGTTGTAATCCTGTGTGAGCCGGGCCGTGCCTCCAACAATAAAGAAATACGCAGTGGGCGTGGTGGTCAATTCGGTCAGACCAGTACCGCCCACAGTGTAGACTCTTGATACAGAAAGCGCCCATTTCAGCTTGCCCGTACTATAATTGAAGATATAACTGGATGCTTGAGCACCGTGGCTTCCGTTTGTAATCGTCACTGGATATGCGCCATAGGCGACAAAACCTCTTCCAACAGAGCTGTTGTCATTCTGAAATTTTTTGCCACCCATATCCAGCGTTACGGGATTTGCGCGCGCATCGGCCACCATTGTTGAGAAGCTGAGGTCAGCCGTGCGCGTGACATCGCCTGTGAGCGACAAGTGTTCTCCGGCATACGTGGCGGCGTTTGACTCTGTGACCTCTATAGTGTTGGTGTGAAGCACAATATTTTGTTCGGCATCTTGCGTCGGGAATCCGACCTTTCCTTCACGATCTCTGAACATTATATACGAGGCAGCCCCGTTCCAGGACATAACCACTCCGTTGACCAGGCGCACATTGCCGCTCTCTGGCTGCAAAGCGGTTGACAGCCTTAAGGTTGCGGCCCCTGCCATATCAAACAGCAGGATTGAGTTTAAAGACTCGCTACTAAGGCCGTCCAGGATGATGGTCGTAGCGTCGCCGCTGTTACCGTCAACCGTTAACGCACTTGATCCAACTGATCCGATTGCTCCAAACGTACAAAGACCCATAGCCTGATACGTGGTGTTGCCTGCCCCGGCTTTGCCCTGAAAAACCAGGTGTCCGTCATGCAGATACACGCTCCGACCTGCCACGAACACGCGGTTGCTGCCAGCACCGGCGGTGTCGTTCACATAGTCGGCGACAAGTTTACCGCCTGAAACGGAGATATCATCGTTTCCAGCCCATCCTGTAAAGGTGTTCATGCCTGTCAAACGCCACACTCCGGAATCTGTTTTGTTTAATTTAGTTAGGGCG
>JBAYXX010000138.1:0-8237 GCA_041673345.1 Kiritimatiellia bacterium
CCCTGCTACGCAGGGTCGCTAATCGCTTGAAATACCCTTATCATAAGATCACTCTTAAAACATGACTTGCAATTTTAACACGGGACTCTGCGCTTTAAATTTTTAGTGATTAACGACTTCACAACGTGGAGAAAAAATTTAAAGCGCAATATTCGCGGAGATTCGTGGGCAAAAAATTGGTTGCGGCTATGCTGCGCTAGGTTCTCTGTGCCTCTATGCCTCTGTGAGAGATAAAAAACGTGCAAAAAAAACAAGAAAACGAATGATAGTAGTGCCGCTCTCCTTCTTCCATGTGTTATCTCCCTTGTTAGACACGGTGTTAACGCTCTGATATGCCACAAAATCAACACTATCCGGAATCGTTGCTCCAAGCAGGGTGCCGGTCTGCTGTCTATCGAGCAGCTTAACCGTGCGTTGCACGCCCACCTTGAACTCTGTGCCGGAGTGGTTCTGTAGCGCAAATTCTTTGATAAAGCCCATAGAGTCCTCTCTTACAGTGCTAATATCCCACGGCTCGTTATCGATCGGGTCGGGGGTAAACCAGTCGGCAAACTCAAACTTTTTGCCTGGCGCAAAAAATATACTGTATTGCCCGCCTTCCGGTCCCATCCAGAAACGTTCCTCGCCACCGAAGGCATACATATGTTCCTCAAGCTTGTCTTTTGCCTTTTCCGGCGCGAGAACTCCTTGTTTCACCACATCATAGTTTATCCATCCAGAGCTTGCCCCGTCATCACCCTGAGCGGTGGCTGTCATTACGCGTCCCTGGTATTCAGGCACAACCACAATAGCGGAGTTGCCTTTTTTAAGGACAACTGCATCGGTATGCTCTTTCAGAAATCCGGCATCATAACCAAATGTCCTTTTTTTGGGAGAGTTACAGCCCGCGAGGAGGTCTCCTGCTTCAAGAAAAATATCCGCACCTGCATATACAAGGGGAGCCTCCTCCAGAGGTGTTCCGTCCCTCTTTACCGGCAGCATCGTACAACTGGTGAAATCCACACCGATACCGATAATGCTACCGACATCAACCTCTCCTTTTTTTGCAGCACTTTTAACAGCTCGGACTGATGCATCAATCCAATCTGATGGATGCTGCAGTGCATAATTAGCTGGCAATTTTTTTCCATTCGAAGGTAGATTCTCTGTTATCTGCCCATGCTTATACTTCACAACAGACGAAGCCAGTTCATTACCTTTCGTGTCCACGAACAAGGCGCGGACCGACTCTGTACCAAAATCTATGCCCAATGCTATGCGTTTTTTAGGTGTCATAAGCCAACACGCAGCCAGGGTGGATCTTGCATGATAGCGACTCCGACATCCGTATTATCAAAGTTCTGAAAGAGTGGGAACCACACGGGATAATCGGGCATATTTACGACAGCGAACTGGCGGATGCGCTTACTCAATTGCGTATTCCTATTGTCAATACAACCGCTACCATCCCAGATGATCATCTTCCTATAATAGATGTCAATCACAGAATGGCTGGGGAAATGGCCACAGAATATTTTATCCAAAAAGGATTCCGCAACTTCGGTTTTTTCGGAAGCGATTGGGCTGTATTCTCAAAAGAACGAGAAGAGGGGTTTGCAAACAGGCTGAAGAGCGAGGGTTTCAGCGTTCCATCCTTAACGAAATACGCCGTATACGGGTAATGCACGCCAAGAGTCTGTTAATTCAGACTAATCTGCCCATGCCGTTCATTGCAGAAAAGACAGGCTTTTCAAATGCAGCCCGCTTCTGTCATGTGTTTCGCCAGTTTACAGGTGAACCTCCCACCTCCTTTCGCCAGCGGGAAAGAGGGTTTTAGGCGCAGCGACCCAAGCGGACAATTAAATTTCCTAATTGAGAAACTGGCGCCATTCATTATAATCGGAGGTGCAATTTATATTTTTTATTGTATGATGTGAATCGACATCGTGTTAAAATAAAATTTAAAAGGAACAATTCTATGATCTACGATGTTTGCAAGAACTGGTCACTGTATGCTGGCAACAATCAAGCGGTATGGCAGGAGGTTTTCACGTTTATCGTGTCCGTTGACATCTCGACGCCGCTGGGCAAGCACACCCTGAAAGGGGATAAGCTTTTCGCCATTGTGCAGGAATATGACACGATTCCGCTGGCGGGTGCTATGATGGAGATGCACCATCGTTATCTGGACATTCACGTTATGGTGAGTGGACGGGAAAAGGTGTATCAGTCGCCGGTTGACATGTTGCAGCTGATCAAAGACTATCGTCCCGACAGTGACGACGTTATTTATACCTTCAACCCCTCCGGCGCAAACGAGATCTTGATCCAGCCCGGTCAGTTCATTCTCTTCTTCCCGCAGGAGTGCCATATGCCGCGAGTTATGGCGTGTGATGCGCCGGAGAAGGTCAAGAAAGTGGTGATCAAGATCGATGCCGAATGGCTGCATAAGTAGCAAGTCCGCGCGGAGCCGGAAGCGTGCTTTTTGTTCTTTAATCGGTTATTGAGAAGTTCAGAATGGTTTGTTTGCGCCACGCTGATGGCGTGATGCCGAAGGCGCGTTTGAAGTGGGATGAAAAATGCTGAGATGAACAGAAGCCCAGCTCCAATGCGATACGGGTTATCGGAAGATGGGTTTTGCGCAGGCGGATCTTGGCTTCATCAAGCCGACATCGGATTACAAAGTGGTGGGGGGGGAGCCCGGTTATCTGCTTGAACTGCGTGATGAAGTGTGAGGGTGAAAGCGCAGCCTGGTGGGCCAGGCTGTCGACATCATAAGAGTTCTCCGGGGCATCCTGTATGAGAGCAATGATGTCGTTGATGCGGTCGGCTTGCGATGGCAAGGTCGGCTGCTGTGAGGCCTCCAGTAGATTGATGACAAGGTTCATGCAGGCCGTCATCATATAAAGCTTGCGGTAGCATCCTTTGAGTGTGTCGTGTTTGCGGAAAATATCGGTGAACGACTGCTTGACAGCATCAGAATTCACGTTCAGGAGAGGGGATAGCAGATAAAGGCGTCTCCTGATTTCAGAACTTTCCGCTTTGGTGAAGCGCAGAAGTCTCTGTTTGTCGGTTCGCAGCAGCATACCATACAGCACGGTTCCTTTTGGATAATCCAGCATTCGATGAGCAACATCAGGATTGTTAATGAACAGGTCGCCTGCAAGGACATTGTGTTGTAAGTGGTTGTTTTCTAAAACAAATCGACCGCACAGACAGAGTCCGATTTCAAAGCAGTCCTTGTGGCAATGGCGTTGGACTGGCTCAAGATGCTTTTTATGCCGGATAAAATAGATTACAGGAATATCGGGAATGCCAACCGTGGAAAGATTCAGCGCCCGGTAATTAGGTTCGCTGCCAATTTTCATTTTTAAGTTTTTAATTGACATGGTTATTTCCTTGCTCTAATGCTTATAGGAATTTATTTTATCATATTAGACGCAAGCATAGTGAAAAAATAAATTATTTAGAAAAGTTTTGTCTTCTGTCCGCTCATCATGTATAATACGCACTACTTTATAAATAGAGTTTAAAATAAAAGTGGCGCATGCATGCGCGCCTAAAATAAAAGGAGAGAAGAAATGAAAATGAATAAAGTTTTAATTGGAATAATGACAGTTCTGCTGTCAATCGGCGCTATGGCGGCTGAGCCGACAATCAGCGGGGTGACGGTTCAGCAGCGTTGGCCCTGGAGCCGGCTGGTGGACATTGACTATGTGCTGACAAGCGATCCAGGGCAACCGCTGGATATCACCATCAAGGCGTATGATGGCTTAGATCTCCTGGCGCTGCCAGCAAGCTCGTTCTCCGGCGATGCGAACGCTGTGACAAACGGGCAAGGGCGCATTGTCTGGGATCCGACAACGACCCCTTATGCTAAAAATGGAATTTTACAGGAGTTCCGTGTGGAACTTACTCCGGTCCCGGTGCCGCTCTACATGATCGTGGATCTGACCATGTCAATGGGGGATGCGGGACAGATCGAGTATGTCCACGAGTCGGATCTCACCAACGATGTTTGGGGCGCGTGGGTGCGTAATCCAGTGACCAACGAGGAGACGGTTGTCGAATCTGTAATCTGGACCGATGTCACTAACAACGTTATTTATAAGACCGACAAGCTTGTTCTGCGTCGTGTTCGGAAGGGGACATTCATAAAGGGCAGCGGGCCATCCTTAACAACGGTGTCAAAGGACTTTTACACTGGGGTATTTCAAGTGACGCAGCGGCAGTGGGAGCTGATCATGGGGGATAAACCGAGCGAGTTCAACAATGTGGCCTACTATCAGGGCCGGCCAGTGGAGAAGGTTTCATACGATGATATCCGGGGGGCAACAAATAGCACGCCGGTAATCGATTGGCCATCGACGGGTGCTGCGGTTATACCCGCTAGTTTTATGGGAAAACTGCGCGCAAAGACAGGGCTGTTGGACTTTGACCTAGCGACTGATGTGCAGTGGGAGTATGCCTGCCGGGCTGGCACAACAACCCGCTACAACGATGGGATCTCTGGGACGCTGAACACGACGAGCAACGCGCAGATAAATGTGCTCGGACGCTATGCACACAACGGCGGCATGGTGCTGAACGGCGAGGCTTTGGAACATCCCGCGAGGGGTTGTGGGCCAGAGAACGGGACAGCTATTGTCGGTTCGTATTTGCCGAACGCGTGGGGCTTGTACGATACGCACGGCAATGTGTGGGAGTTTTGCCTGGACTGGAACACAGAAATTACAAGGCGCCGTCTGGATCGGGGCGGACCTTATGACGGTACCGCTGATTTTTGTTTTTCGGCGACCCGTAGCAGTATATGGCCACACGGCAGGTACAGGAACTACGGCTTTCGCCTTGTGATTAACCTGCCATAGCGCATTAGCGTTACCCCAGTTCTAAAGTCTTAAAGTGCGTGAGTGATGAAAGGAAAAAAGCGATGAAAATAAATAAAATCTTGATTGGCATGGTGGCAGTATTTGTGTCAATGGGCGTCATGGCGTCCGAGCCGGTAATCCACGGTGTGATGGTTCAGCAGCGGTGGCCCTGGAGCCGGCTGGTGGATATTGATTATATGCTGAAGTGTGATTCCCAGCGATTGATGGATGTTTCCATCAGTGTGTACAACGGTGATGATCTGCTTGACGTGCCGGCGGGTTCGTTCTCCGGCGACCTTGATGGTGTGCTGCGCGGTCCCCGGCGAATCGTCTGGGATCCGACCAAGACAGCTTATACCAATGATGGGGCGCTGACGGAGTTCCGCGTGGAGCTCACCGCAGCACAGGCGCCGCTTTACATGATTGTAGACTTGACCAAGTCAAAGGGGGATACCGGACAGATCGAGTATGTCCACGAGTCGGATCTCACAAACAATTTTTGGGGCGCGTGGGTGCGGGACCCGGTGACTAACGTTGGGACGGTTATCCAGTCCGTGATTTGGACTGGCGTGACGACTAACAATGTTTATAAGACCGACAAGCTGGTCCTGCGGCGCATTCCAAAAGTGACCACAGAGCCCACCACGCTGACAAAAGACTTCTACGCTGGGGTGTTCGAGGTGACGCAGCGGCAGTGGGAGCTGATCAACGGGAATAAGCCCAGTTCTTTTAATAATTCGACTTACTATGAAACCCGTCCATTGGAGAAGGCTTCATACAACACGATCCGGGGAGCGACGAACAGCAATCCGGCGATTGATTGGCCGGCAACAGGCACCTTAGTTCTGTCCACCAGTTTCATGGGAAAACTGCGCGCAAAGACAGGGCTGGTAAACTTTGACCTGCCAACTGAGGCGCAGTGGGAGTATGTCTGCCGCGCAGGCACGACAACCTACCACAACGACGGAATACCCGGGGCACCGAACACAACCAGCAATGCGCAGTTAAACGTGCTGGGACGCTACAGGTACAACGGCGGCCAGATCTGGAACGGCACAAAGTACATTTCTCCCGCGGCGGATTGCGGGCCTGAGAATGGCACGGCCATTGTTGGTACGTACTTGCCAAATGCCTGGGGGCTGTACGATACACACGGAAATGTGACGGAGTACTGCCTTGACTGGCGCACAGTAGGTGACAAACGCGTGGTTCGGGGCGGAACCTGGGACGGCACTGCGTCTTTGAGCTCGTCGGGGAACCTTAGTCAGATAGCACCGAATGGCTCGTACTGGAACTACGGCTTGCGCCTTGTGACACCCGTGCCATAGCCGGGTGGGTGCGATTCGATTCAACTTTGTTGAATACGCACAGAAGTCAGAATACAGGAGTCAGAAGTCAGAATACAGAAAACTTCTGATTTCTGTATGTTATTATGGTTTCATGATATCGAGCCTTCCTAACAGGCCAAAATGCCCTGTTTTACTATGCTTTGATGATGTTATAAAGCTGTTTTTATTTTTTTATGAATAAAAATATTTTTAAAGCACTTGCTTCCCTTTTCACCGTCATATATACTTTTCATATTGTTGAATTAGGTATTTGATAAATGTGGCGTACGTATGCGCGCCTGAACAATAGAAGGTATTAAACTCAAACTTCGCTAACTGTGCGTGAGTAGTGATGAAGGGAAAAAGAAATGAAAACGAATAAAGTTTTATTTGGAATGATGGCAGTTTTCTTGTCAACAGGTGCTATGGCTGCTGATCCGACAATCAGCGGGGTGACGGTTCAACAGCGTTGGCCCTGGAGTCGGCTGGTGGACATCGATTATGTGCTGACATGCGATCCGGGGGAGTCGATGGACATCTCGATTGAGGCGTATGATGGCCCAACTCTTTTGACGCTGCCTTTGAGTTCATTATCCGGCGACCTTTCCAATGTGCAGCGCGGGACCCGTCGGATTGTCTGGGATCCGACAATGACCGCTGATACCAACAGCGGCGTTCTGCCGCAGTTCCGTGTGGCGCTCACTCCGGCCCGGGTGTCGCTCTACATGATCGTGGATCTGACCAAGTCGGAGGGGGATACAGGACAGACCGAGTATGTCTACGAATCGGATCTCACCAATGGTCTTTGGGGCGCGTGGGTGAGGAATCCGGTGACCAACGGACAGACTGCTGTTCAATCCGTGATTTGGACTGGTGTGACAACCAATGACATCTATAAGACGGATAAGCTCGTCCTGCGGCGCATTTCGAAAGGGGAGGGTAAGATAGGGTCTTCGTTTCCGCCCACGCTTTCCACGACTCTGACAAAGGACTTTTACGCGGGGGTGTTCCTGGTGACGCAGCGGCAATGGGAACGTATCACGGGCGCGAATCCGAGCTGGTTCAACAATGTAGCCTACTACCAGTCCCGGCCAGTGGAGCAGGTGTCTTATAATGACATCCGCGGGGCTTCGAACAGCACGCCTGCCTCTGTCAACTGGCCGGCGACAGGTGTTTTGGTTGATCCGTCCAGCTTCGTGGGTAAATTGCGCACGAAGACAGGGCTGGAGGACTTCGACCTGCCGACTGAGACGCAGTGGGAGTATGCCTGCCGCGCGGGCACGACGACCCGCTACAACGACGGGATCTCCGGGACACTTAACACGACGAGCAACGCGCAGATAGATGTGCTTGGACGCTATCTGTACAATGGAGGCAAGATATGGGATGGAACGACGTTGACTCAGCCTGTGCAGAGTTGCGGGCCTGAAAACTGCACAGCCATTGTCGGTACATACTTGCCGAACGCGTGGGGTCTGTACGATATGCACGGGAGCGTGTTTGAGTGGTGCTTGGACTGGAGCGCAACATTGGAAGGTGGAGAAGATCCCAAAGGGGCGGAGTCGGGTATTAAGCGCGTGTTCAAGGGCGGATGTTGGGATAGCGCTGCGTCGTCATGCTGGTCGTCGTTCCGTAATCTTCAATCACCGAATGGCAGGCATGCGAATTACGGCTTCCGCCTTGTGAGGACACTGCCATAGCGCAATAGTGAGAACTGATTTATGAGCAGCCTGTGGTTGGTTGAAATAGAAAAGGATTGAGATTAAGACTAAGATTAGGATTGGCCCCCAACAACATGTTTTTAAGGGCCAACATGTCTTGCCCTTTAGTAAGGGCCTATGAGTATTGAAGGAGTTAGTGGGGGTTAATCCCTGCACGGATCCGCATGCGACAGCGGATCTGTTGGAAAAAAAGTCGTGAGCTGTATGAAAGTTATTCAAGGAGAAGCAAGATGCTTAGTTTAATTTATAGGTTGAATGTCGGAGTGCTCTGTGTCGGAGTGGCTGTGTGGAGTTGGACAGGATGGTCAGCAGTAACGCCTAATGCGTTTAACGAGGGCTCA
>JBAYXX010000139.1:0-8093 GCA_041673345.1 Kiritimatiellia bacterium
TGTCGCTCATAGAGCGACTACTACACTAAACGCCTTGTCGCTCATAGAGCGACTACTACACTAAACGCCTTGTCGCTCATAGAGCGACTACTACACTAAACGCCTTGTCGCTCATAGAGCGACTACTACACTAAACGCCTTGTCGCTCATAGAGCGACTACTACACTAAACGCCTTGTCGCTCATAGAGCGACTACTACACTAAACGCCTTGTCGCTCATAGAGCGACTACTACACTAAACGCCTTGTCGCTCATAGAGCGACTACTGCACTAAACGCCTTGTCGCTCATAGAGCGACTACTGCACTAAACGCCTTGTCGCTCATAGAGCGACTACTACACTAACCGCCTATAAACGTTCGAGAAACAACTTTTTGGCTTGTGCCAATATTTTATTTTGGGTTGACGGATTGATACTCACTGTACTACTATCATTCATATTCGTGTTTTTTATGCACGTTTTTTATCTCTCACAGAGGCACAGAGAACACAGAGAGTAGCAGTGTATTACTCTGAACTCTTTGTAGCTCTGAGAATTCTGTGCCTCTGTGAGAGATAAAAAAATTGGTTGCGGCTATGCTGCGCCAGATATCTTAATGTTACATTGCATATTGAATTGATTGATTTAGGCCTCCTCTGCAGAGCTGACACGTCCAACAGACGGGCTGATCTTCGAGGTGCGGTGAGACTTAAAAATGGAGAACAGGAGATGAAAAAGACAAAGGCGGGTAGGATCTTGTTAGCTGGGTTGGCCAGTTGTTTGGCGCTGAGCGCGCTTGCGGATGGTCCGACAATTAAAGATGTTGTGGTGCGCCAGCGCTGGCCGTGGAGCAGACGGGTGAATATCGATTATGTTCTTTCGGACGCACCTGAGAAGAGTCCTGACATTGCAGTTAAGATGTTTAACGGGACGAACTCGAATGCGCTGACGATTCCCGTTAACTCTTTATGCGGTGATCTTTATTGCGTGTCGAACGGGGTAAAACGTATTGTCTGGGATCCGACGAAAACCTCATATACGAATGAACAGCTCACGCGTTTCCGCGTGGATATCACCCCAGTTCCTGCGCCGCTCTATCTGATTTTGGACCTGACCGCGTCCGCAGGCGCGTCCAACCAGATCGAGTATGTGTACGAAGCGGATTTGATCACGAACAAATGGGGGAGCTGGGAGCGTGATTTCATTCAGACGAATGGCGTAGCCATCGTCGAGTCCGTCATCTGGACTGACGTGACCAACAACCCCGCATTCAAAAAGGACAAGCTTGTCTTGCGTCGCATTCCCGCAGGTCGTTTTGGGATGGGAAGTAATTTAGTTGAGACTACGGCGGGCGAGGATTTTTACGCGGGTGTCTTCGAAGTGACTGAAGCGCAGTGGGCTATGGTCATCACTGGAAACAGCGTGATAAACGGCAAACCGAAGGTGCGAATTTCTTACGACGATGTCCGGGGCGCGACGACAAACTTGCCGACGGTCGATTGGCCGATGACAGGCTCCTTAGTCTCACCAGAGAGCTTCATGGGGCAACTCAGGGCGAAGACGGGAGTTGGCGGCTTCGACCTTCCTTCGGAGGTACAGTGGGAGTATCTGTGCCGGGCGGGAACCATAACTGATTTCAATGATGGTTTTGCAGTGGCTTCCTCCAACAGCTTGAACCAACTCGGCTGGTGGTTTGAGAACTGCATCGCGCTACACCCTGTTGGGGAGAAGCGGCCGAATGCTTGGGGGCTGTACGACACGCATGGCAATGCGCATGAGTTTTGCTTAGACCTGTACAACTCTCTTCCTGGCAAACGTCTGGTAAGAGGCGGAAGCTACAGCAGCCCCAATTTGGAGTACTGTTCCTCGTATTATAGCAATTATGGCTTATCGGATACCGGCTACAGTAACCGCGGCTTACGTCTTATTTGGAATTTACAATAATTGAATAGCGTATTAATTTTGGAGTGTACTGGAAAGGAAACAAGAATGAACGTAACAGCATGGGTTCAGAGAGCAGCGGTTTGTCTGATGGGGCTTTTAGTGTTTAGCGCGGCGGCGGTTGATCCGGCGATCAGCGACGTGGTGGTGCGCCAGCGCTGGCCGTGGAGTCGGCAGGTGGACATTGATTACCTTCTCTCGTGTGAGCCTGAAAAACGTTTGGACATCACGGTCAAGGTGTTTAACGGGACAGACACAGAGGCGTTGTCGATCCCCTTAAACTCTCTATCCGGTGATCTCTATGGGGTCTCTCAGGGCAGCAGGCACATTGTCTGGGATCCGATGAAAACCGGTTATACAAACGAAGTTCTTTCACAGTTACGCGTAGAGCTCGCCTCGGTTCCTAAGCCGCTTTATATGATTGTCGACCTGACTGCCCCCGCAGGCGTGTCCAACCAGATCGAGTACGTGTACGAAGCGGATCTGATCACGAATAAATGGGGGAGCTGGGAACGCAATTTCATTCAGACCAATGGCGTAACCATCGTCGAGTCCGTCATCTGGACTGACGTGACCAACGACATCTATAAAACGGACCAGCTCGTCTTGCGCCGCGTTTCGTCCGGAACGTTCTACAAGGGGGATTCGGGGATTGACACCACGACAATCGATAAGGATTTCTATATCGGGGTCTTCGAGGTGACGCAACGGCAATGGGAACAGGTGGCAAAGGATCCACTTTTAGCTAAGCCAAGTAATTTCTATAATGCCGCATATTACGCCACACGTCCGGTGGAACGGATTTCGTATTACACAATACGTGAGGATCCAACAACAACCACAGGCCAAGACGATCCGGATGTGGACTGGCCATCAAATACTACGGTGAATGCAGACTCCTTTATCGGTCAACTCCGGGCGAAGACAGCGATTCACGATTTTGATCTCCCGACAGAGGCGCAGTGGGAGTGCGCATGCCGCGCAGGAACGACGACTGTTTTCAACGACGGAAACGCAGATGCCATCTGTGACATTCCCGGCGATGTGGAGGGGGAAAACAACGGACTCACCAACAGATACCTGACAGTGCTGGGACGCTACCTGTTCAACGGCGGAAAAAGCGACGGCAGGACGAATCCTGAGCGAACTGTTTCAACTGCGAGCGGCACGACTTACGTCGGTTCGTTCCGCCCGAACGCCTGGGGGCTTTACGACATGCACGGCAACGTGCTGGAGTGGTGTCTGGAGAAGAGTGGCAGTTCGTCTATACGCCGCATGTCACGCGGCGGGGCCTGGCACAACAAGGCGGAGAGTTGCCATTCGGTTTATCGAATAACCAACGAGCCGGATTACCGGCATGGAGTTCAAGGCTTCCGCCTTGTGCGACACCTGCCATAGAAGCAAGGCGGAAATACACTGGGTTGTAGAAAAAGGAAAACTTTAGTGAATAGAATAACACAATCGGTGGCCCTTATGGCCAGAAAAACTATGACAGCCGACATTAGAAAGGGCGCGCTTGCGTTACTTATTTCCGGTGTGTTTGTCTCGACCTGTGCCTGTGCTGCGGAGTGTATTGAGAACCCCTATGCTGATGTCGCGTGGGATAAGGCCAAATACCTGCACTCGCTCTCCCACCAGCATGGTCATGATCCGCAGATCTTCTGGGACATGGGTTACCGGCACCTGCCGCTCTCAAACTACTATCCTTCCAAGCCCTTTTATCCTTTGCCCGATGCGTTTGTCCATAAACATCCGGATGCGATCGGTTGTCCAAATGCGGAGCAGCATGGCATGACCGATTTGGGTATCCACTTCAACGCACTGGGCAGTCTATATACCACAGGCTATGGGTACACCCCCAGGATCAAGGCGGGCGCGGCACCTGTTGAGCATGTGTTTGACGGATTGACGGTTTTCAACCAGCAACATGGCCCGTGGCGCGGTATTTACCGCCTGGACTTGGAGTTTGCCTCCATAGATGGAAAAGAGACACAGGCAAAGATCTCACTGACAGTCGAGGGCGCGATCAGGGTAGATCAAAGAACCTTTGCGAAGCTCGATGACGGGTTGGTGCGGGATCTGCCATTGACCAGGAAATCAGCAAAGTCATTTTGTTTAAAGGCGCACTCTAACAGCATGCGCGTTAAGATCGACTTTGATCCCGCAGCGACCAAAATCACGAAATTCCGGCTGATGCAGGGGACCAACCGCCCTTGGCGCGACACCTTTCAGGCCGCCCTTGACGGCAAGTTGAAAGACGCGCAGGGCAACCTTATAGAGGGGCTTCTCTACCCCGATGGCGGCGGGATCACGATCAATCATCCGACCTGCAGCTTGGAGGACATGCTGACTTTGCTCGATTTTGACGAGCGTGTGCTGGGGATTGAGGTCTGGAACCACCGGAGATCCTTTGGGATAAGTTCGGCCCGGCCGGATGCAATGTCATTCTATAACCTCTGGGACGATGTCCTGAGGACGGGCAGGCGTTGCTTTGGCTTTTTTGTAAAGGATCACTTCCAATACGGGCGCGGACGGAACGTGCTGCTGGTCTCTGATGGGTTGGCTCTAACAGCAGAGGAAAGAGAACATGAAGCCTTGCGCACCTACCGCCAGGGACGATTCTTCGGCTTGGTTGGCGCGATGTCGGTGGATGCGGCGGGCAAGGTCGTGGCTCCCTACGACAACAGTGCGTTCCGATTCACCCGCATCGCGGTGCGGCAGAACAAGGACGGTGTGCCGTCCGGCGTGGAAGTGGCAGTGGGCGGAGCCGATAAGACGAAGCGCCCTAACCTGCAGATCCGTTTTGTGACAGATCAGGGCATTGCCCACATCGAGAACAACGACAAGGCGTTCTTCGTGTTTCCGCGCGGTCAGGATGGTCGCATTCTTTGTAAGTATGTCCGTGCTGAGGCGTTCGCTTATCCGAACACCCATTTAGGCGGGAAACACCTGACACAGGAGGCTTTTTCGGTGATGAATGTTTTCCAGATCGCCCAGCTTCACGACAGGGTGGGGGATCTCTCGCCAACTTGGATTTATACAAAAGACCAGGCACCCATCGGCATTGTTGACATGCTTTTTTCGCAGTCGATTTTAGTGCGGCATTGACAAGGGGCGGAGCACGGAAAAATATAAAAAAAAGGGGGGGGGAATATGAGAAATAAGATTATGTTCACGATGGCGTGTTTATCGGCGTGTCTGGTTTCCGCGCAAACGCTCGTGAACGGGGGATTTGAAGAGGCGGCAGACGGCAAAATCAAAGGGTGGCGGGCTTACGGGTCGTATGCTTACGAGACAGAGACGGTCCACTCCGGCGCAGGAGCTATCCGCTGCGAGGTGTTGGACGGGGACAAAGAACAAGCCGGCGTTATGCAGGAGATTGTCTACGCGAAACCGGACAAGTCGCCCGTGCTGTTCGGCGGCTGGAGCAAGGCGGAAAATGTGGCTGCTGCGGATTATTGTATCTTCCTGGACATCTGGTATGAGGGCGGCGGCAATGCTTGGGGGGTGACCGCCAACTGGTCGCAGCCGACGCATGACTGGGAGTATACCGCAGAGGTGTTTTATCCTGAGAAGCCAATTCAGAAGATCCAGTACTTTGTTTTTTTGCGGAAAGGCATTGGCCGGGTCTGGTTCGATGGGTTGTCGCTTGAGCGCCGCCCTCCCACGCTCGGCATCAAGACGACGCGGAGCATCTTCGACTTTCCATACTCCAAAACCGGGGTGCAGGTTACGCTGGAGTTTTGGAAAGAAGCGTCGTGGCGTTGCCAGCTGATGGATGCCGCCGGTCAGGAGCGGGAACATTTTTCAGGAAAAGGTTCTCGCGCGGTCATAACCTCTGTAAGCGGGGCGGATGCGGCGCTGCATGTTTCGGCTAAGGCTGGCAGCGAAACATTCGAGCAGACAATCCCTATTCCTGCAGTTCAAAGGAAGTTTAATAATCCGGTGAAGAGCGGCTGCGCTGTGTGGACGGCGGACTCCATGCGACGTGTGACACCATTGACCTATCCCTCCGAGGTTGAGATCATCTCCCCAAAAATTATTTTGGAACTTGCGCGCAATGAAAGTGAGAGTGCTCAGCTCCTGATCACAGCTAGCGATGATGCTCCAATCGCGGACGTGACCGTGGAACTGACAACACTCTCCGATTCGGGCCGTCAGCGGTTCGACGGCGAGGTGACGTGGCAACGGGTGGGGTACATCCGCCGCCAGCACCCGTACCATCCGCATCCCTGCGGCGCGCCGATTGATGAGAACTGGCTGCCTGACCCGTTGTTGCCAGCCGCGCCCTTTACAGTGCGTGCCTCGGCAACGCAGGGAGTCTGGCTGACCGCGCGCGCGGGCCACGGGGCCAAGCCTGGTATTTACAGCGGAGAGGTCATCCTGTCCGCAGGGGGTAAGCCGCTGCGGAAGGTTCCGGTGACACTCCGTGTGCGGGATTTTAGCAACCCAAAAACATTCGGGCTGCCGACCGCCTTCTGCGTCATGGATACCTACACAAGAGCGCAGTATCCGGAGCAACCGGAGGAGATGGTACGCAAAGCGCATGATCTCATGCTGGACTACCGGCTTAATCCAGATAACATCTCGCGTACTGAGCTGCCGCGCATCGAGGATCTGCTCCATGCCCGCGAGCGGGGAATGAATCGTTTCAATATCTTAAACCTTGTGCCAAAACCGACCAAGCCGGTCAAGCTGACCTATAATGCGCCGATCTCGGCCTACACGCCAGCGTTTTATGAGGAACTCAAGGCGCGTCTGACACCGTATGTGGCGAAGCTAAGAGAGCATGGGCTAGAGAAGTCTGCGTATCTCTACGGCTTTGACGAGCGCCCGCACGAGTATTATTCCGCTCTTGGAGAGTTGTGGCGCAAGTTGAAGGTTGATTTTCCGGACATTCCGGTGATGACAACCTCCAAGATGTATCTGGATATGCGGGATGGAAAAAATCATCCAGAGCAGGACATCACAGATTGGTTCTGTCCGCTGACCAGCGTGTACGATCCCGCATTGTCCGAAAAATTGCGTGCTCAAGGTCGGCAGGTGTGGTGGTACGTCTGCTGCGGACCGACCTATCCGCAGGCGAACTTCGCCTCAATCGAATATCCGTTTATCGAAGGGCGGCTGCTGGGCTGGTTGACCTACCGCTACCGCGCCGATGGGCTGCTCTTCTGGCATGTGAACCTGTGGCCGGACAAACCGCCGCTCAAGCTGGACGACACCTTCCTGACAGACTGGAAGGCGCAGAACTCTCTCAAAGTGCCGGGCGATGGCCAGTTGCTCTATCCCGGCGAGTATGGTCCGCTGCCCTCGATCCGTCTGGCTAATGTCCGCGACGGAGTTGAAGATTATGAGTGGCTCATGATGCTGGCGCAAACGAAAGGGCGCGACGCGGCCGATGCTATGGCAGCCGAGCTGATTCGAGGCATGACCGATTTTGAGCGTTCGCCGGAGGCGCTGCGTAAAATGCGGGCACGACTCGCCGACGCGCTGGAAACTCTATGAACAGACGGGCTGATCTTCGAGGTGCGGTGAGGCTTAAAAATGGAGAACCGGGGATGAAAATAACAAAGGCGGGTAGGGTTTTATTAGCCGGGATAGTCGCTTGTTTGGCACTGAGTGCGTTTGCAGATGGCCCGACAATCAAAGTCTGGGATCCGACAAAAGCTGGCTATACGAATGCAATGCTCACGCAGTTCACCGTTAATCTTACGGCGACCCCTGTGCCGCTCTACATGATCGTGGACCTAACTTTGCCGCTGGGCGATGCTGGCCAAATTACCTACGTTTACGAGGAGGATTTGACCAATGGCCTGTGGGGCGCGTGGGTGAGGAACCCGGTCACAAACGCAGGCACGGTTGTACACTCTGTTATCTGGACCGACGTTGCGACCAAAGATCTCTACAAGACCGAAAAGCTCGTCCTGCGCCGCATTCCAGCCAAGTCCATCCCCGAGCTGGACAAGGATAGGTGGTGCCATGCAACTCGGAGTCGGAGTCGGAGTCGGAGTCGGAGTCGGGGTCGTTTTTTACGCGTTTTTCGATACCGATTCCGATAGCGACCCCGACCCCGGGCAATAGGCCGGCTTTGCCGTAAACTTTGTCGGAGAGAGCGTCTGTTGGGTTGCAATACGAGCCGCAGCTGTAGGGCGGCGGGCCGTGACCGAGGCTAC
>JBAYXX010000140.1:0-7660 GCA_041673345.1 Kiritimatiellia bacterium
CACAAAGATCACACAGGGAAAAAACTGGCGGAAACAATAATCGACCGCAGTGTCCTGGGCATGGAGAACAGTGCCATCACGCGCATCACCCGGCAGCAAACATGGGATGGGTACAACAGCCGTTACCTAGCACAAAACTCCCTTTACTGGAGCGACAACCAGAGCAGCCGCCTGCATGGCAGCCTCAAACTGCGCTATGGTGACGACACACCCTGGGAGTACCACTTCTGCGATGACCGCGGGCGCAGAGTGCTCAGCGCAGGACCGCTCAATGGTTCAGCCCACTCCGCCGCTATGGAGAGCCGCAACGATATCGACACCATTCAAGATTTAAAAAACATAGCCGGACTCTCCTGCACTGCTGAGTTAAACTCCTACACCCCGCTGGATGGAACCGGCGACACCCGCAGCTCAAAAGACTCCCGTAAACCGCGCAAAACCGAGGAATATATTATAGAGAACGGCAACGCCATTCTTACTGCCCGTGAGTGGCACATCTACAGACGCGGAGGCAACGAAGAGCACCTGACTCTCGAACACATCGCTATCCGCGCCGCGTCGCAGGGTTCAGCCATGAACGATGCAGCCAACCAGACAACCACCTTTGTCTCTATTGCCGATGAACCCGCGAGCGCGTTGATCCTACGGGGCCGCCCGCTCATGCAGCAGAACCCCGACAACACACAGACAACATACGAATACGACCTTGATCAGGTAAACGGCGAGCTGATCATCACCACCCACAACGGCACCACAGACAGCCCCCAGGGCATCGCAAATAAAAGCACCTATGACGTTGAATATATTGATGCGAACTACGGACGCACTATTGCACTTGAAAAATATCTCTATGCTGGCGAACAGGCAGCCGATGCCCTCCTGGAATTTGAACACAGCTACTACAACAGCGAAGACCGCCTCATCTCCACTGAATATTCCGATGGCACCTTCAGCAGTAACCTCTGGAATTGCTGTTACATTACAAACACTATCGCCCGCGATGGTATTGTCACAGCTTACAACGAATGGCCCAGCAACCCCGCCGACTCCGAAGTGGTGTATCTATCGCAGGGTCAGCTCCCCGGTGCCGATGGAAACCACCCCGCCCACTATACCCATACCGATGCCATTGGCCGTGAAATCGAAAGCGCCAGCTACGTGGCCGATCCCCAGTTCGGCTATCATTTCGGTTATGCAGAGCAGGTCACCAAAACCGCCTATCCCTTCGGCACCGATAACTTCAGTGTAACAACCGACCCGCTGGGGATTTGCACCACCAACATCACAACTTGGAGCAATGCCACCAACATAACCGTTACAAGCAGGGCAGGAATCACAACTACCACTGAATTTATCGCAGGCGGTGCAAAAATCACAACCCAAAGCTGGACAGACTCCGTTTCAGGTGAAAATTTAATGAAGGTAGAAAAATCCGAGGTGGAAATATTAGACAACAGCTGGAAGAAAACAACCTCTTCCGTGAAATATGACGATGGGGAGTGGTTGATTCAATCCGAGACAGTCAGCGATTTCCTTGGTCGGGTTGTGGCAACACTCACACCACTGGGCACGACCAGCAACTATTACGATTCAACCACGGGTCGCTTGACAAGAGTCAGCCGGGCGGGTTCGCCGGATGTGCTTTATTTTTATGATGAGCTGGGAGAGCAGACGGAAACCTGTGTTGATATTAACAGCAACGGAGCAGTTGATTACAGCGGGCCGGATCAGATCACAACCCGCAGCACATACTATCAGGAAATCTCAAACGACTGGTGGCAGGTGTCTTCATCAGCCGTCTATTTCCAGACTAACTCAACCAGCACCATTACAACATCGGTTAGCCGCGTCCGCATGACCAGCTTCGGCATTGACACATACAACGGCGGAATACTCACCGCTCAGAGCGAGAGTGAAGACTGGCACGGCAACATCACCCGCAGTTCCACTTATACCGATGCAGCCAATGCGACCACATGGCAGGTGACGGATACACCGGATTCCAACATTAACGCTGTACAGAAATCAGTTGCCGGATATCCGGTTCAAACCGTCAGCGCGACGAGCGTTACCAATACATTCTCCTATGACGGTTTTGCAAGGCAGGTTACTGCAACCGACGGACGCACGAACACCTCCTTCACCGCTTACAATAATCTAGGGCAGGTCGCTTATGTTGAAGATGCTGTAACCAACCGAACAAGCTTCTTCTATAACGGTCTTGGTCAGCGTATCGCCATTAGCAATGCCCTTGGACAGACCAGCCACACCGCATACAATCAGCTGGGGCAGTCCATTGCAACATGGGGCACATCATATCCAGTGGCTTATCAGTTTGATGCAGCTGGCCGCATGATCGCACTTGCCACAACCCGCAGCAACGCCTACGCAAATGTAAATCTTCTGACTTTAATTCCACAAGGGGAACACCTTTCATCACTCAGAACTCAGAACTCAGCACTCGATCTGACGCAATGGTTTTATGAAGAGAGTACAGGACTCGTAACCAACAAAGTCTATGCGGATGGGAAAGGAACTGCCTATACGTACACGGATACAGGCCGGATGTTAACGAGAACATGGGCACGAGGCATCACAACAACCTATGAATATAATGTCCTTGGTCAGTTGCTTAACATCCGCTACTCCGGTTCAACGCCGAATGTCACCTTCACCCATGACCGCCTGGGCCGCATCCTCTCCGCAACCAGTACCACTTCGATAAATATCTTTGAATATTCCGGCCTGGCCCTGGCCAAAGAGGCCCAGGACAGCTACATCATCGAGCGCATTTACGACACACTGGGACGGTCCATCGGCTATGAACTCTACAGTCCGGATGACCTCATCAATCCCGTCCAGACCATCATCTGCGGATACAGCAGCAACGGAAGACTCTCCTCTGTGTCTTCCGTGCGCTCAGCAGTTACAAACACCTTCACTTACACATTTCTGCCAGGCACCGACCTTATCAGCGGCTTTACAAACTCTGCGGGCTTTTCGAATTTGCGCGAGTATGAAGAAAATCGCAATCTGATAACAACCATCACAAACGCATGGAAATCCTTCGTTATATCATCTTCTGATTACATCAACGACCCGCTTGGTCGAAGAACAAAACGCTTTGACTGTTTCAACTCCTTGCTTTCAACCAATGTGTTCGGCTATAATATCTTCGGTGAGGTGATAGAGGCATCCATGAGCAACGGAACCGACAACTATAATATTGATTACGATTCAATTGGAAACCGTAAACTGTCTATAGTTTACAGTGGACAATCCGCAGTTACCAACACCTATGCCGCCAACAAACTCAACCAATACACTGCAATTGACAGTGGCTTATCCGCGTTCCCCACCCACGATACCGACGGAAATTTAACATGGGACGGCCAGCAGTGGGCTCACTTATGGGATGCCGAAAACCGCCTGATCGCCTCAGCCCCTAACTACTGGGGCACCACCAACGGAGCAATCCGCATCGACTACACCTACGATTTACCGACATGAGGCCAAGATATAACAGAAGGCATTACTCAATGATTAACGAAGATTTGTTGATCCGTGCAACGGATTTTTATAAAAAGATGAAGTCTTTTTATTATAGTCGCTTTGCAAGCAGACTGTGAACTACTATTCCGGTGATGGTCCGCTTTACCGCAGTGAAGGCGCGACCTATCCAACCGAGACAGCTTTTGATGCAGCGGGGCGCATGGTAGAACTGCATACACTGTGTTAGGACTCTCTCACGTTCTGGGGATGTCGTCCGGCTTCTGGCTTGGGTTACAACAAGACTGGGATCTTTGGCATGCGCAAAACACGTATTTTTATGTCGTAAGTTAAAACGCTGGACTTCATAGTTCATATTTGCTATATATTGAACCGCATCACGGTTCACATTGTTAACCAATATGGAGGTTTTATGAGTTCTATCACAATACATAAAATGGATGATCAGCTTGCAAATGAGTTGAAGCGTAAAGCACAAAGCGAATCAATCAGTGTAAATGCGATGGTGAAGCAGCTGCTTTCGGAGGCATTAGGAATTAAAATTCCTAAGGAACCACCGCACAAGGGTGAGTTTGAATCATTTCTCGGTCTTTGGTCTGCTGCTGATGCCAAAGAGTTTGAGGAAAATATTTCCGATATGAACACCGTTAACCCGGAGGATTGGAGATGAAAAAGGTCCTTCTGGACACCAATGCATACAGCGCTCTATTAAAGGGTGATGAAATTATTCTAAATGCTATCGGTGAAGCGGATATTGTGTTTGTCTCTGTGGTTATGCTGGGTGAACTCTATGCTGGTTTTTGCGGAGGAACCAGGGAGGCTGATAACAGGAAGCTGTTAAACAGTTTTTTGTTAAAATCAACAGTGCGGATCTTATCTGTCTCAAAAGAAACCGCTGAAATATTTGGAACCATTAAACATCAGTTGAAATCTACTGGCACCCCTGTCCCTATCAATGATGTATGGATTGCGGCACATGCAATGGAAAGCGGCTCCAGATTAATAACATATGATCAACATTTTAAGCAAATTCCAGGAGTTCTGCTCTGGAGCAAATAAGATGAATAGAAAAGAACACCATTCAAAACTCAGTGTAGTGACATCCAAGCTCATTCAGGAGAAGGGGTACATTGCCTTTGTCGACGTGTTCATGGAACTTGGATATCTTGACCCCAGAGAGTACGAGAATTGGCGGATGAAGCGCGTTCCATATCTCGAACGTGTTATCACCACCAACCTCGGCAGGATTAGTTTTATTCTGAAGAGAGTGAAGAAGAATTGCCGGGACGGCAACTGCCGGGAGAGTTGGACCGGGTACAAATCGTAGGGAAAAGGAAAGAAGGTGGAAATCCGGTGAAGGTTTCATCGCGCGCACTTACTCGACGCATTTTCTGAAGCCCAAATAATCAGAAAAAAACGCCAAATATGCATAAACCTGTTGCGCAGCTGGCAGGAGAAATTGACGTGGGCTGCACATAAGCTTTGTTTGCATGTTCTTCCCCTTTCTGTTAGCACAACTTTACTTTTTAGAGCAAAACGCAATGAACCTGACAGCCTCAAATATAAAAATCGCTTTGGTGGATATAGCAAAAAAAAATGAACTCAGAACTTCAAGATGATCGTCGCCTGACATGGGAGGAGTGGCAGTCCAAGCGCCAGGTATTACGTGAACAGACACGTCTTGTGGGTCCGGCTGTCACACGCCGAAAGGAAAGCTCCTCGGATTTTCGTCTCCGCCTCACTCCAGTCCGTCTTGTTACAGTTTTCCTTCAGCAAATCATGGTAATTCCAGCCATACTGATTAATCACCGCTGTCAGTTTCTTCATACGACGCAGAATCATCTTACGGGCATTGCTTACTGATTCTCCAACTCCGATTCAATGGACCTTCGAATCACCCCATCGTTTTTTCGCAACGCAGCTGCGCGAGGCGGGCTGAATCTCTGTCTTAAACCTTGCCTCAAACCGCGTCTTTTCGTCAATCCCTGCCCACCGTATCCTCAGCGAGCGTGGTTTTTTCCACTACCCCCGCCATTTTCGGGTTCAGCAAATCTGGATCAGGATACTCCGAAAAATTTATTTTGTCATCCTGATAAAGTGCCTTAGCCATTACATACACCATTGAAAAAATACAGCAGACTGAGAGCGGGAGCAAGGAGCGCCAGAAGGTGAAGAGATCCTCAATCACCCAATTCCACAATATCAGCCAGATAAAGCCTGCCGCGTATGATGCCAGCAGAACTGAGAACCACCTGAGCTTATGGCGAATCATCAATTTGAGTGCCAAAACCGCTGCCACCAATAGCGGAGCGGAGACCCAGGAAACGCAAAAAGAGAGCTTTGCCAGGTCGCGAGCCAGTGCCACAAAATTGTTGCCTGAGAAGAAAAGAGGGAAAAAATAGGTGAAAATAAAAACAGGCGGCGTGATAAAAACAATTAGCGACAGATCCAAAAATATCCGCATCATCCCTTTGAGAGTTTGAAACCTGCCCATCACCGCACCTCATAGTGGAACACATCGGCGAATGTCGCCGCCATACCAGCTTTCACCTCAGCCATATCGAACACTGTGCCCGACAACTGCTGCAGGGATGTCACGCCCACCCCCTGTAAGCCACATGCCACAATACCGTTGTAGTCACCCAACCGGGTATTGACATTCAAGGCAAACCCGTGCATTGTGGTTTGTCGCGAAACTCGGATCCCCAGAGCCGCGAGCTTACTGTTGCCGACCCACACCCCGCGGTTGCGGCTGTCGCGCCCTGCTTTCACTCCATAGAGTGCGGCGACTCGGATCAGAACCTCTTCCAAGGCTGTCAGATACTCAAGAACTTTAAGTCCCTGATCCCACAGATGCACAATCGGATAACCAACCAACTGCCCTGGCCCATGATAGGTCACATCCCCGCCGCGCGAGGTGCTAATCAGATCAATGCCCCTTCCGGCGAGTTTCTCGGTATTCCAGAGGATATGATCTTTTGAGGCGGAGGTCCCGAGTGTGTAAACAGGACGATGCTCCAGCAGCAGCAGGGTGTCCGGGATCTCGCCTGCCACCCGTCTGGCATGCAGGCTCTGCTGCATCTCAAAAACATCCTGATAGCTCTGGTCGGAGCCAAGATCGACGATGGATAAAACTCCAGCCATAACTCCAACCCAAAAAAGGCCATCACACATGCTGTATGATGACCGATAGTTAGTCGCACTGCGAAAAGCTGAGACTGATGTATTGCCAGCAGCCGATCCTAGCTGCACGGCGGGTTACATGCAGTACTCAGGCCATTTTTGAAATATTGGCTGAAACGCGGGATTTTCTACGGCTGGCTGTGTTCTTAGCCATCACACCTTTTTTGCACGCTTTATCCAACTGCGAAGTGAAGGCTGAAAATTCTTTTTGAGCCGCTTCTTTGCAGCCACCGTCAATCGCGGCCAAAACCTTCTTGCTGGCGGTCAAAATACTACTTTTGACTGCGCGGTTAATTGTATTGCGCACCTCGGATTGCTTGTTACGCTTGATTGCACTCTTGATATTCGCCATTAATTATAGCTCCTCAATTCCAGTTTTCGGGAATACATAAAAGGCGCATTATACACCTTTGCCCCCTGATTGGTCAACCGCGATAGAGAAAAATCGGTGATTATTTTCACCTTATTTTCACCTGCGCGGCTGACAGCTCAACTTGCCTCTTCGATCGCCTTGATCAAAGCGTCCGCGCGCTGCAGTCCAGTGAACTGCTTTATAATCGCGCCATCCTTGAAGATCAGGATGGTAGGAATGCTCTTGATTGAATATTCGGCGGCCAAATTCTTGTTATCATCGACATTGACCTTGGCGATCTTGGCTTTATCAGCTACTTGCGCTACAACCTGATTCTCGAGAATCGGGGTCTGCATCTTACAGGGGCCGCACCAAGGGGCCCAGAAATCTACCAGAACAACGCCGTTTGCGATGGTCTCCTTGAAATTACTCTCGTTCAACTCTAAAATACCATTTGCCATTTTTTCGTCCTTTCGTTGTGTTTAACTTCTTGCCTATAACTCGGCCATTTTGTCACAGTTTCGTGTCTGTAACTCGGGGTCGGGGTCGCTATCGGAATCGGTATCGAAAAACGTACTAGGTCGACCCCGATTCCGATACCGACCCCGACTCCGA
>JBAYXX010000141.1:0-7401 GCA_041673345.1 Kiritimatiellia bacterium
TATTCTTTTCATCAACAAACGCACTGAAAGCCTTTGAGCCGATCTGATCAATCCACTCACTATGTGCCTTCAAAATCATTTTCTCTAAAAACTCTTTCTTTGTTACCGTGTAATATTCCGCCATATCTTCTAGCGCGGTATTCGCACTAAAGTCGATCCGCATATCGATTCGCGCAAGTTCTTTGCGTGCTCTGTCACGATATTCGCGCTGGCGTTGCGCATTCGTTTTTGCCACCGGCTTGATTTCAAGTTCCGCCGTAAATTTGTCGTTTTCGTCTTTCATTTTCCAATCTCCGTTATCGTGTAATATGGGTTTATTATAACCGTTACACGGTAACTAATCAAGCTTTTTTCGATATTTTTAATACGCATAAATCGGGGTGTCCAATATTGGACACCCCATAACACTGGCGTGACGGCCAACGACAATACAACAACAAAAAAACGTAACATGCGCCCTTTTCGGAAAACACACCTTCTTAGTTAGCAAATAGCCAGCGTAGCAATGACGCACAAAACGAAGTTTTGTGGTACATTGCGCTGGTTAGGGGAAACCCCTAAAACCCCTTGGCACTAGGAGGCGGCAGTGAAAAAAATCTTGGCGACGAAACGACTCACCATCCGTGTAACGGAAGAAGAATTTTTAACCATTTCGGAAACGGCGCGCCGGTCGAAAAAATCCGTGTCGGCTTTGGTGCGCCGAAGTCTTGGCGACCAAAGCCGCCAACTGACGCAATCCCCCAAAACCGTCATCCACCAAGCCGACCCTGAACTGGTGCGTGAAGTCGCCAAAATCGGCAACAACCTAAACCAAATCGCACGCCACCTAAACGGCGGCGGTCACGCGGACACGGCTTGCCGCCTTACCCTTGCGGCCATCGCCGACCACTTGGCGCACCTGGTCGATGAGGTGAAGAGCCGCGAGGTGCAGCAATGCTAAGTAAATTTTTTCGTCACGGCATGGGGCGAGGAAAAGCCCCGATCCAGTATCTTTTGGGCAGGGACGGCCAGCGCGAGGGCGCCACCGTCTTGCGCGGTGACCCGAAAATGCTTGAGGCCGTCATCGACTCCCTTGCGGCACAAGGCCGCAGGGCGTACACCAGCGGCGTGCTGTCGTTCGGGGAACTGGTCACGGACTCGGTAAAAGAAAACTGCATGCAAGCCTACGACCGATTCCTGGGTGCGGATGGTGCGGCGAACCTGGCCACGCTTTGGGTGGAGCACACCGACAAAGGGCGCACTGAATTGCACTTCGTCGTTGCGAACCTTGATTTAGACACGGGCCGAAGCTACACGCCCTACCTCGACCGATTCGACCGACACACCCGCGACGCGCTTGACGATTTTTTAACCGCCAAACACGGAGGCGCAGACCCTGACGACCCGCGACGCGCGCGCCACACGGCCACGGCAGCCGATTACCTCAAGGTCTCCGGAGACCGGAAAAAACTCGCCGCCATGCTCGATGCGCGCATCGAGGAGGAGGCCGCCCACTTTGACGCAATCGGGCGCTTGTGGACGCAGTCCGATGCCATTGAGACGTTTGAGCGGCTTGGCTTTAGGGTTACGCGCAAAGGCCGCGATTACGTAAGCATCAACCACCCGGCAATGGGGAAGGCGATGCGCTTAAAGGGCGCATTCTACGAGCGCGACGGCCATGAGCGGGTGAGCGCTTCGGAGCGGCCAAATCGGATGGAGCGCGCGCAAGAGGCGTTCGAGAGATTTGAAAATGCACTTTCCAAGCGCGCAAACAGGGCAAGGCAACGACTTTTAAGCGAAAAGGTACAAACCCCGCACTACGATGAAAAAACGCAATACTGGGCATTTAGCGAGGTTTTTAAACCTTTGGCGGAAAAACCCAAGAAAATCGCCCTGAAAAATCGAGACTTTTATTTGCGCGGAGCGCCTACGGTTGAGGTTTTGCGGTTTCGTGGGCGTGTCCTGGGGAAGTTGCTGGCCAATGGCGAGCGCGTTGAAGTGGAAGGCGTGCGATCGCCCAAGGCGGCGGCTTACCACCTAGTTCGGGCGGCCGTCGCCCAGGGGATGCAGGTCGTGGCAATCGAAGGTGGGGATGAGGCGGGATGGCGAGAAGCCTATCGACTGGCGCGGAAGCGGGGGTTAGATGTGTTACCGTGTAATGAAGCGCAAAGACAAATTTTTAAATCACTAGATGAGGAATTGGAAAATGAGCGAACTCTCCAGGGAGCTGTTGCAGGTTTTAGGGCGGCTAGAAGACGACTTGGCGCGATTGAGCGAGGCACAAGAAACCTTACAACAAGAGCTCGAAGCATTGCGCAAGACCTCCAGGCCGAAGACGCAGCCGGACCTAGAATTGCGCCAGGCGTGGGCGCTCGACAGGAAAAAAAACACGGAAGTCGTGCCGATTTGCGCAGGCTGTAGCCGCCTCACCGCAAGGCTAGACGGGAAGATTTTCGATTTTCGCTGTGAGCACTTTGGGGATGCCGTGACCAAAACGATTTTAAGCCGTTGTGAGGCCTTCAACCCCATAAAAACCCCTTCCTAAAAAGCACCGCGAAGCGGCCAGCATTGCGATTAGCGCCGGCATTCATGCGAAGCTTGCACGTAGCTAGGGCGCGAAAGCGCCATGAAGTGCCGTAGGCACGCCATTTAGGAGCGAAGCGACTGGCAAGGCGTAGCCGCGCAAAGGCCGCCAAAGGCGGGGCGGAATGAGCGAAGCGAATGGAGGGTAGGCGCGCATTTTAATGCGCTCAGTGATTATAAAAAGATTAAAAAAGGATTAGCACGTTTTTTGCAAAACGCTGGAGGCCGCTCCTAGAGCGGGTTTGCGGGGTGTTTTTTGCCGTGCCTTTGCATGTGCTATGCCGTGCCTTTGCATGTGCTATGCCGTGCCTTTGCATGTGCTATGCCGTGCCTTTGCATGTGCTATGCCGTGCCTTTTTAGCCTTGCGTGCTAGATGCCGCTTTTGCGTACCAATGGCAAGCTTTTTAACGTGCACCAGGCCTGATTCGTCGATGTTCCAAGTCCAACCAGTTTCAGCGCAAACAGCGGCAAGGGATTTTTTAAGCGTTTGTGTAAAACTACGCAATTCCGATGTTTCGCTTCCGCAAAGCTTGTGTAGGGTTTCGATTTTAAACGCATATGGGCTTGCGTGCGTGCTGTAAAAGCCATGCAACCACTGCGCCAATGGTTGCTTTTTAAGTGCTAACCGTTGCTCACGCTCTACCGCTGTCCAGCCGTCCGATCCGTACAGTTTAGCAATAGCGGGGTTTATCTCAATGACGTAACGACCGCTATCATCGTCCCTTGTCCCGTGGTGTATCATTGCCCCAAAGTAAGCGCGTTTACCGTCTTTAATTTCGACAACGGAGGAAGCAAGGCGGGCAAAAGCACCTTTTAGCCATTCGTGCTGGCTCTTGCCAGTGGTACGGTCTATGGACTTTAAAAAGCTGTGCGCGGTAAATTCAATGCGCGTGCCTAGTCCTTGGTCTTTTGCAAGGTGCATGCACTGTTCCCACACGTCAAGGTCTGACTGGTCTAGTTGAGGTCCAGTTTGGAGCACTGTTAAGCCGTCCACACTGGCTTTCGCTACACGTTGCATAAATGCCCGCCTACCCCGCTTAATTGCTCCGAAAAGTGCCGACCGCAAAACGGCATTAGGTACGCCCCGAGTTTCGTTAGCCCATAACGGCAACTGTACAACCTTTGCCCGTGCTGATGCTTGCACCGGTTCGGGTTCGGTTGCCGGCTCATGGGTTACGCTTTGCCGTGCTTCTGCTTTTGCTTGTATTTGCGCAAGCATGCTTTTAAAAGAGTTTTCTAGTTCCATTTTTCACCTCGTTACACTGTAACCAAATCAAGCAATACCCAAGAAAACAGTCAAAACTCGGTCAATCTCTCTGAGCGTGCGGTCATCAACACGACCAAAGCACTTTCCAACCTTCTCGGCTGGCGCTGTGTATGGCTTGTCCACCATGATTTGCGACACCTTCGACAATTGATTTTCTTCATTCGGCTCAAGGGTGATCCGAAAATTCGATACATTTTCGCGCACATCAGACGTAAGCGGCAAAAGCACAATCGAAGGGTGTTCGCTGAACAGATCCGACTGTATCACAACCGCTGGACGTGGCTTGCCGTAATCGCCCGCTGGCGCAATGGTCACCAAGTCCCCCCTCATGCTTCCCATCCAGAAAAATCTTGAACGGATTCGATAAACCCTAAAATTTCGCGCTCCTGAGGGTCGTCGCGCAAAGAAAGGGATTGCTTCCTGCATTCTTCTTTAAACGATTCTCTACGAGTATCAGGAACCCATATCTGCACAGGGCGAAACCCTGCGGCTCTTAATTCACTACGATGCTTTTGAACACGTTGAGTAACCCCCGCCATAAAACCTCCTAAAATATAGTTTCATGTAACATGATATATGAAAACATTAATTTCGGCTATTCTTTTCATCAACAAACGCACTGAAAGCCTTTGAGCCGATCTGATCAATCCACTCACTATGTGCCTTCAAAATCATTTTCTCTAAAAACTCTTTCTTTGTTACCGTGTAATATTCCGCCATATCCTCAAGCATTCTATTCGCGCTAAAGTCGATACGCATATCGATTCGCGCGAGTTCTTTGCGTGCTCTCTCGCGGTATTCGCGCTGGCGTTGCGCGTTACTTTTTGGCGCTGGCTTGATTTCAAGTTCAGTTGTTTTTGTGTCGTTTACGTCTTTCATTTTTCAACCTCCGTTATCGTGTAATATGGTTTTATTATAATTGTTACCGTGTAACAAAACAAGCGAATTTTTAAAATTTTTTCTTATCACTTAAAGGGAGAAGAAAAAATTTCGTCTCTAAATCTTGGTCACTCCTTTGTCCTGTAGGAGGAGAAAAACGCTCCGCAAAATGGTGGTTTTTTCGGCGGTGTGTTGTAGATGGCGTTATATGATTGGCGGTTTTAATTTTGGATGTTGGCAGTTCGGTAGATTGCGTTTAAAGATGTTCCAGTGTCAGGGGCGGTTTCGGTCACTTTTTGAGTGCCGCTGACACCAGTGAGTACACCTGACGCAAAAAAGTGCGGGAGCACTTTTTGAGTTTTGGTGTACGAGAGTGAGCAACGCGAACGGGCTTTGGCTTTTGGCTTTTGCTTTTTTCCCAAACCCGACTTCTTCAAAGCCAGGTTTGGGAAGCGTGCAAACGCTTCCGGCATTTACTCTTGAATGTCACTTTAAAAATTGTTGAGCACTTACTTTTAGCGAGTAAGTGCGCCAACACTTACTTGCCCCCGGGCGTGGACGCCAATCCATGTCTTTTACTTTGCTGAAGCCGCATGCCTTTAATCGGGCTGGTGCGGCTACGCGGGGGGCTGATGGCTGCAATGCCATCTTCTACCCATTCCCTTTGGGGTGTTGGGCGACTAGGAAACGGGAGTGCAGGTGACTGCATAAACCCTGATACATGTGTAAGCGGTGAAAATCCGTTCGTGGGATGAGCTGGAAAGCGCATGACGCGGGGCAACTGGTGGGCTGCTGAGCCATGCGAAAGTATGGAGGGCTACGGGGAAAGAACCTTGAGTGGCTGGTACTTAACGAAGGTTAAGATCGCTGTATAGCTTAAGCCAGTAATTGCGGTCAAGAGGTCGCATTTGCCAGATCTAGAGCCATTGCTATCCGCTGGGATAGAAGCTTGTAGTGTGATGAAATCATGCACCCAGTACCACACGCACTCGGAACATCAGCGGTGGGAAACTCCAAGCAATTGGGGGTAGGCGTATGCTAGGGATAAGGTGACATGGTGAGCACGGTGGCGCGAAAATCGAAACGTGTATCTAACTAGGGAAGCGCTGACTGCGGTCTTGGGTGGCACTAAGGCAATCGTAAAAGCGTGGGAGACTCGGTGAGTAGGTTTGCAAATAGCAATAGTGATTAGGCGATACAGGCGAAGCCTAATCATGAACGAAAGCTGGGGGCGAAGTAGTAGGGCAGTAAGTGTTAATTAATCGGTTGCGATGTCTTGGCGGACTAGCAACCACAACAACAATTTTAAAGGAGCAAAAGGGCGTTATGGTGTAACGGGAAAACACAGGCTGACAGTGCCTAACTGTCAAAAGTCACGACCTAGGAAATCGTGGCTTAGGGAGACCTTGTGACGTCATAAAAAGCACAATCCAACCCACGCTAATGCGTGGGTTTTTTCGAATTCGCTATATAAATAGGGTTTTTAGTTCAATGCTAATCACAACACAAACAGGCTTTTTGCGTGCGATACAGCAAGCCGCTGGCAATGGTTACTGGTACTACACGCAAGGCACGATACACTGCAATGAGGTGCTTGGCTTTGTTAGCCAAAAAAAAGCCTACAATCCAAACCAAGCACCGCAACAAGCATGGCGTGACGGCAAGCGCGGCAAAGCGCGTGCAAAGCTGTTTATGTACCCAAACGGCTTGGATACGCTAGTTTGGGTATTGATGGCAACAGATGGCGCTGGCGATGTGCGCAACGAGTGCATCAAGGATTTAAGGCTAAAGCGTGACCGTGTAACGATTGGAAGCTATAAACTGATTCAGAAGCCCACGAAAGGCGGGAAGCAGTCCTTTACATGGGGCTTAGCGCAAGAAGCAACCGAGTACTACATAGACACACTTAAGCAAGCCGTGAGAACCAAGCAAGACTTCAAGATTCGGCAAAAAATCGCGGATATTGAAGCATTGAGCAGTTTTTCGGGAGTCCGTGAAGTCAGAAAACGTCTACAAAGCGTCCTAAAAACCGAATCACGCCGAGTTTTTGGTGACACCCTTACCCAACCCTATCTTTTAAAAAATCTCTTTGTGAGGGCGGTTAAAATTGATTCTGTTGTTAATCTTGGTCACTTTGTGTCCGAGATGTATGAAAAAAACCGTGATTTGTATGAACAGCTTGCAAGTTACAGGCGCAACAAAAAAAGGCGCGGCACAAGCAAGCCCAAGCCTATAGAACTACCACAAGCCGTTGAGGTTGGATCAATTCCCAAGGTGGATGAAAAACAAAAGCCAAGCTGGATCAAGAAGCTTTTAAGCTGAGCGAAGCGAAGGGAGCGCGAAGCGCGGGAGCATTGCACCTGCCGCTAGTGAACGCCCGTTTGCTCTTTTTCGCTACACTGTCACCAAAAGCCAATCCGCCACCACATCGCCCTCCAAAGCCAGCGCCGAAGGCGCAATGTTACCAACCAGTAAAGCAGATCAGGAGAAAACCAAAGCTTGGCCGCGACAGCGCCATGAAGTGCCGAAGGCACGCCTTTGGGAGCGAAGCGACCTGCAAGCGATAGCGCGCAAGGAGCCGAAGGCGACTGAAGGGGGGGTTCCAAAGGGGGCGATTGCCCCCTTTCTTAAAGCGCCTTTTGGGCGCTTCCTAGCGGGCTTGAAAAGCCCGTTCGCGCGCACGCGCTGATTA
>JBAYXX010000142.1:0-7280 GCA_041673345.1 Kiritimatiellia bacterium
TGCTCACCACTGCGACCGGCATGCCGTAGAGCAGTTTGCGGCCGGGGAGGGTGATGTCGTCTTGCAACAGATACCGGCCTACGCCGTCAATCTGTGTATCGAGCCAGTTGAAACCGTCCTGGTTGGTTACCACGGTGCTGTTCAGTGCTATTGCAGGGTCAAGTGTTACGTTCTTCACCGTCTTCACAGCATCCAGGTCGGCCAGTGGCACCGGGGCCAAAAGGTTCAGCAGGGTTGCAATGAGAGTGTTGTAGGTCACAACCACCTTGCGGGCAATCCAATCCGACACGTAGCCCAGCAAATTCTGATCGGTGTCGGCCAACAGTTCGTCGGTGATTGGCAAGATGCCAGCGCGCTTCACCAGGTTATACGCCACGGGCGTGAATTGCGGGTTGTCGGTTGGCTGAATCGCGCCGCCTTCTGCTACTATCGCCAAAGGAACCATAGCGTTGTCAGCTTCCAGCACGCGGCTGCCGCTCAGGGTTTTCACGGTCTGAACACTGACATACTGGCTCAGCGGGTTCAGCATTCGCTGGATCTCGTTGATTTTGGTCTGTGCATCGACGGGCACGATTAGACCCACGTTACCGGCAGGGTCAGGAGGCACTACGCCGCCTTCGTGCATGGCGCGATATTCCTTGACGATGCCGCGTTCTTCGGACGACACGCGTTCACCGCGCAAGCCCTTCAGGAATACGTTGCGGTATTCTGCTTCGATTTTGGTTGCGTCGCGTTTGTCGGGTTCGGTCAGCTGTTTGCCGTCGCGGGTGTCAGCGCCGTCGGCGTTGTCAATGGCCTTTTGCAAGTCGGCCTTGCGCTGCATGGTGCGCACGTCGTTCATCAGCGTTTCCGCCTCTTCGATCTTGTCTTCTCCGATGAGAGTCCTTACTTCCGCCTTCTTGGCCTCTATTTGGGCCAAAAACTCTCTTAATTCTTTGGTCATCTGGCTTCACTCCTCATTTTTGGATAACAAAAAACCGCCTCGATGGGCGGTTATCTGCACGGCTGCGAGCCGCTACAGCTCTGCTTCTAGCACCAACTTGCGCTTGCGCCGCTCGCGCTCGGCCTCTTGGGTGCGCGCTCGATACTCGTCTAAGCTGCGGCACGATACATCTGTCTCTGGGTAGGCAGGGAATGCCACAGGGCTTACTTCAAATAGCTCGCCATCGAGGACTGTGCGCCGATACAACGGGCGTTTGTCTTTGCCCCGCTCTTCCCTGCTCCACTTGTCTTTCTTGGAACGGAACCCGAAACTCATGCCGTCTACATCGCCGCGTTTTACGCTTTCCCAAGCGTCTCGTCCTACTGTCGTGTCGGGCAAATCTAACTCGAACCGCAGGCCAGTATTATCAGAGGTCAGCCGCAGAGTGCTGTTCGTGGTGCTCCCTAGCACCTGAGAAGCGTCGTGGCTCCACAGCGCTTTGATGCGGTTGGCCCGCACCGACTCTGCGAATGCATCTTTGGCGATCTGCTCCACAAACTCGTCGCCATACCAATCGCGCATCACAACCGAGTCGGATTCGTATTTAATTGCATAGCCAGCGATAGTGCGAATGGTTTTGCCATCTTGCTCCGCCTCGCGAAACTCCAATGCGCCGGTTAGGTGCCTAACCTCCGGTGTTGCCGGATTTGGGTTTTTCTTCGTTATCTTGCTCATCTGGGTTGTCACCTCCCTTGGTATATGCCTGCCCTGCCTTCGTGATAGGCACCATGCTGCCGTTGATTAGCAGCACGTCGCCGCCTTCTGCTGGCGGCATATCTTCGTGCCCTCTGACCTCGTTGGGCATGAGGAAGCCGCCCTGTACGCCGATGCGATAGGCTTCATAACGGGTTTTAATGTCGCTGCGAACTATCGAATCGACATTAAACTTGCAATAGTAGCCCTTGTCGATCTCGCCGGCTAGTAGCAGCTTATAGGTCATCTCCTGCTCGTACTCTGTGAGTATCGCTTGCAGGGTGTCCGCATAATACTGCCGCTGTTGCTGCTCGATATTGGTATGCGTCGCTCTCTCCAGGTCATTGAGCTGGTGCATCTTGACACCGAAGGCGTTTGCAATCTGGCGAATGGTCAGCGTTGTGTTCTCCAGGAACTGTGCGTCGGCCATTGTCAAGCTCAACGGTTGGAACTGGAACCCGACGGGCATGAGGCTGATTCGATGCGCGTTTTTAAGCCCGCTTGACATCGTCTCGAACTTCTCGCGGAATTTGCGTTTGGCGTCTTCGTTCAGATCGCCCACATACTGTACGATGCCTTTGGTCTGTAGACCCTGCCGGTAGAAGTTGTTGATGAATGTCGTCGCGCTCATACCGTTTTGCACCAGGTGTTTAAGCACTTCTAGAGGGGCTATACCCACTAGACCATCGGTCGTCAGCGCCTTGTGGTGCAATACCTCGTCACTCTGCAGCTTCCGTTTCTCGCCATTGCCAACATCGACGACGTACCACACCCGGTTCTTGCTGCCGAATAGGCCAACATCGTCAATCCACACCTGCACCCTGCTGGCGTCCACCGGATACAAGCCCTGCACCTTACCGGCGTTTCGGCCTCGCTCGGCAACCTCTGGTATCACGTAGGCGTTGCCGTACATATTGCGCTGTACTTCCACGCATTTGAAGTAGGTGCTGGCGGTCATATACGGGTTAGGTCGGGCCTTGAGCAGCTTGTACAGATAGTGGTTAGTCGCTTTGACCGCGCCCTGCTCTGTCTCCTGGTATATTTTCAATGGCAGTTTGGCAACCGACTCGGACAAGATTTTTATGCAGGCGTATACCGTCGCTTCTTTGAGCGCGTTCTTGCCCGTCACTTGTACCTCGTCCGGCGTGATGCCCAGCCATTCCAGCAGCGCAGGGTCGTTTAGGCCCGCTATTTGCCGTTCTGCCTGCACCTCTAGCGCGTTGCGTAGAAACATATGCTCACCTCCTCTTAGGCGGCTGCCTGGCTGTAATCACACCGGCAGCGAGTAAAGAGGCGGCTAGTGCATAGCCGCCCGCAATCGCGCTCCATTGATATGTTGTGACCACGGCGGCCACCAGTCCCGCACCCATCAGGGCATCGTCGGCATATGGCGCCGCTTTTTTCCAGGGGATGCGGATTTTGATGCGTTTCACTCCATCACCCCCACAGTTTGTCGAGAAAGTCGGCGTCGGCGAACTCACTCACATTGACGGGAGCGTCGTTTGCCATCGCTCGCACATGCGCGTTCATAAACGCCGCTGCCGGGTCGATCCGCTGCGACGATTTACCTTTGTCCAACATGATGCAGCCCTGCGCGTTTTCGCGGGTTACAGCGTTGCTCAAGGCCCAGGTCAGCACAGGGTTGCCGCCGTGGATGATCTTGCCGTCGTACACCTTGCCGCGGAAATCTTTCGTCGGCTCGCTCAGTGTAGGTATGCCCTGGGGTGTGTCTACCGGCACGAAGCCGCGGGCTTCCAACTCGCCCATTAGCCAGCTTGCCAGGTATCGGTCGAAACACACTTCGCCCTTCGGCCAGCCGTATTTCTCATACGTTTGGCTGATATACTCCAGCACGTAGTGATAATCGACCTGTGCTCCCGGTGTTGCCGTGATCCATCCCTGTTTCACCCACAGGTCATACGGGACCTTATCAGTCCTGCGTTTAGCCGCCAGCGTTTCCTCTGGTATGAATGAGTGCGACAACACAGCGCTGCGTCCATCAGGCAGCGGGATCTCGAATGATGCGCTGGTAAGGTCCAACGTGCTCGACAGGTCCACACCGGCAACCACGCTCATACCGGCCACGTCGGGGAAAGGATTAGCATCGGTTGCCCGACACATTGCCCATTTCGCCATGTTCATGTAGCCGTGTTCCCGTTGGTTCACCCAGACGTTAAAGGTCTTGGTGAGTAGGTCGCGCATCTTCTCCGGCTTGTCTAGCGCGAGAGTAAGCTCGTCTCTGATTGAGTCTATACCCTCTCGGGTTTTGACCAATATCGGGTTTGCCTTTGCCCAACACGACTCGTCTTTTATGTCGTCGGCTAGGTTGCCCTCATCGTCTTTATCCAGTTCGTTGACTAGCGCAAAGTACCGTTCGTTTTCGATACTGTTGTCGGGGTCTAGCAGCTTGGATACATAGTCGTATTCATCACGATAGCATGGATGCTCCAAGTTGAAACCTGCTGTAGTGATGATTATGAGCAGGGGCTGCGTCCTCGTTTTCATACCCGAAGACAACAAGTCGTAGTACTCCGTTGTTTCGTGAGCGTGATATTCGTCCAGGATGCCGCAGCTAGGGTTGCCGCCGTCGCCTTTTGTCTGGTCGTCCTTACTCATACGGATAAACTGCGAATCGCTTTTAAGATGCCAAAGCACCCCGTAACTAAGCTTGAATTTGCCCTTCAATTCGGGGCAGCGTCGCCATATCAAGTCGGCTTCTTTCCAGACATACTTTGTCTGGTCTTTTTTGGTGGCAGCAATGTAAACCTCGGCGCACGACTCGCCGAAAGCTGACATTTCATAAAGCCCTGTTATCGCCAGGTCTTGCGACTTGGCGTTTTTACGCGCCACCTGCCAATAAGCTTTACGAAAGCGCCTGTATCCTGTATCTCGCTGCACCCAGCCGTAGATCTGACCGAAGATGAACTTCTCGATCAACTCCGGCTCTTTTCGCTTGCCAGCCAACGGGCCTTTAGTGTGGCGAAACAGGCGCATCCACGAAAAGTAGTCAAGCGCCCTCTGCTCGTCAAAGACGTATGGAAAGGCGTCTGTGCCCTCCCGTTCTATGTCCCGCAGCAGCCTTTGGCATGCCCACTTGTGCTTCACGCAGGCGATTATGAGACCGCTTAACACGTCTTCGCAGTAGTGTATGAGTTCTTGCCTCAGCGGGTAATTGTCAGGGAATGGCGTGTATTCATCGTCATACATTTCCAAACTTCCGTTCAAACTTGCTCTTGGGTTTCTCTGGCTCCCTCGGCAGTGTCAGCTTCGCCCTCGCGCTTGGCGTCAGCCCGAACTCAGAGGCACACGCCTTCATCTGCTCGAACAACTGCTTCTTCTTCGCCAGCAGGGGATGGGGCACCGTGTTTTCAGCACCCGCCTTGTTGGTGTACTCCACCATCAGCCCTTCGTGAGCTATGATCTCTGTGCACCGCTGATACTCGATATAGGCGTCACAGTATGCTGCCAGCATGTCCACATCCACATTGGTGAATAGGTCGGCATTAACGGTGTCAAACTCCTTAACGATACGCCTAAACTCCTTTTTGGCCTCATTGCTCAGCCATTTAGGAGGTGACACTCTGTCACTACCAGGGCGTAGTCGCGCCTCGGCTATCTTACGCGCTTCGATCTCGGCATTGCTCATGTGTGACTTTTTGATAACATGCAACCCTACCGGGTTGGCTTTGCGCCCCATCGACTACACCCCCTTGCAAAATAATCGGGACATTTCGTGAGCGAGACCTCCGTGTCGGTCTCGGCACCACCTACACAAGATTTCTGACCCTCCCCCTCCTACCCCTCGCCCTTGAACGAAACCCCTGCTAGGGGCGTCATGGACCGGTGTAGATACACGTCGGGGTCGTGCTTTCGGAGTGCTTCATCCATCGCAATGGCTCTCTGCCAGTCCTCCGGTGCCTCCCGCTTCATCGTCGCCCATCCTGCGCTGTCTCGCTGCGGGCAGAACACACAGGAGCTATGTGCAGGCTTCGGCCATCCGAGAGAACACACTGACCATAGGCAGTCCTCTCGGCTCATGCCCATCTCAATCAGTGGGTATCTATGAGTGAGCCACCGTTTGGCCGAAGGTCGTTGCCTCCGCGCTTCATCGGTCGATATGCCGATCCAGTTTTCGCACCGTTCAATACCCAGGCTGCGTATCCACCGTTTGAGCGGTTTGACCTTCCAGGCCTCGTTGCAGTGTGTTCGCAGTTTCGCACACTTGCCGTCTGGCATACGCTTGTAGGCGGGTATGGTGATGTGACCCGTGCTATCTATGATGTCGTTGTTGCTCCAGTTGAGTGTGTCGAGTATGTGCAGCGTTACGCCTACGGCCTGCAGCTCGGGTATCAGCACACGGCGCACATACTGCATGGTTGCCTGCTGCTCATATCCGCAGTCGGTCATCATAGCGTAGTCGGGCTTCGACAACTTGCCGGATACTATCAGTGCTGCAATGGCTGTGCTCTGTACCCCACCGCCACATGACCATACGGTAGTCACAGGCCCGTCCAACTTACCGTTCTCGCGGTTGCGGGCTGTCACGGCGTTGCTGCATCTGCGTCCGCAGTATACTCTGGCGTTGCGGTTGGTCTCGAACTCAGCCCCGCACTCCGGGCAGGTCTTTGTCATCCCTACCGCCTCCGCTCTGCGTTGTGACAGGATTCGCAAATAGAAACAAGGTTGCTCATATCCAACCGCCGATGCCAGGCTTTCAGTAGCTCCTCTATGTGGTGGACCGCGTCGGCTGGCGTGATGCGTCCCGTTCGCAGGCACTTCTGGCAGAGGTGGTGGTCTCGCATCAGTACAGCCTTGCGTACTGCTTCCCACTCCGGTGAGTTGTAGAAGACTCGTGCCCTCTGATTGCGCTGGGTCGCGTCGTAGTGTCGGTGCGTGTCGGCGCGTTGCTGCTGTGCCTCTCGCTGATGCCCTGCGCAGTATCGCTCCGGCGGTTGCACTAGCTCCCGGCAGCCCGGATGGTTGCATGGTCGCTTCGGCCTGTTAGGCATCACCGCAGCACCGCGGTAACCGTCGCGTGCTTGCCTACCCGCATACTCCGCAGCCAGTCCAGCTCATGCTGCTTGGCTACGATCTCTTCTAGCCAACACTCTAGCGCAGCCGGGTCCACCCACGGATCGCCGGGGTCGAACACCATGTGGGTAATGTCGCGGCCCGGTGCCGCCGTACATCGCTGGGTTACTGCATACATGGGGCCACCTCCAGATGTGATAGGCCGCGAAAAAGCCGCCCTTAGTGGACGGCTCGCTAGGAGTTTGCATAATTCTCTATCCCTACCTTACCACGAATTAGGTCGTATTTCTGTCCGATTTCTGTCCGATTTTCGCCCACACCACTTCCAGCCGCCTATGTACCGACGATCTCCCCAGGTGCATACTCGCTGCGATGCTCTCCTCAGTCTCCCCCTCCACATACCTTTGCTCAACGATATGCTTGTCCTCCACAGATAGCCCGTACACAAACGCCTGCTCGTCCTGCACCTGCGCCAGCAGTCGCGCTCGCTTATTGATGCACCCGCCCAGGTTGTGGCCTACGGTTAGGCGCGTCATCAGCAGGTTATTCCGCAGCTCCTCACACTCCAGCACCC
>JBAYXX010000143.1:0-7273 GCA_041673345.1 Kiritimatiellia bacterium
ATACTGTGTTCGCAATCATCCACCGCATAGCGGCGGATATACTGTGTTCGCAATCATCCACCGCATAGCGGCGGATATACTGTGTTCGCAATCATCCACCGCATAGCGGCGGATATACTGTGTTCGCAATCATCCACCGCATAGCGGCGGATATACTGTGTTCGCAATCATCCACCGCATAGCGGCGGATATACTGTGTTCGCAATCATCCACCGCATAGCGGCGGATATACTGTGTTCGCTTTCAGTATGTCCGCCGCTATGCGGTGGATGCCCATTTTTCACCTCAAAGATTTTTCACCTCAAAAAACCGCGCTGCCCAATTTTCTTACCCCTCATTTTCTTACCGCAAAATGCAGTGCCGCTCATAGAGCGGCTACTACACCTACGATAACTCTTGCAAATAGCTTCCAGTTCGCGGTGCAATGCATGTGTAGTAGTCGCGATATGAGCGACACCACGCGCATCGTCCCACAGCATCGTAAATCGGAGGCGAAGCCGACCTCCACTAGGTCCGATTGGAAATCGGAGCTACGTCTGTCGCAAAGCACTGTAGCCGCACGCCAAATTATTTCTAGATTATATGTTGTTCAATGAGTCAAAATTTTGTTAATATTCTAACAATAAAGCGATTCATGAAACTGTTTTGATTGATATAATTAAAGAAAGGTTGTCTGCTATGAGTAAAAGTATGTACGCGTTGGTTCTGGGAACACTCTTGTCTGTGGGCTTGGTTAATAGTGTCAAGGCGCAGGATAATGCCGGTTACTCTCCGTTTATGCTGAGTTTTGTTGATCCGATTCAGGTTCCGCCCGCTGATTTCTATGTGGGCGGTTTAAAGCTTAACCTTCCGTATGGTCGCTGCCATGATTTTCTGGGGCTGGATATCGGACTCTTCAGCTACTGCACAGGCAATGCCGAGGGCTTGCACATGGGCGGTGTGACGGCCATTGGCGGCAATGGCACTGGACTGATGATCAACGTGCTGGCCAACCATGTCCAAGGGGAATATGGCGGATTACAGATCAGCTTTCTGAATCATGCCAGCCACTTGGATGGCTTGCAGATCGGTGTTGTCAACATCTGCAACACTGCCTATGGGGTTCAGATCGGTGTTGTCAATGTGATTAAAGATAATGATCTGCCGTTCTTCCCGATTATCAATGGCTACTTTTGATACAAGACAGCTGTATGTCGTGCGTCAAATCAATCAAGGTAAAAAACTATGAGCAACAGAAAAGTGTTAAAAATACTGACGGCTTTGATGCTGTGCAGTGCGCTGGCTTTCAGTGGGAGTGCCCAGCAGGTGATCTCCGAGGCCGGCAAACTGGATGCGAGCGCATCTGAGGAGCTGCAGGCCTTCAAGAGAAAAATCCAGGCTGCCAATCCGGGTATGGATGTTGTCTCAGTGGAGGCGGATCTTGTCAAACGCGCGGTGCTGGCACCGCGGGCCGCGCCGCCAGCCAACCCCAAGGTGGCGATCTTTGTCAAGAACCAGACCCGTGTGCCGGGAATGGATGACGAGGTGGATGGTGTGCGTGACCGTATCGGCGCTGAGCTGGCCGGGGCTGGTATGATTATCATGGAGCAGTCCGAGATTGCGGGCGGCTTCAACCGCTTTAAAGTCACCACAGCCGAGGAGCGCGCGGGGCTGGTGGATGGCGTGTTCACAGGCGGTTCCACGGTGCGTGTGGCGCAGATGCTGGGATGCGACTATCTCATGCTGGTCAACATTATAAGGGCGAGCAGCGCACGGCGAAATGTCGGCGGAAGATCGGTCACCATTTACACGCTCAACATGTCGACCAAGGTCAATGAGGCAGTGCAGGGCTCTTCGGTTTATGGCTCCAACTGGTCGCGGAAGGTGCCGGTGCCGGGTGAGGCCGCCGCCGCGGATGACCCGATAAACTATTACAATGATCTGATTGATCAGTGGTCAACGCAGACCGGTGAGGAGATCGCCGCCAAAGCCCCGACTTGGCGCAGGGCGGACGCGGCTCAGGTGAACATGGTCTCGTTTTCAGTTTCGACAACCATTGATGAGTTGATCCAGGGCTTGGAGGGCGGTGTGCGGGCACCGAATGAACTGCTGGATGAGATGCGTCACGCGATTGGTGGTGTGACGGTGGAACTTGATGGCGCTGCGCTGGGCTCGTCGCCAGGAACGTTTCAGGCCACACCCGGTCTGCATCAGCTGCGCATAACCCGGCAATGGATGACACCCTGGCAGAAAAGTGTCAACATCCAGGAGGGTGCTGCTTTCAGTGTTGGGCTGGAGCTTTCCGATGCTGGAATCAACCGTTATCAATCCATGGAGGGATTCCGTTCTCTGGTGGCGTTTGCCTATGCGGAGGCGGTTATGCGCAAGGGTGTTAAAGTGAACTTTGACACCGCTGCCTGGCGTAATGTTTCGGTTGGTGATAAGAGGGGCGACGATGTGAATGTGGGGGTTGGCACAACAGTGGTGAAGTAACGCGCTTGCAGCGTATTGCTCGATTTCGTGGTATGAAATCGGGGTTATGGAGGGCCGGTTTATAAGCAGACCCGCAGTCGCGGGCCTGATGTGTCCAAAGGGTGGTTTTGGAAAATAAATGAAAAAACTTGAAAAATGCGGTCTTCTTTTGCTGGGTTTGTCCATTGGCTCTCTTTTGATGCTTTCAGGGTGTGTCTCGGGCAATAAGAGTGCTGAATCCGCAATTGCGAGTTTGCGCGTTGGAAATGATGCCAAGGCGCTTGCATGGGCGGAGGGGATAAAGGGGAGTTGGTACAGCAAGCAGCTCGGCTATCTTGAAGCCGGGCGTGTGCGGATGCTCTCCGGCGATTTCATGGGCAGCTCTACCAACTTTGCAGCCGCGATTGACACCATGATTGAGCAGACCGACGAGGGGCCGGTTGTCAAGGTGGGAGATGTGGGTGCCAATATTATGGCCGGCACGGTGACTGATGACCGGACGCGCCCCTACAACCTGCCAGCCTATGAGTTTATACAGGTGCTCAACTACCAGATGCTGAATCACCTGTTTTTGGGTGATATCAGCGCGGCTGGCGTGGAGGCCCGCCGGGCGGTTTTTGCGCAGGATGCCATTGCGGAGAAATATGGCAGCGACCTGAAGAAACGCGCGGAGCAGAGACAGGCAGAAGCGGCTGAGGTCGCAGAGCGCGACAAGCGCGATTCGCTGATCAATGTGGATGCGAAGATGGTGAATATGGCGCCAGTGCTGGAAAAATCACGTAACTCCTATGAGAACGCTTTAGGCTGGTATCTGTGCGGCGCGATCCTTGAAGAGCAGGGCGATCAGAGTAACGCCTCGCTCTCCTATCGCAAGGCGAATGAGCTTACGCCGGATAACCCCTATGTGCGCAAGGACTTTCTGCGGATGCTCCGCACCCAGGATCAGGTGGCCTACCGTGCGCTGATGGAGCAATACAAGATGCAGGAGAGCGATTTGATCCGAACAGGTGCGCAGGTGATCGTCGTGTTTGAGGAGTCGTTTGTACCGCAGCGTAAGTCGGTTAAGGTGCCGTTGCCAATTGGTGGCACCCTGACATCAGCGGACTTTCCGATCTACGAGGAGGGGCTCTACCGTCCCATGAGTTTTGAGATTGGTCTCAAGAATGGGCCAACGCTTGGCGGAGGTTCGCAGGCGGTGAATGTGCAGGCGCTCGCCTACCATGATCTGAAAGAGAAGATGCCCGGTATGGTACTGCGTAATGTCACACGCATCGGCACACGGATCGCTGCCCAGCAGGTGGCCAATCACGCTGGTAATGATGCCCTGAAAATAGGTGTGCTGGCGTTTAATGCCATCTCCACTGTGATCAACAAGGCTGACACCCGTGCCTGGTACACCTTGCCCGCTATAGCCTATCTCTCCTGTCATTCCGTCCAACCGGGAGAACAGACGATTTTTGTAAGGAATCCGACAACCGGATATCAGATAGAGATTCCAGTGGAGGTGAATCCGGGTGAGAGACGGTTGATATGGATCGCGGATATTGAGGGCTGCTCCAGGATTGGCACTGCTTCGTTGAGCGGAAAAGGGGCTGCTCCAACCTTTAATGTGAGCGACAGCTTACTGACCGGACCACGCGCTCTGTATTTGACAAGGTGAGAGAACAGTAACAAAGTCCGCGCCAAGTGCGCTAGTGCGATAGTGCGCGAGTGAAGAGGTGGCACCTTTGACACGGGAGTAAAAAGCGCGTGCCAATCGGCTGCAACACGAGTCGCAACTGCAGGGCGCGGGCCTTGACCGCGCCCCATGAACGACCTTGCGGCGCAAGCGTAAACTTTGTCGGAGTGGAATGAACGCGCTACGTTGTTTTTGAGGTGAAAAATCTTAGCGGTGAAAAATGGAATTTAAAAAGTGGGCATCCGCCGCTATGCGGTGGATGATTGAGAACACAGTATATCCGCCGCTATGCGGTGGATGATTGAGAACACAGTATATCCGCCGCTATGCGGTGGATGATTGAGAAACAAGCCGCAATAAGGCCCGATAGACAACTTTTTGCAAAGAACAATTAATTGTTTTTTGTAGTCGCTTAAGCGACTACAAACTGTATTGCGGGCCTAACCCGCGTTAGAAAAAGGAAAGAGGTAAATATGAACATTGGGAAACAAAGTGTATTTTATGTTGCTTTAGCGGTGTGTCTGACCGCATTAACCGGTTGTGTTGACACCGCTGGAACAACCGTGAAAACCGACCACATTGACGGTGTCACTGAAGTGCTGGAGGATAGCACGCGCCTGCGCCGCAGACTGGGTGTGGATGTTGCTTCTATTAACTATGATATGATGCCCAACAATATGAAACGGGTAAACATCACGCTGGCTAACCGCAGCCATAAACGTCTGCGCCTGCACTACAGGATTGCCTGGTTTGACGATAGCGGCATGGAGGTTGACCCTGACACAAAACCTTATCGCTCGTTGATTATCGAGGGACGCGACACTGCGACGGTCAGCGGCGTGGCCAACTCGCTGCAGGCAGTCAGTTCAAAGCTGAGAGTGCGCGAATATAATGTGTCAGAGTGATATGATTTTTGATTTTGGATTCCAGACTTTGGCGTTTAGGGGTTCAATCGTAAAATATTAAAGGAGATAAACTATGAAAAAAAGCATCATTATTTTTCCAGCTTTGGCTTTAACTGTTATGTTCCTGACAGGCTGCGCTTCAATGCCGACTGTCACCGAGACCTCACTTGACCGCAAGGCGATGACCTCAAAACTGGAGCCCCAGGATGTGCGCCGTACGGTGGAGAAGATGGCGGAGTCTCTGATCAGCTCCCCGGGCGTATTAGAGGTAACGGGCGGCAAGCGCCCGGTGCTGGATATTGAACCTTTGCAAAATCGATCCATGCAGCATATAGATATGGTCAGTATCACAGACTCACTGCGGATGCAGCTCCTGCGCTCAGGTCTGTTCCGCTTTGTTGACAAGTCAACTTCAGGGACAGATATCGAGTTTATGGATGCGCAGGCCAATCTTGGTTTAACTGACAGCAAAAAGGCGATCCGCCCTGGTCAACAGAGTGCGGCGCAGATGTTTTTAACCGGAGCCCTGACCGAGATTAAGAACACCACCGGGCGTGTCACGGATCAATATTACAAGTTCTCCATGATACTTAAAGATCTAAGAACCGGCGAACTGGTCTGGGCCGATGAAAAAGAGATCCGCAAAGAGAGCATTAAGAGCAGGTTCTAGCTAAAGCAGCTTTTTAATAAACTCGCATTTGATACTCGTCCGTCATCATGCAAGAAACTTTCTGGTCGACCTGCTTGGCGTATTAGAGTTGGCTCTTATCGCGTGATTTACGAGATACATGACGATAAGTTGCACGTTCTTGTGATAAGTATCGGAGATCGCAAGAATGTCTACCGATGAATCCATGCCGCTTGCTGAAAAAACGGCAAAAGAATACGGTCTCTCTATTGTGGGGTTTTATGGCTCTGCCGATTTTGACGTTCAATGCTGCCGACAACTCCGCCGCAGTGGCTGACCCTTGACATCTCAGGTAACTGTGAACCTGTTCACTTGTTAAATTCATGCATAGATATTGAATAGATAAATTTGTAAGCTATATTATCTCTCACAGAGGCACAGAGAACACAGAGAGTAGCGGTATATTACTCTGAACTCTTCGCAACTCTGAGAACTCTGTGCCTCTGTGAGAGATGAAAAATTGGTTACGGCTATGCTGCGCTAAGTTCCCTGCGACTCTGTGAGAGATAATTTATCAAGTAATTCTATCTGCAAGCAGGATGCTTGCACTACTCCATTGTCGCTTTTAAGGTGGCGTTTCAATCGTTGCGGTCCACCGCATAGCGGAGGACATACTTGTCATTGCTGTCCATACGTAAATCCGCCGTTACACGGTGGATTATTGCTTACGGAGAGTAAAATAGTAGTTCAAAATATCTGCTGTAAATAGTATCATCACTCTGCGTTAATTTATTGAATCAGTAGGAAGTACGAAAACTATGATCACTGGTGAACTTAAATCGAAAATCGACTCTATCTGGCAGACTCTGTGGTCGGGCGGTATCTCTAATCCGCTCTCGGTGATCGAGCAGATGACCTACCTGCTCTTTATCAAACGAACTCGAGGAGATGCGCCTGCGTCTGCGCGATCTAATGATACTGCTGGATAAGAAGCGGCGCAAGATTGTCTACACTGACTTTAATGATGAGATCATGAACCTGCGCGATGGAGAGGCCATCTACATACCCAGGATGACCGGCGCTCAGTACGCCAAGAAGGTCAAGGACTACCTGCGCACGCACACCAACGACTTTGTAATCCACCGTTTGCGCACCAATCAGCCGCTGACCGAGCTGGATCTGCAGGGGCTGGAGTGTACCTTGAAGCAGATCAGATTAGTTGAGCTGGTGATTGATCAGTTGACCTACCGCGGGATGATGGACGCCTCAGCGCTCTACGAGCCGCCCTTCAGCAACATTCACATTGGCGGACCTGAAGGACTGTTCGCCGGTAGAGAGAGGGTGATGGACAACATCTTTGAGCAGCTCAAAGCGGTGAATGGATCGGCAGCTGATGTGACGAGATAGGGGCTTTGCGCAGTTTTTGATGGGCCGGATGGGCCGCATAGGCCGGATGGGCCGCATAGGCCGGATGGGCCGCATAGGCCGGATGGGCCAGATGTGGTTCTCGCCAACAACGGTGCTGTGGCGGCAGCACATTAGGCCCATGCGGCCCATCAGGCCCACAGCGCAGCCACACGGGCGGAGCCCGTGCAGCACCAGCCAACAACG
>JBAYXX010000144.1:0-7084 GCA_041673345.1 Kiritimatiellia bacterium
CTCGGCAGCCAGCCACTCGAATTCCATGTCCGGGTCAAGTCCGGCCTGAATGAAAATGTCCCGCCAGCCGTCCGAGGCGTTCAGGAACGCAATTTTGTCTTCCATGCTGCCGCGCGGGTGCTGGTCGAGAATGACCGGGTTCAGTGCCCGGCTTATGTCTCTGAATAGTTCGCTCATCTTCATTCTCCTCTGTTCTCCGCCGTGGGTGGCGGGTTGATTAAAAACGTCGCGTTGAGTTGCGTTGCGGCGCGACGCGTAGCGGGGCGGAGCGCCGCGGGGCGTTGCGGTTTAACCCTCAATCCAGTTGAATGCCTTATTGCCGGCAGGGCGGAACCTGCCATTCAATCCGCCGTTCTCTGGGCGGAACCTGCCGATGCCTACGAACAGGCCGGCTTGCGTCAGATGGCGCTCGAAAACCTCTCGGGTGATCGTATCGTCAAGAATCACGAATCTGGCCGTGCCGCTCCAGCGCGGAATAACCGGGAACGTCCTGTTCACTCGCTTGCCGGAACCTCTCACGCCATCCGCATTGGCGCTGATCGTGACGGACTGCACTTCGTTTTTGTGTATGCCAAGCGGCACATCGCTTTCGCAGATACACCCGGCCTTGAAATGCTTCGTAAACGTCGCCTTCCCTCTCCCTGGAACCTGCTCGCCAAGAACAGCCGCAACGCGGTCGAGCGCTTGTTTGAACGCCATGGCCGGGATGCAAATCTGCCCTGTTTCGTCGACCGTGCACTTCTCCCGCCAGGTGCGCAGTTCATAGGCGTCCGCCGCTTCTTTTTCGAGCTTCGGCGTATCGTGCTTGCGGCTTTGACTGTACGGGCTGATCGATTCAAGGTTTACTTCTACGATTCTCATTTTCGTTTCTCCATTAAAACGTTGCGTTGAGTTGCGCGGCGGCGCGATGCGGTGCGGCGCGGCGCGAAGCGCTGCGGCGCGAAGCGGGGTTAAATCATTCCCCGATCCCGCGAGCGAGGGCCTGCAATGTCTCTCGAATCGGGAGTTGCTGTGACGATCCTGCGGCGGCTTGGATCAGCTTCACGGAGCTGTCCCGGTTCATTTCCGCCGTCGCGTGAAAAACGGCGGCAACAGCCGTAAGCGCAATCTGTTTTGCAGCGTCCAGTGCCTCATACTCGACGGCCCCGAGCTTTTGCAATGACCGCCTGGCCTTGCGTCTAATCGCGTGACGGTCCGACGTGGAGGCCGCAATAATTTCTTCGTTCGATAGGCGGCGAATGCCGACCCCTTTTTCAGTGCCGAAGACAAAGCCTTTTTCCTTCAGCACTTGACGGCGAGCGGATGCCAGCGCGGAACGGAACTCGGACAGGCTTTTGCCGACCACCCTGGCAAGTTCGGCGTAGGTAACAACTTCGCCGATTTGGGCCCCGGCGAGGTGCTCGGCCAAAATTTTGCTGTCATCCGACTTTTCAAAAATCATTTTGTCCTCATTAAAACGTTGCGTTGAGTTGCGACGCGGGGCGGAGCGCAGCGAAGCGGAGCGTTGCGTCAATCAGCGCCGCTTGTGGCGGCTTGTGGCTAAGACTAAGGTACAAAATGTATCCTGTCAATACATAATGTATCCAATCCGGCGAAAATTTTTTTGAGGATACAGAAAAGCCCGCGCAGGGCTGGCTTCGTGGATTGTTGCGGATAGTTTTTAACTATTCTTCGGTTACGGAGCCGACTACGACTCCGCAAAAAACGACAGGCGAATTAGTAATGTCTAGGGTTGGATACTGAGGGTTTAAAGGCTTCAGATAACGTCGGCCTCCGTCCTCGGCGTATTCCTTGAAAGTCACTTCGTTGGTGTCTGCAAGTTTAGCGACTACCCTACGACCGCTGTAAACCTGAGCATCAGGATCGACAATAATGATTGTTCCTGGAGGATATGAGCGCATACCTGGATAGGGAGACACCATGGAATCACCTTTGACCTTTAACGCAAACGCATTCGTTCCAACCGGCTTGGTGAACGGAATCCATTGCTCTGCATACCCAGGTTCAAATTGGTCTACAGCTTCACACCATTGCCCTGCTCGTACCCAAGAAATCAAAGGCACCGCCCCTTTAATCTCAACCACTGGTTGAATGTTAGTGAGTTTAGTCCCTTCTAGCCTAGGGTTCTCCCTGCCATACATCAAGCGATCAAGCGACCATTCAAGTTTAGCCGCCAACGCCGCCAATTGGTCTGGTTTAGGCTTTCTCCTCCCGCTTAAATAGTGGCCCACAGCACCGCGAGTCTCAACCCCAAAAACATCGATCAAATCTCTTTGTTTTAGGCCAAGCTCCTCCATCCGGGCTCTAGCTCGTTCATACCATGTGTTTTGCATGGTCTCTATGATACGCATAGTATCACACTCCGCAACGACACAAAATGTATACCTCCTATTGACTTCTAGCGGGACGTGGATACAATTCGTATCCATGAGCAAACTTAAAGCAATCATCGATAGTCGTCCTCGTCAAGAACGGCGGGCCTTCCGCGAATATCTGGCCAACCAGTTGGGCGTGTCCGAGGTCATGATTCGTCATATGGCTAACGGAACACGCGGGATTGCCGCTGAACATGTTCTTAAATTGGAGTCCGCGCTGAAAGGCGAAGCAACACGCCACGAACTACGCCCGGATCTCTATCCACAAGAGGCCGCCTGACTATGGGACCGACCGGAATCTTTACCCAACGATGGCTCGTGAGTGTTGCCGGATCGGTTCCGCCCTTTTCAACCAGCGCCCTGGCACCGAGGCGCGAATATCGGCGCTTCTCCTCCTCTGCCGTTCGCGGCAACTACACCCGGCACCGGTGAGTCTGGTGTCGGGCTTTTTTTGAATTTCATGTCGACTCCAATGGCCTGTGAGCGATGGACAAAGACTACATGGCCGCCGGTGCAATAGCCCGCAAAAACGAGGCGATGATTCGCAAGCGCCTTTCCAGCGTCGGTCTATCGACCGTCGCGAATGCAATGGGCGTTGCGGAAAGCACGGTCTGCCGAATGAAGGACGCGGATGACAAGGACGGCAGAAGCCATATTCAACGATGGGCGGCTGCGCTGGAGGCCATGGGGCTTAAGGTGACTCCGATCGAGTACCGCTGTTTCGATCCGAAAGAAATTGAGGCGATTTTTACGTTGGCAAAAATCCGCATGTCGCGGGTAGAGAGCGCCAAAGAATTAGTTTAGGAGGACGAATGATTCAGTCACAACTCAAAATTCGCTGCAACGCCACACTCTCCAGGCAATTGGATGAGTGGCTTTTCACGCTCACCGGCGTGTGGAATTGGGCGGTCAAGAAGATCGAACACGACGCCCAAGACGGCATCTATTACTCGCCGAAAGAATTCCAGAATCTCTTGGCCGGTCATGGCAAAAAGATCGGGATTCCAAGCCACACCATTCAAGGTGTATTGCTCAACGCGCATATCGCATGGCAGCGCTGCTTCAAGAAAATCGGCGGGAAACCGAGACTCAAGGGAATGCGCAACAAGCTCAACAGCATTCCGTTCCCCGACCCGATCCGGGCACCAGAAGGTAACTACATCAAGCTCCCCGGTATTGGCCGACTGCGCTTTCACAAGCAGGGCATTCCTTCCGGCAAGATCAAGTGCGGTCGCCTCGTTAAGCGGGCTTCCGGCTGGTATCTGTGTCTGTTCATTGATGCCGAGCGGCAGCCGATTCACGGAATACCGGGCCACGCCATTGGTATTGATCCGGGATTCAAGGACTTGCTCACCACATCGGACGGCGAAAAGATCGAGCACCCCAAGGAGTTGCAGCGATCCGCCAAACGCTTAGCGCAGGCTCAGCGCGGCATCAACCGCAAACAAGTGGCGCGACTCCACGAACGTATCAAGAACCAGCGCAAGGATAGAAATCACAAGCTGTCGCTGCGACTGGTTCAGGAAAACTCGGTTATCGTGTTTTCCAAGGACAACATCAAAGGAATGGCCAAGACATTTGGGAAGAGCGTGGCATCCAGTGCGCACGCACAGCTTCGGAAAATGCTTTCGTACAAGAGTCGTGTAGGCGGTACGGAATATATCGAGGTTGCTTCCCGCAATTCCACCAAGACCTGTTCCACCTGTGGGGCGCTCTCCGGACCCTCAGGACGGGCAGGCTTGTCGGTAAGGCAATGGGTGTGTTCGGCGTGTGGGACGCCCCATGATCGCGACACGAACGCCGCGATTAACACGCTTCTTGCCGGGCTCGGAAGGAGCCTCGAGGGAGGTCTGCGCAATGCCGCATGATCCTCGTCCGAAATCCCCCGGCTTTCAAGCCGTGGGGAGCTTCAAAACCCGTATCTGCGTCGAATGCGGCGGCACTCGGAATATCGAGGCATTCCAGCACGGAAACCGAGTATCGACGGTGTGCTCGATATGCCGTGGGCTGATGGAGCCTAAACGAATCCCAAGCGGGAAACAGAGGCGGGAATCGAGGGTTATCAATGCCTTGTATCGGCTGGTTTTATTCGGAGCATGAGATGGAAATGATTTATCTGAGTCCGCTTCTGTGCGGTTTGTTTTTCATAGCTCAGCACGTCGCCTGGAAGCGCAAGAGGCCGCTGTTGTGGTTCATGGCGCTCACCGTCGCCGCCTTTTTCGGATGGGTGGCGGTGGGGTATGTGGCTGGGGTGGGGTGCGTGGCGTGAACCAAATAGGCCATGATAACCCAATGGAACGATAACGAAGACCACGCGCTACAGGGGTGCTCTCTGTTGGCGCAGATCATTTACCTGCGCGGAATTCGTCGTCACATGAACTACCAGACTGGTATAGCAGGCAACCCAAAGGTCCGCAAACTCAGTCTATCGGGTTTGGCGGATATCGCTCGATTCGAACCGGACTGGGGGAGCCGCAAGCCGGCGTGGTCAGCCTCGAAAGAAGAAGTAAGGGCGGCGTTGGAGGAGCTGAAGCGGTCAGGGTTAATTCAGGACAGCGGCTCAAGCCTAAAGAATGGTCTGATTTTTTTTCTTCCTTTGGCTGATGTGAATAAATCTGTCCAGAAAAGGAACCCCACAGGAACCCCACAGGAACCCCACAACAGTGAACCCCACGAAGAAATGAGCAATGGCGCGGGTTCTGTTGATAGGAACCCCACAAGGAACCCCACAGATGAAAAACCTAGGAACCCCACACATCAGATAACGGATATACGGATAGAAGAAAAAGAACTACCTAACGGTAGTTCCAAAAAGAAAGACCAAGGAACACGACTTCCTAAAGATTGGGAATTGCCCGAAGAGTGGAGTGCGTGGGCGCAGGAAAAGTTGATGTGGTCTCACGATCACGCCTTACGTACAGCGGAGACATTCAAGGATTATTGGACGGCCAAAGCGGGCAAGGACGCTAGGAAAGTTGACTGGTTCGCTACATGGCGCAACTGGTGCAGAAAAGAAAAAAGCCCGGCGACCGTGGCAACGATTCAACCGGGCTTCTCTCAACAACCAAGAGGTCAGTTTCGCAACAAGGCTGATGTTTTGCAACAGGGCAATATCAGCGTTTTGCAAAACTGGCTGGATCACAAAGAGGCTAAATCATGATTTCTAGTGATCGTCCCAAGTTTGCAACCCTGATAGTTGGTCTTGCCGATTATTACCAGCGACCTCTGACGGAGACTACCGTGGAGCTGTATTGGAATGGTCTGAAAGACTACAGCTATGACGCCATTTCTGCCGCGGCTCAGGCACATATGGCAAATCCAGCCAAAGGTGCATTCATGCCTAAGATCGCCGATTTTGTGGCAGTACTGCGCGGCAAGTTTGAAAGCGATTTCCCGGGCTCTGATGAAGCGTGGGGAACGGTGGCGCGGATCATGGCGGACGAGGCCGAAACTGCGGTTCTGACCGAAGAGATGAGCGAGGCATGGGGTATTGCTGCGCCGATCTACGAGATTGGCGATGAGGTAGGCGCACGGATGGCATTTCGCCAAGCCTATGATCGTCTGGTCGAAGTCGCGCGACTGGAAAGCCGCAAGCCGAAATGGTCTATCACGCTCGGGACCGATAAACGGATTCAGGAAATCCGCCTGCGTGAGGCTGTGGAGAAAAAACGCATTCCGTCTTCGGCTTTAGCGGCAATTACGTATGAGCCTGTAGGGATCAGTCAAGCGATAGCGTTGCTTGAAAACCGCGCTAAGAGCGCCGCGAGCGAAGCCGATCAGACCGAAAAGGCCGTTGTTAATCTTCGGGCGCTCAGACAGCGTTTAGAAAAACCGGACGAGTCTTTCGAACAAGGCGTAGCTCGGCGCGAGGCTGAGCGCAAAGAAGAGGCTGCAAAGCGGGATGCGTATTTCGATGAATTGGAAAAGCGCGTTCAAGAGCAGAAATCAGGGAAGGACGCAGCATGAGTGATTACAAGCGGAAACTGGCCGATCCACGCTGGCAAAAAAAGCGGCTCAAGATTCTAGAGCGCGATAACTGGACCTGCCAGAAATGCGGAGATACGAAGACTGAGCTTCAGATTCATCACGAAAAGTACACAGGACAGCCGTGGGATGCTCCAGATGAGGATTTGGTAACGCTGTGCGCCAACTGCCATGAATCAATCAGCATAGTTGCGCCAACATACACGCCTCTAAACGCCACAGATATTTTATTGGCACTCGCTATTCAATACCCATCTTTAGCCAAAGATTTCCAGTCAAGCTCTATTCGTGAAGATCTTTGTGTGATTGGCGCTCACGGAGTTGTAGCGATTTTTGACAATTGGCCTAACCGCGAAGATGCCAACATGAATTGTGTTGTTGAGCATTTCCGTCAATCCGATAAATCCGAATATATCGAGCAACTTGCCAATTTAAAGTTTGTGGAAAACGAGGAAATGGCCAAGGCGGAGTTTATTCAAGCGTGTTCAATGATTATCAGCAGAAGAAATCAAATACGCCTTGATCAGCTGATTAGAAAGTCGAAAGAGATGCCGCTAACAGCCGAAGATCGAGATGAGATGAAGAGGCTGATGATGATATGACCGACAAGCAATATTTCGTCCTCTCCCACGCCCTCGCTAGACACAACGCAATGGAGGCGGTCAGGCTGGCTCCGAACGATTACGCCGTGACGATCCAGCCGAAAAAGCGAAGTCTTGAGGCTA
>JBAYXX010000145.1:0-7062 GCA_041673345.1 Kiritimatiellia bacterium
ACAGCGCCTGCATGGCGGCCTGCTTAACCTCCCACTCCCCCCCAAATCCCGGAAGGCGGATATTTAATGGAGAATTGAGAGTGGAGAATTGAGAATTGTTGGAGCTTCCCTCACTCTCCATTTTCAATTCTCCATTATCCATTGCTGAAGTCGCCGGAGGCGACAACAGCGCCTGCATGGCGGCCTGCTTAAGGTCGCGCTTCTTGGTGATCAGACGATCCAGCCCGGCCAGCAACGCATCCACGTCGCTCAGAGCGGTGGCGATGGCGCGTTGCTCGGGGAGTGGTGGCTTCGGAATAGGCAACCTTGCATATTCCTTGCCATTAATTCCAGGCTGACCGCTCCGCATAGACATTAGCTGAACCCACCGCCAGTAAGGTCCTGTTGTTATATATGCTGCAACATATGGTGCATGAAGGTTTATTGAATCTGGATGTATACGAATCAAAAATCCTGCAAATACGAGCTGTCCATCAGACAGCCGGTACATATATGATTTCCCAACACTGGCACCTGTTCGTGCGAATAATATATCACCATCTTCTAGGAAATAATTATCAGCATCAGCTGATTTCACGGAAACAGGATTTGAACTATCATACCATCCATCTTCGGTGATATCTGTGATACGAATATATGCGGGTAAACGATCAGAGCACAAAACCGCTGGAGCATTGATTCCATAGCCAGGCTTTGCCGACAAACCCTTGCTGAGTGGAATGACCTCCCAATCCTCCGGGAGGATGCCGACTTCGGTCTGTTTGTAGCCTTTGGGGATGTCAGACATGGTCTTCCTCCGCGAGGAAGGTCATGACGAGGTTGACCATGAGTTCGTGTTCGGCGGGCCGGGATTCGGCGATCATCACCGTGAGCGCGACGAGGGTGTGGTCGGCGATGCGCTTCTCGCCGGACTCGGTGAGCAGCCGGCGGCTCTTGTCGAGGAAGTAGAGAAAGAGCGCGGCGCCGATGCGTTTGTTGCCGTCGGCAAAGGAGTGATTCTTGACAATGAAATAAAGCAGATTCGCAGCCTTTTCTTCAATGGTCGGGTAGACTTCCTTGCCGCCGCAGGTCTGGTAGATGGCACCGAGGCTACCTTTGAAAGACTCGTCCTTCTCCCGCCCGAATAGCTCGGAGTCGTTACCGAAGCGCATCGCGTCGATGAAACGGCGACACTCCTCGTAGGTCAGCCGCGACCCGCCCTTGTACCCCTTTGGCTTGCCAATCCGCTGGTGGTCATAGGCGTCCAGCAGATCCAGCGCCTCTGTGTAGCGTTCAACGACTGTGAGAACCTGCTGGGCATCAAGCTGTTTTTCGGCGCGTTTGAGGACACGGACGACCTGGCCTAGAACCTTCAGCCGTTGGCAGTTCAGGGCGTATCCTTTGAGCATGTAGTCGCGCAAGACACCGGTCGCCCAGATGCGGAACTGCGTGGCGCGGCGGGAGTTGACACGGTAGCCGACGGCGATGGTGGCATCGAGGTTGTAATAGCGCGTGGTGTAGGCGCGGGAACCGCCTTGACCCATGTGTTCCAAAATGGAACATGTGCTTTTCGCGTCCAGTTCCCCGGTCTTGAAGATGTTGGCGAGGTGCTTGGTGACAGCCGGGCGCTTGACTTCGAAAACCTGCGCCATCTGTTCCTGCGTCAGCCACAGGGTCCCCCGCTCCAGCCGCGTGGGCACGGTCACCGCGCCGTCCGTGGAGGTGAAGAGCACCAGCGGGTGTTCGCCCGCCTTACCATCGGCGTTGGACGTTGGGCGTTGGGCGTTGGGCGTTCGAGTCTTGTCGCTCATATTTTGAACCCCATTTTTTTGAGGTGTTCATCAACGCGGGCAGATAGCGTCATCACGATGGCAGTCAGCTCGGGCAACGGCTCGGCATAGCGCTCGGCCAGCTGGCGGATGCGGGTGGTCAGCGTCTGCGAAACCCGGTCGAGTTCGCTCTGCACCGCGACAGACAGTGTGCCCATCCATTTGTCATCCACCACCAGCGTCTTGATTTCGTCGGTGCTGAGCTGTGGATATTTTTCGTAGGCCAGCAGATCAAGGGCAGCATCACCCTCCTTGACTTTGCTCTTGAGGAGGCTTTGTTCATCTAGCAGTTGCAGATAGCGGAGCGTGGCAGCCAGATCGGTCAGGTTGTCCGGCAGCGGGTCAGCCTTCAGCTGCGTCCAATAGTGCGTCTCAACTGCGGACAGTAAGGCTTTAGCCGCTTTGGTTTTGGCCTTCTGTTGCTCGTCTGCTTCCAGATACTCCTCAAGGATGACGATCTCACCGGCAGCATCCGTTGTGGCCAGCCGATCCTTGACGGCTTTGAGCGTGAGATTGCCCTTTTTATTTTTCAGCACGGAAATAAAATGATGGTCAGTCAGCGTACGAAGCTGTGCAACGTGTTCGTCGGCTTCACCCATCAGGGTGTTGTAAGAGGCACAGGCATCCCGATCCTCTTCATTCCAGACATTGATCAGTGCGGAGACATTAGCCTCCTGAGCGTCGCCCTTGGTAGAGACATCCTTGAGCGCACCCTCTTCGCCGCCGTGTTCCTCTTTCAGCTCTTCCAGAGTGGCCGTCGCTGCATCGAGTTGCGCCTGCAGGGCATCGAGTTCAGCCTGCTCCCTGGCGAAGTAGCGGGCAACTATGTAGGGTTTGGGAATCAGGTCGCAGGCCCAGCCCTTGTCCCTCATCTCGCCTTTTTTCTTACCGTTCTTGACCTCTTCCAACACACGATGGGTTTCGGCGGACCATCCGTCGGCGGCAATCAGATAGCAATCATCCTGCATGGTTTCAGCCCAATAGTCCATCAGATGCTGGAACATATCGTAGGCATCGAGTAGCGGTGCGGTGCGGAAGTCTTCAAGCAGCTCTTCGGCGATCACAGCAATCAACTCCTTGGGCTTGCCCTCCTTGTCGAATCCTTTCAGCCGCGGCAAATTGGCGGATTGCCACCCGTCAAAAAGTTGGGTTACGGCGGTTTTGAAGGCAGTAAATTCAGTGTGTTCGAGAATGGCCGCTTTGACCTCGGCAATCGGCAGCCGCAACTGGCAGTAGCCAGGGCGTTCGGTAGCCTTGAACAAGGCCTCCCGCACACTTGGCAGCTCGTTCCAATAGGGCGCCAGTGCCTCGATGTCGCGCTCTGGAATACCGCCGCGCAGGTGGCCGTCGATGTCCTGAAGATCCTCGGGCTCAGTGCTGTCGATGTAGCGCGGCAGGTTCAGGTTGTAGTCGTTCTTCGGGTCGGCAATTTCGTCTAAGGGTACCATGCGGGCAAAACGCTGGGCTTTGGCCTGTCTGGTAAATGTGTCCACAATCCGGTGGATGTCCTGCTCGCGCAGGCGGTTCTTGTTGCCGTCCTTGATGAAGCCCTTGGAGGCGTCGATCATAAAGATACCTTTGCGGGCAGCGGCATTCTCCTTGTCGAGCACAAGGATACAGGCAGGGATGCCGGTGCCGTAAAAGAGGTTAGCTGGCAGACCGATGATGCCCTTAAGGTAGCCGGAAAGCACCAGCTCCCGGCGAATTGTCGCTTCGGCATTTCCGCGGAAGAGTACCCCATGCGGGAGAATACACGCCGCCTTGCCGGTGCTGTTCTTCATTGAGCGGATGATATGCAGCAGGTAGGCATAGTCGCCCTGCTTGGCAGGCGGCTCGCCCCAGACAAAGCGCTGGTAGCGGTCGTTGGCGGGTGTCAGCCCAGTGCTCCAGGTCTTATCAGAGAACGGCGGATTGGCGACCACATAGTCGTAGGTTCGCAGCCGTTCGTTGTCGGTAAACTTTGGCGAGGCCAGCGTATTGCCGGAAAGAATAGTCGCTGACGGAAAATCATGCAGGATCATGTTCATGCGGGCCAGGCCGGCGGTGGTAACGTCCTTCTCCTGCCCTTCCAGCGTTATGTGCTTGCCCGCTTCGGCGGCTACCTTGAGCAGGAGTGACCCCGATCCGCAGGTGGGGTCGTAGGCCGTGGTCGAGGCTACAGCGCTCTTCGGCGAAATGCCGATCACCTTGGCCATAATCCGGCTGACCTCCGACGGCGTATAGAACTGCCCCTTGCTCTTGCCGCTTTCGGATGCGAAGTGCCGCATCAGGAATTCATAGGCATCGCCAAGAATATCGTCATGGTCGGCCCGGTTTTTCGAGAAATCCAGCTCCGGCTTCTGGAAGATGCTGACCAGGTTGGTCAATCGCTCCACCATGGCCTGACCTTCGCCCAGCTTATTCGGGTCGTTAAAGTCAGGAAAGTCGCTGCGAGCCAATTTTGAATTATTTTCGATCAGCGGACGGATGATCTGCGTATTGATCTTGTCACCGATGTCACTCTGACCCTTGAGCCTCACCATATCCTTGAAACCGGCCCCTGGCCGAATCGTAACCGGTGGGGCAAAATCATCGGAATCCGCATACTTGTCGGAGACATATTTGATAAACAGCATGAACAGGACATAGTCCTTGTACTGGCTGGCATCCATCCCCCCGCGTAATTCGTCGCAACTCGCCCAAAGCGAAGAATACAATTCACTTTTTTTAATTGCCATCTATATCAAACTCCGTTTTCAAAGTGTTCATAAGTTAACGTAAAGTGATAGTACTATTATTACCGCGCAATTAGAACAACTATTTTGCTCTGGCCTCCCACTCGGCTCAAGACGACCACAAAGGCCCCAGGATCGCCCCTGTGGCCTCCAGTCATCGTGGACAATTGGGTGTGGCTCGCACCCCTGGGCAGTGAACTAATGAGCATGACGGAATACCAAGAGGCGATAGGATTTTTAGGCGGCACCCGTGATAAGCGCGTCGCTTTTCTTTCTAGATCTTTACGAAAAGGCGTACTAATTAAGACAAGGAATGGACAGCGTGGTAAGTTAATTGGCACAAAGAAAGCTTGGGAGTTGAGCAAGCCGGTTGACACTTCCGACACTTCCGAAAGGCGGGAAGTGTGAAGCGGGAAGTGTGTTACACACCACACTTTCACACTTCCCCCGCCCCCTACGTAGTAGGGGCGTGGGGAATGTAAGTGTAAGGGTGACACTTTGAAGGTTTGTGAATGTGACAAAAGTAAAAAATCGGAAGTGTAAAATATGAATGCATCACAAGAAAGAGTTTTGAACAAGTATCATGAATCACTTGTTTACCTCGCAAGTCAAAAGGGCACTCGCAATGGGCGGTTGCTGGGACTGGCCACATTGGGGATTATGGCGGGACGGTCAGACGAACAAATGGAAAGCGAAATCATATCCGCAAGCGGCTCTCCACCACTTACGGCCAGCGAGGTAAGACATGCTCTGAAAACCGCGAGACAAGACACATACCCTCTAAGCGACACCCGACCAGCCACAAGGTGGACACCGCCCAAACCTAAACCGCCACCGCTGGGCCACGGAGCTCATGACTACGTCACACGTATGATCGGCCTAGGGGTAGGCGCAATACTCGAATCCTTGGCCACATCTTCCCCCCTGCCCATTCCGCCAGAGCCGCGAGAGCAAACGCTCCTGTTTCTCAAAACACTCTACCCCCCTGATGAACATCTTTTCATAGGACGACAAAACGAAGCGGGGAAGCTGGGGCTTAACATCGAAATGAGACGCGACTGGGAAAGACTCTACAGCGTCGTCAAACTAGATCCGGTTGAACTCATATGCAGCAACCCGCTCACAGGCACCGAAGGTCTGACCAAAGCGGACAAGCCCTCTTACCGGTGCAGTGCCTGTATTGCCGTCTTTCGATACTGCCTTGTCGAATTTGATGACATACCGCTAGTTGACCAGCTCAGTTTTTGGCGGGGAGTGCTTAAATCCAAAACACTCCCTCTCCGTTCACTCACCTTCTCGGGCAACAAGAGCATTCATGGCCTCATTGAATTGAATTGTCTGAATGAAGTTGATTGGACGCGGGTAACTGAAACCCTGCTCTATGCGGTCTGTCATCCCCAGGCATCGAAAGAACATCAGGCCGACCGCGCTTGCAGAAACCCCGACAGATTCACACGCCTTGCCGGAGCCAGCCGCAACGACAACAACAACAACAACAACAACAACAACAACAACAACAACAACAACAACAACAACAACAACAACAACAACAACAACAACAACAACAAGGTTCAATCTCTGCTTTGGTTGTCTTCCGTGTAAGCTTTTGCCACAAGGTGCCAACCGACTGCCCCGACTGTCAACATAACAAAGGCTCCTATATAGTGATGTCGCTTATAATTGCTTTCTGAAACCAGATTGATCTCAAACGCATAGACGGATTAGAACTCCGAAGATTGCTTGAAGATTGCCGGTGGTCTACGTACTCAGTGACGGCATTGTAAATGGACCAAACAGTGTTTCTGGTCTCCGGCAACTGGTTCCGCGGCTGCTCTAAAAGATACTTGCGGGACTACACCTGATGAGCTGCATTGCACTTTCATGATAAGAAAATGGGGAGTTAAGGAAATGTGCAGCGTTGTTTTTTGAGGTAAAAAATGTTGATAGCAGTCTTCGCACATAATTAGAATTGCTGCGTGTGATTACAGCTATTTGACATTTGGTTTTAATTCTGTATAATTTTGTGTGTCTGCAGAGGAGGTGTTGTATGCCAGTTATTTCAAGGTTTTATGGGGTTTTAATTAAAATGGATTGGAGTAATTATTATGATGACATATCCAAAAATCATATCCGTCGACCCTTTGCAAGGTAAGCAACTTCGGGTTACCTTTGCAACCGGAGTAAATAAAATTTACGATTGTACCGCTCTTTTGAGCGAAGCTTCATTTGCCTCCCTTAACGATGAACACGTATTTAAACAAGTTCGTGCTGACAGCATGGGGTATGGAGTTGTATGGAATGATGATCTTGATCTTAGCGAATCCGAGCTATGGATTAATGGACGAACTGAATAAAACATGAGACCGTTGAACCTATTACAAATCATTTCAAATGACATGAAATTCAAAATTCAAACAGGTGTAGTTAATGTTGGGTGGTGTGACTTTTCCGTTCAGCTTGGTGATGAGGTTTGGTCATGTTGTGCGTCTTATATTGGTTCACATCCGCTTCTCCCTCTTATATCTTCCGTAGTCGAAATA
>JBAYXX010000146.1:0-7024 GCA_041673345.1 Kiritimatiellia bacterium
TCAGGCACTTCCGCATTAGACGCAGACAAACGCACATTTGGAACCGCCTTTGAAATCACAAAAAACCCCAATGAATCAATGGGGGAAAGGGGGAATTGTGCCTCTTTTCAGTGCCTATGGGATGCTAGTGTTTTGATTTTACTTGAATAACGGCTCGTTTCAGTAACAACGATCGATCAAAATTTGAAAGGCTTGTGCAAACTTTGAGCAGCTGTTGGTCTGTTATTCAGTCTACGAGGAAGAATTTCTAAGGCAGAAAAATTGGGGGTACGAAAATTTGGCAGCTAAAGACAGCTGAAGGTTTATCAAGATTAGTCGCTTAGGCGACTCAACTCAACTCAACTCAAAAAACAAATAATTGTTCTTAGCAAAAAATTGTTTGCCGGGTGAAAACTCGGCGACTTTGGAAAATTTGTTCCTGCCACGCGACTTGCAGGCTTCATTAAAGTTGAAATGTGTAGGGTTGGCTCTCTGAGCCAAACAAAGATTCTGAAATCCCATGACGCGCCTTTGGCGAACAAATACCAAACGTCTGCAATTGCTTCTAAGAAGCAACTCTACACCCCAGGGCGCACCTTTCACAAGCCTGTAACCAAAGGCGCAGCCGACCTCAGTAGGTCCGGTTTCCAACCGGACATGTCCGATTGGAAATCGGACCTACGTTACTCCCGCACCAACGCTGCCGCCCCTTTGTTCGCGTACTTCTCACACCGTAGAAGCCGCGAATCCATTGATGCGGTTGCGGGTGCGTAAGCCGCGCTTGGCTGCGCTCTCGCGTTCCAGCGCTTCAATGAGAAAGGTGGACGATGCGCTGCCCTCTAAATAATGACACTCCTGGCGGATTGTGCGGAAGTCGCCAGGTGTCAGGTCGGAGATGGATAGAAGTCGTCGTTCACTCTCCGGTGTAAGTTCCCCGGCATTGAGCGGGGCGAACATGCGGTGGAAGAATGTGCGTTTACCATCCTCTGTCAGGTAGTCGAATTCCAGCTTGAAGGTGAAGCGGCGCAGGGCGGCAGGGTCGAGGTTGTCACCGAAGTTTGTGGCGCAGGCTAGGACCCCGCCGAAGGTTTCCATCTGCCGCAGGATTTCGTTGACCTGGGAGACCTCCCACCCCCGGTGTGCATCGGCACGGGTGCGCAGCAAGCCGTCGATCTCGTCGAGGAACAGGATGGAATCCTCACGTCCGGCCTCACGAAACGCATTCCGGATATTCTTCTCTGTCTCGCCAACGTACATGCCGAGCAGGTCGCTCCCTGTTTTTACGACAACGCGCATGTTCAGCGATTGTCCGAGATAGTGAATGAAGGCTGTCTTGCCCGTGCCCGGCGGCCCGAAGAGCAGCAGGTTCATGCGCGGCGTATCCGGGTCAACGTCACTCTTGTGTATGCGCGCCTCTTTGAATCTACCCACTGCGCTTTGGATTAGGGTGAGTGGGACTGGGCCTTTGATGTTGAGACCGTCCAGCGAATACCCGGAGCACTCGCGCTGACGCGGAGCGTCGCGCCCGTCGAGCAGGGTGATGTGCGCATCGAGCAGCGACGCGAGCGTTGCTTCAACATCGGCCTCATGCTCAGCGTCCTTTGTTTGCATTGCAGCCAGGTTGCTCAGGGCCAGATCAATGCCGCCCGCGCTGACTGTATAACGTTCGGCAAGCCGCGCCAGCAGGTCGTCGGATAACGCGTCGCTGATTCCATGGCGCTGCGCCGCGTTGCGCCAGACAGCGGTTTGCTGCTCGCGCGTCAACCGGTCAAATCGTACAGAGTAGTCGAATCTCCGTCGGTTGGAGGGATCCAGCCACGTAGCCTGCGAGTTGGTGATCCAGATGCAGGGGGCGTGAATCTCGTCCAGCACATCGTTCAGGGAGCCTTTATCTTTATGGCGGGGCGGGCTGAATAGATTAAAGAGTGATCCTCCGCCGCCACCTTCCAGCATGGTGTCCGCCTCGTCCACGATGATGAGGCTGGTTTCGGGCGGAACTTGTCCGTCACAGATCCGGAGCCCTGTGAACCGCGACGACACCATCCCGGAAGCGGAAGTTCTGTCGTTTTGCGCGACCAGGTAGGCATCGCGTCCGAGTTCATGTGCGAGCGAGCGGGCGAAACTCGACTTGCCGGTGCCTGGTTCCCCATACAGTAGGATATTCACACCGCGCTGCGGAGAGGCGCACTCGATCATGCGCTTGAGAAACTCGCCGTGTTTTGTAGCCAGTTCGCCGAAAAAATCCCAGGGCAGCACCGGCTCTTCGCTCTTCCGGAAGTAGCGTCCGGTCAATGGCGCGTCATCAACGCCGATCAGGTAGGTCCACAGGTCGCTCTCGAGACTCCCCTCTTTTCTCAGGCAGTCAAAGCGGCGCAGCCTCCCTTTGGGGGCGAGCAGACGGAGATATGCTTCCGGGTTGATACCGAGGAATGTTGCGCGTATGGCCATGCCACAGGGGCCCAAGCGACCGGAAAGTTGTTCCATCCCACCGTATTTTTGTCGCGCCATTACGGCCATTGCCAGCGATTCACTCTCGCCTTGGGTCAGTTTATACAATTGGCACAGTTCGTCGAAACGATACGCCATAGGGTCAGGGTTTTCCTCCTGCCAGCCCTGTACTTCCTGGGCTTTCTCGCTCAGCCAGGTTGCAAAATACTCCCTGAAGAGTTCGTTGCTGGCCGGATGTGTCCACAGAGCGGCCAGCACGGTTTCAGGTCGCGAGGCTGCGCTATTGGCACTGCCTTTGGGCTGCGTCTGCGCGAGATCCGCCCGTGTAGCGTCGTCTATGCACAGATCAAACAGCTGGGATGGTTCGGCAGGCTCAAACTGCGCCACAACAGGTTTAAACAGCTCTTCGAGGCCGTCGGGATTACCTTTGTAGTGTTGACAGAAGCGGGCGAGACAGGTGAAGAGGATCTCCTCGATAAACAACCCAGGTGCGTCGCGTGTGAGCCGTCTGGTTGTTATCACGCGGTTACGTTCTCTCTGTTGTGCATGGATTCTTGTCATTTGCATGGCTCTTTCATTTTCTGTAAACATACGCTTCCTTTATCTTGTTCACTGCTACGAGTGAGCTTACCTGTAAGTTCGACTTTTTATAGTGACGTGTCACTAGTCGCACATAACTGAAAACTACCGTTGTTTGATTAGGATTGCGATTAGGATTACGATTAGGAGGGATGGAATCCTTATCTGAATCCTAATCTCAATCTTAATCACAATCCTTGTCCCGGGAGGCCAGGCCTCCGGTTGACGATAGCGGCGACGAATGTTGGTGGACGATTTTCAATGGCGTGGGTTTTTAATCGTCCACCAACATCGTCGCACAGCATCGTCAACCGATGCCGCGCATCAGGCATCGTCCCGCAACCCGGCTTCGTCCGCTGGCTGGGCTACGCCGTGGCATGGCGGAACTACGTGTCTGGGCATAGCTACTGCGAAGCCTGATGCCCGACAAGCAGAGCGGCCCTACACGAACGACAAGGCTTGCGCGCGACCTGCAAGCTTCATCCTGGTTGAAACTGTAGGGTTGGCTCTATGAGCCAATCAAAGATCATGAAAACCCATGGCGCACCTTTGGCGAACATCCGCACGGCATACGCAAATTGCTTCTTCCGTCTTCGCCAAGGCTACGCCGGACGCAGGAGAAGCAACTCTACACCCAACGGTGTACCTTTCACTTGCCTATAGTCGGTCATTTTGTCGCAGTAACACAGTTGTTTTCTTTGTCTCGAACCTTGTCTTTTCCAGCCCGTTGGTCGAGTTACCCCAGTGTTTTTTCGGGGCGCGCCGCACGGCGGGCTTGCCTACAACTTCGAACTTTTCAAGCGACATGTCATTAGTTGCACATAACCGAAAATCACCGTTTTTTGATTAAGATTGCGATTAGGATTGGGATTAGGACGGAGAAACATCCTTGTCCTAATCCTAATCCCAATCCTCATCTCTTTCGGCCATCCCAGATCACCGCTGTTTGATTAGGATTATGATTAGGATTGTGATCAGGAGGGAGGCACATCCTAATCTCAATCTTAATCACAATCCTTGTCCCGGGAGGCCAGGCCTCCGGTTGACGATAGCGGCGACGAATGTCTGTAGGTCCGGTTTTCAACCGGACATGTCCGATTGGAAATCGGACCTACGTTTTGCGTAGCACTGTAGCCGCGGGCCGTGAACGCGGGGGGCCTGTCTCTGCTTTCGTTAATAGTCACCCTGATAGCTCCTTTGCTATGCATCGCAATGTAGCAACGCTGAATGCTAATGCAAAAATTGTGCCAAGGCAATTGCGTGTCGCAATCATGTGGAGAGTTTAAGAATAATTCGGCTACGCCGAATTATGTGATTCCGCTTCGCGGAATAGCATAGTCTTGCCCTTTGGTAAGGGCCTAGATCCGCGCCCGGCGCGGAGTGGAGACGTGCGCGAGTGCGCGAATGAAGAGGGCGCGCCTTTTGTGCGGGAGCAACGTAGGTCCGATTTCCAATCGGACCTACTGAGGTCGGACACGTCTCCGGTTTACGATAGCGGCGACGATGCTGGTTGACGATTTACCGCATGAGCCCAATCGTCCGCCAACATCGTCGCACAGCATCGTAGGCCGATGTCGCTCTACTTGCCGGGCATAGTTCCGCCATGCCACGGCGTTGTCCCGCTTGCGGGTGAAGCCGGGTTGCGGGACGATGCCTGATGAGCGGCATTGTGCTATTGAGGTAAGAAAACTGGGGGTAAGAAAGTGGGGCAGCGCGGTTTTTTAAGGTAAAAAATCTTAGAGGTGAAAAATGGGCGTCCACCGCATAGCGGCGGACATACTGAAAGCAACACAGGCGGGACGCCTGTGCTACTTTAAAAAACCGACGTTATGCCGCTCTCTTGCACTCCATTCGAGATCAAAAATTGAATAGTTGTTGAAATTTTGATGAATAGAGGCATCCGCCAATGCAGCGGACTCCTGTGAATGGAAGAGTCGCGGGATAGAGGATTGAACGTTTATGTTGAATTGGGGTCAATTTTTAACGGTGGCATTCATTCTGCTATAGAAACTGAGAGCCTCGCGAAAAAAGCCCTGCAGTGATCGGGACGTATTACAACCAAATTTTTTTAACTGCGAAAAACGCGAATGATGCGAAAATAATTACTACAGGTGTAATTAGCCGCAAGCTTTGCGATACGTTGAAAAACCCAAAAGAAGACTTTTTAGGGAGTAGGGAGAAAATTAGGATGAGTGATAACATAAAAGGAGTTTCAAAAAAATGAGTGAATTTAGTAATGAAACGATGAAGAGAGTTTGGAAGGTAGGCTCTCGATGGAGTGACGATGGGCATGCCGGTAGCTCAATACTTGATATTTTCCGAAACTACAACGTTTTCAGAAATATCACAAACGTTTTGAGGAAGAACACCAGTTTGAGATAGAAAATTTAACCACTAAAGTAAAAACCCAGGAGTAACCTAATGAACACACTAACCTACAGCGAATTTGAGCAAGTCGTGGAATACCTACAATACTGGACTGGATCGTTTTGTAGCCAGAAACTCTCCGCGAGCTCTGTTGCTTTGCGAGGAAAAATTTTTTAAGGTAAAAAATCTTAGAGGTGAAAAATGGGGAAAACATGGGAACGCCGAGCACCAACTTTTCGCCTTTGAGTCTTTGCTGGTGGAAACTCTGAAACAACTCTGAGAACTCTGCGACTCTGTGAGAGATAATTTATCAAGTAAATCCTGTTAATCCTGCCGTGCCACGGCGTAGCCTTGGCGGAGACGGGTTATCCTGTCTAAAAAAGAATTTGGTGGCCCGTCGCTCCAGCCTGTTTATAACTTCAGACCTACTATAAGACAGGCGGCTATGCTGCGCTAGGCTCTTTGTGGTTAAAAACCAGTTACGCCTCATTCGCGTAAAGCGTACAGGTTTTGACGCTTCGCGTCTGTATGTTATTGGCTGTTATATGTTTACACTTAAAAACGGGCTGTTTACGATGCTTAGAAGGCGATTTTTAGTGTGTTTTTGGGGTTTTAAGGAAACTTTAATCATGATATTATATTGTCATGCCTCGATCTAATACATATCTTGTTGAAGGGTATACCTATCATCTGACGCACCGTTGTCATAATCGAGAACATCATCTTAAGCGTGTGCGTGAGCGAGATGTATACCGCAAATGGTTACTGAAAGGAGTGAAGCGGTTTGATGTTTGCGTGTATGCATTTGCAATAACAAATAATCACGTACATGTTGTTGCACACGCGGATGATCTGGAGTCGATACCCAGGATGATGCATCTGGCAGCAGGCTCAACGGCTAAACAGTATAATTTACGGAAAGGGCATTTAGATTCGCTATGGGAACACCCGTATCAATGCACGCTGGTTCATGGGCCGAAGCATCTCATGAATTGTCTTGCATACGTTGATCTGAACATGGTCCAGGCAGGGGCGGTAAAACACCCCAGTCAATGGCGTTGGTGTGGCTATGATGAGTTGACAGGTAAGCGGTCACGCTACTGCATTATTAATCAGGAACGATTGCTCGACGAATTGGGGTTTCAATCAATGGAGTTTCAGCCTAGATACGGGAGTTTAATCCAAACGAAGATCAATAGTGATGCACTAAAGCGTGAAGCCTGCTGGACGGAGTCCCTGGCAGTCGGATCCTTGAAGTTTATTGAAGAAGTACGAAATATTTATCCGCAACGCAAGCATCTTTACTCAAGTAAGGCCGACTTACTTAGCTCAGATGCGTGGTGTGTTAAAGAGGAGAGTTTGTCTTAAACATTCGTTTTAGGGGGCTAAATGACGTTCTAAGGGCTAAAAACCGATGTTTTTCAGAGGTAAGTTTTTATGTTTTAACAGTTTGTAGATGCGAAGCGTCAAATTGCTGCCAAGCGTCAAATTGCTGCCACTTGGTTTAGTATCAACATTTGATACTATTAGTGAATGAACAAGCGGCACAGAAAACCTCTTGAGAAAATCCTTGAGCGTCCGGAGCGGTCAGATAACATGATGGAGTATAAAGGCTATATGGGGCATGTGGAATTTGACGATGAAAATGGAG
>JBAYXX010000147.1:0-6974 GCA_041673345.1 Kiritimatiellia bacterium
CTCCATCTGAAATTCATCCACCAACTTCTGCCGGTTTTTAACCGCTGTCCCGCCATGCAACACTACCCCACTGCGGCCAAAGATCCCTGACAGATGTTTTTCCAGCGGCTCGATGATCTCTCTGAACTGCGTGAAGATCAGCACCTTCTCCTGACGCGAAGCAATCTCCTCACAGATCTCCTCCAGCCGCAAAAACTTGCCACTCGCCGATGCCTTGTACTCGCCATCACCGCTCAACTGACTCGGATGGTTGCAGACCTGCTTTAACCGCATCAACGACTGCAACACCAACCCACGCCGCTGTATCCCGCTCGCATGCCCCAACGCCTCCGCCAACTGCTCCACACACTGGCTGTACATCTTCACCTGCACCTTAGTCAACGAGCAGTAACACGCACTCTCCACCTTATCCGGCAGATCGCTGATAATCGTGCGATCTGTCTTCAACCTCCGCAAAATATAAGGGCGCACCAGTTTCTGCAACACGGCAAACTGCCACTCGCCATTGCTTCCCATGTTTTTGATAAAGCCGCGAAATGCCGCCGCTGAACCCAGCAACCCGGGATTAAGAAAATCAAACAACGACCACAAATCCCCCAGCCGATTCTCAATCGGGGTCCCGGTCAGCGCAATTCGCGACTCCGCACGCAGTTTCTTTACTGATTTGCTCTGATTCGTTGACGGGTTTTTGATAGCCTGCGCTTCATCTAAAACCAGCAACTTCCAGTTCACCTCCGTCAGCCAAGCCTGACGATAGACCATTGCATAGGTTGTCACCACCAGATCAACACCCTGGAATGCCCGCTTAGGATTCGCTGCCGCTGCCACCAGTTCATCGCGGGGCAATGACGTTGGATGCACAAAAACCAACCGCAACGAAGGGGCAAAACGCTGCGCCTCTAAGCTCCAGTTTTTCAGTAACGAGGCTGGCACCACCAGCAACGACGGCTGCTGGGTGCCGCCCCTTAACTGATAATGCAGTAGCAATGCCAGCACCTGAATCGTCTTGCCCAGCCCCATGTCATCCGCCAGACACGCCCCCAACCCCAACTCACTCAGAAAGCGCAGCCACTCAACCCCATCCCGCTGATAATGCCGCAGCGTTGCCTGCAAATGCTCTGCCCCATGCGCCACCTCAATCTTACCTGGATCACGCAGCTGTTCCAGCACCTTCCGTAGCTGCTCCCCTGCCGTCACATCCATCCACCCCGCAACGCTCTCCGAAACCATGGTGTCGTCATTGGCACTCAGCGAAACCCCAGCCAGCATCCGCATCCCTTTCACAAAAGAGACACCATCATCCCCCACCTGCTCACGCAATTTGACCCAATGATCCAACGCCTCCTGCAGCTTCTCCTTGTCAACCTCAACCCACTGCCCTTTGATGCTAACCAAGCCATCCTCACCTGTTAACAGCTCTTGAATCTCCGCTTGCGTAAGCTTCTCACCTCCCAGCATCACCCCCACATCAAAATCAAGTAACGCATTTTTGCCCACCACCGATGTTTTGTTGCTGTCAATCGTGACACTGACTCGCGGACGCGCCCGTTTCTTCCACCAATCAGGAATCTTAACCGTCAACCCGCTCTCCTCCATCGCTGGGATATCCTGCAGAAACCTAAAGGCCTCCGTACTCCGCATTGCCGTGGCATCATAGACCCTGCCGCTCTCCACCAGCTCCTTAACCCACTCCAATGTTGAGCACACCCTCTCAACCGGCACGAGCAGGCGCACCAGTGCCGCCTTGTTGCGCTCACCCGCATACTGCGTCAACGCCTGCCGCAACCTGACGTGCTTGACCTTGCCGCCATCATTGAACCCACTGGCATATGTTGCCAGAAATGCAAAAGGGCGCGCTTCATCGGCTTTGTTCTCCGCCAGATGAAAACACACCCTACCAACTTGCTGCCACTTAGGCGCGTATTTTTTCAGAAAAGGGGCGACTCCTTTGCCCTCAACAATCCGTAGCTCACACCAGCTGCGCAACGCCCCTGAAATTCGCTCCAAAACATCCAGCGTAAGATACTCGCCCCCCTCCATTGGCGGTGCCGACAGCACCAGCTCCGCTAAATACGAATCCGACACATCGCTGATCGTCACATCCTCGGCCCCTTCGGGAATCTGGCACAACTCTGTTATCACCAGCTCCGCCACCCGTTGCCAATACCTCAGCGTCAGCTCAGCTCCAAACCGATACTTCTTGGCCCCCAAGAGGAACAGCCCCTCCACCCAATCGCCTTTAAACGCAGCCGCAACCTCCTGTGCAACCTTGGTCTCACCCTCCCCCGCAACAAACCGCAGCTGCCCCCCGGGAGTTAATTTAATTAGATCTTCCATATTTACTCCACACCTTACGGCGCTGGTTTAAGCCGCCCCTTTTACCCTCCTGTTGCAACCACTCAGTGGTTGCAATAACCCCCCAACCCCGGCACCTCAACCTCCGGCAAGTCCCGAAACACCTTATGCAGCAGCTTGCTCTTTGGAAAGACAATCACCCAGGCTGTCAGAAAGATAAGCATCAGATCCGTCCACAGTGAAAGATGGCGCTGATACCAAATCTCCAATTCACCTTTCGCTGGCGCAATATAGCGCCCGTAAAACTCGCTGGCCTCCATCCCGCACTCTGAGAGCAGACGCTCCTCATCACGAAACACAATCGAGCCAATCCCAGTCAGCCCTGGCTTCACATCGTAAATCACCTCCCTGACATGCGGGGGATAGGGGTCAAAGGTCTTATCCACCAAGGGGCGCGGACCAACGATCGACATGTCACCCTTGAAAATATTGATCAGTTGCGGCAGCTCATTGATTTTGGTCATCCGCAAAAAATGGCCCATGGGCAGCACCCGCGGATCACGCCGGGTGGTGTGCAGCCCGCCCGCTAAACTGGGGCTCGCTTTGAGCATGGTCGCGAACTTCCAGATAAAAAACCGCTTGTTTTTAAACCCAATCCGCTCCTGAAAATAAAAAACATAGTGCTCGCCGGTCAACAGCAGCCCAATGCAAACCGGCACCAGCAGCGGTGCCAGCACCAGCAACGCCAACCCAGACAACACAACATCCAAAAACCGTTTAAAAACCCTATACATTGCAACAACCCCTTTCACTAGCATCAAGCAACCGCCCCACAACCGCCGCCTGCTTCCCTTTTACCCTCCTGTTGCAACCACTATGTGGTTGCAATCTGGAGTTTGGCCATTATTCGAGGAAAAACTTTTTAATCCGGTGGCTCTTTCTGAGGCACTTAATTTTTTTTCGTAAAAACATACGATATGACTGGACTCACGCACTACAACCTGCTATAAAGCAGGCATGAATGAAGTAATCAGAGTTCAGGGCCGCGATCTATCACCTAAAAACATTGAAGATATCAGAAAACTGCTCGCCGAGCATCCCCAATGGCATCGGACTCGCTTATCCCGCGAGATCTGCTCTGCATGGGAATGGCAGGATGAAGCCGGACGCTTAAAAGATATGGCGTGCCGTACCATGCTCCTCAAGCTGGAACGCCGCGGCTTCTTTACTCTGCCGCAGCAAAGACAAAAGAGTGTAAATCATTTCCGCGGTAAATCATTTCAACCGGTTTTGCACAATACCTCCACGCTCAATACCTCTTTGAGAACCATCAGGCCCATTACCTTAAGCAGCTTAGATCATGGGCACGAGGCACAGCTTTGGCAGACGTTACTCGCTCAATATCATTATCTGGGGTTTACAACATGTGTTGGGCAAACTCTCCGCTATATTGCCTATGCTAACGATGGAAGGCCTCTTGCCTGTCTTCTGTTTGGCGCGGCAGCATGGAAGACGGCACCACGGGATATCTTTATCGGGTGGAACAGAGAACAACGTGAAAAAAATCTTTCCCGAGTGGTGAACAATATGCGTTTCCTTATTCCGCCATGGGTGAACATTCCTCATCTGGCCAGCCACATTATAGCCATGGCCCTGCGGCGCCTACCTGTTGACTGGCGGGTGAAATACGGGTTCGAACCTGTTTTAGTTGAAACTTTTGTCGAGCAGAATCGGTTTAAGGGAACATGCTACCAGGCAGCCAATTGGCAATGCGTTGGGGTCACAAGCGGGCGAACCCGTCAAGATCAGTATAACCAAATCAAGGCACCCATTAAAGATATTTACTTGTACCCGCTTTGTCGGGATTTCAAAACAAAACTATGCGCGGAGGAGTTATGAAACTACTGGAAGCTTTCCTGAATATAAGCAATGAATTTGCCCCCATGTTTTCGCAGGAGCGCACGGCAACCAGGGCTATGCGGCTTTTACTGAGCAATCTGCTTTGTATTGGAAGGCATTGGCTTACTCGCATGTTGTGCGCCACCAACCGTGATCAGCGCGACTGGAGCGCAGACTATCGTCTTTTCTCACGCAGCCCATGGAAAACACAGGATCTGTTTGAACCCGCTATCCGTCACGCGCTCGATTTTTTGGACGGTGATGATTTTATCAGTATCGCCAGCGATGAGACCAAAATAAAACGCGGGGGGCGGAAGGTCAAGCGCTCCCGCTGGATGCGTGATCCTCTTTCTCCGCCATTCCATGTCAATTTCATCAAGGGCTTGAGCATGATCCAATTTGCACTGGCTCTGCCTTTGCATAAACTCGACGGTGTGGGCGCACGCACGATACCCATTCTTTTTGAACCAGTCGAGTCGCTGGTGAGACCCAAAAAGAAGGCCAGCGCAGAGGAACAAGCGGCATACAACAAAGCAAAGAAAAAAAAACACCATGTGCGATCAGGCGGTTGTGCATATGCGAAGATTGCGCAAAGATCTGGATGCGGCAGGGGCATCCGCACGCATTATTCTGTTCACATTGGATGGCGGGTTCTGCAATCGCAAGATATTTAATGCTGTACAGGAGCGATGCCACGTTCTGGCCCGATGCAGAAAAGATGCCAAGCTCTGCTTCACAGCCAAAGACCCGGCGCATCCGCGAAAGAAATATGCCGACGTGAAATTCACACCGGAATCTGTCCTCAAGGATAAAACCATACCATTTAGATCAGGAAAGTTCTTCATAGGCGGAAAATATCGTGAAATCCGTTTCAAAGAAGTTCGCAATGTCCGCTGGCAACGAGGTGCAAGGGAAAAACCTCTTTGTCTAATCGTATTGGCTCCGATTCCATATCATCTCTCGCCTAACAGTAAAGCAAACTATCGCGAACCTGCGTATTTGCTGACCGATGCCAATGGCCTGGATCTCAGCAAACTCATTCAGGCCTATATTGATCGCTGGGGAATCGAAGTCAATCACCGCGACGAAAAGCAACATCTGGGTGTCGCAGATCCTCAAGTGTGGAATGATGCCTCTGTTGACCGGTTTCCAGCGTTCATTGTGGCCTCCTATTCCTTTCTGCTTCTAGCTTCGCTTATCGCTTATGGTGCGAAACGCGCAGATGAGTATCTCCAGCCGCCAAAATGGCAGCCTCGCAGAAGACGACCGTCCTGTTTGGACCTACTTGCACTGATCCGAAAGGAGGCTGCCGAGAATCCCGAGCTGCTTGAGGCAGCAGGTTTGAGCTTTACGCCCGCCATGGCCTGTCTCAAGGCTGCTGCCTGAGCCAAATAATGGCCAAACTCCAGGTTGCAACCACTATGTGGTTGCAATAACCCGCGCCCTTCAGCCGCCAAGTGCGTGCTCCGCCCTTTTAACCACGTCATTGCAACCACTTAGTGGTTGCAATAATCACCTGCAATAACCTCCCGCACCCTCCGCGCCGTCTTCTCTCCAATCCCTTCCACCTCTGCCAGTTCCTCGGCTTCCGCCATCATCACAGCCTCAACACTGCCAAAGGCCTCTAAAAGGCTCTCAGCTCGCTCGCGTCCAATACCCGGCAATCCCTGCAGGATAAAAAGCTGACGCGTACGCCGTCTTTTTGGGCGATACCCATGCCTGAGAATCGCGCTCCTGCTGAAGCGTTCACTTTGTCTCACCGTATAACCCATCAGCCGCACTGTTTCCTCTGCATCCATGGCCCGCAGCACAGGAATCCCGAAAAAAACTCCCAGCGTGATCAGCGCGCCCTGAATGGCCTCACGCGAGACACGGCTTTTAGCACACTCCTTTGACCCGCCTTCCAAGATCATTACAACATGGCCATCCCAGCCCAGCATCCTGATTGCCTGTCTGAACAAACGACCATCCACCAGCGAGGCACAAAAATCAACCATGGTTTTACGTTCAAACAACCAGCTTTGATTAACAATAAAATCCCCAACCTTTAGCCGTTCAACCCTGACGGCCTCCGCTCCTGCGCTCTTAAACAGCTCAACAAAGGCCTCCGGCTCACGGTCATCAATCGCAACATCAGTTATCCCACTCATGCTCACCCCTTTTGGGAACCACCTTTTTGCAGCCACTAAGTGGTTGCAAACATGAGATTAAAAGCCCAGCAGCCAACCCTTTTCACCCGCACCTGGCAACCACCCAATAGCTGCCGCATGCTCCGCCTTTTACCCTCCTGATTGCGACCACTGTGTGGTCGCAATAACCGCCAAAACCCAGGCCGAAGGCCGGTTCAACCGCGCTGCAGCACCGCCGCTACATCTTCCCATCCAGCCCCTTACCTGTCTCGATATGCGCAAAGTTCGGCAGATAATCCTTCAAAACCTCCACCACATCCGCTTTGGTGATCGACTCACGCTCAAAAAGATTACGCAGGTTCGCAAAAATCTCATCAATCTCCCGCATCGAACGCTTCTTCGAGTTCTTGACCACACCCAAACTCACAAACTTCTCCAAGTCCAGCTCCTCACCCGGCGTGTAAAACTCCTCAAAAGCCTTCTCGCCACTGGTGTCGGATGCAAAGAAATAAACCGGCCACCTTTCACCATTTTTGCAACCACCTAGTGGTTGCAAGTCCGTGTTTCCCCTTTTACCCTCCTGTTGCAACCAATGTGTGGTTGCAATAACCCCCGCCTCGCCGGCGCCAACCCCGCGCTCCGCCCTTTTAC